>NZ_JBHTDM010000006.1:0-316975 GCF_042666535.1 Brachybacterium sp. GCM10030252 | reverse complement strand
GACGGAACGTGCTACGACCCCACCATCCACGAGCGGCGCAGAACCGACAGAAACGACCACAGCAGCGCTCTCACGGCCTAGAGGTTGACTCAGGGAACTCATGCGGGCTGCTCCCCCGTGGCGACGCCGCGACTGCGCAGCGCGGTGAGCATCTGCTCGACGGTCTGACCGTGATTGGGGTCGCCGCCGCCCAGCAGCAGGTCGATCTCCTCGCCCGTGGGCATCGCAGTCGAGCACTCCAGGCGGCTGGTGACGATGGCGCCGGCAGCGTTGCAGCGGGTGAGGATGGTCTCGAGGTCCTGGCCAGCCAGCAGGCCGTGGCACAGGGAGCCGCCGAAGCTGTCGCCGGCACCCAGGCCGTTGATGACGGTGATGGGATTCGGGGCGACCACGACGCGTTCGTCGGCGGTCTTGCCGAGCACGCCCTTGGGGCCCTGCTTGACGATGGCGATCTGCACGCCGGCCTCGAGCAGGGCGTCGGCCGCGCGTTCCGGATCGGTCTCGCCGACGGCGACCTCGCACTCCTCCCGGTTGCCGACGGCGACCGTGGTGTGCTTCAGCGCCTCGCGGTAGTGCTCTCGGGCGTCCTCCGGCGAGGCCCAGAACATCGGGCGATAGTCCAGGTCGAAGACGGTGTGGGTGGTGCGGCCACGAGCCTCGAGGGCGGCGAGGTGGGACGAACGGCTGGGCTCCTCGGACAGTCCGGTGCCCGAGAACCAGAACAGCGGGACCGCCCGGATCGCGTCGAGGTCGAGATGCTCCGGGGCGACCTGCAGATCCGGGGCGCTGGGCCGGCGGTAGAAGTAGAGGGGGAAGTCGTCCGGCGGGAAGATCTCGCACAGGGTGATGGGGGTGTTCAGCTCGTCGTTGCGGACGACGAACCGTCCCGAGACGCCGAGCCGTTCCATCTCGCCCACCACGTAGCGGCCGAAGGGATCGTTCCCCACGCCCGTGATCACCGCAGGGCTGCGGCCCAGGCGGGCCGCGGCGACGGCGACGTTGGTGGGGCTGCCGCCGAGGAACTTGCCGAAGCTCGTGATGTCCTCGAGGCCCTTGCCGATCTCCAGCGGGTAGAGGTCGACGCCGCTGCGGCCGAAGGTGATGATGTCGAGGTCGGGTGCTGCCATGAGGTGCTCCATGTCTGCCTGCGCCTGTCTGCGCTGCGTGTGCTGCGGTGCTGCCTGTGTCCAGCACTGCGTCGACGGCGGTGTCGGACGGGCGGCGGCGGATCGGTCCGGGCCGCCGCGCCTCTCGATGCCTCCATCGAACCATCGGGAACGCGCTTTGTCCAGACAAAGATGTGCATCGGCTGCGGTGCTGTCAGCGTAGACGGATCACTCCGCCGGCCTCCCGGAACTCCCACTCGAGGCGTTCCAGGGTGAACTTCTTGGTCTCCGGCACGCGGCGGAGGAACCAGATGACCGCGAAGATGTTCACCGCGGCGAAGATGGCGTAGGTCAGCACCGGCCCGATCCCGTCCATCAGCACCGGGAACAGGAAGGTGACGGTCATGTTCGCCAGCCACATGAGCATGACCGCGAAGCCCGTCGCGGCGCCCCGGATCGCGTTCGGGAAGATCTCCGAGAGCAGCACCCACACCACCGGGCCGGGGCCGGACTGCATGCCCAGCATGAACAGGACGATCACGACCACCACGAGGTAGGGCACGAAGGTGGGGATGTCCTCGGAGACGGCCCCGGTGTCGGTGAGGTACGGGTTGATCCCCAGCAGGAAGATCGCGGTCATCGCCAGCAGCGACAGCGTCAGGACGACCTGACCGACCAGCAGCACCTGCCGGCGGCCGAAGCGGCGCAGGGCGAACAGGCCCGCCGCGGCACCGACCACCGAGGCCAGGCCGGTGAACACGTTGAGGATGATGGAGGCCTGCGAGTCGAATCCGGCGGCCATCAGCACGCGCGGGGCGTAGTACATCATCGTGTTCACGCCGGTCAGCTGCTGGAGCACGGCGATCGCGCCGCCGAAGATGATGATCGAGCGCAGCCACGGGATCCGGAACGCCGCGCCCAGGCTGAGCTTCTGCCGCTTCTGCTCGAGCCGGTGGCTCTCGACCATCTCCGCGGTCTCGGCCGCCACGTCGTGCCGGCCGGGCACACGGATCCGCTTGAGCGAGCCGATGGCCTCCCGGATCTCGCCGCGGCGGATGTGCCAGCGGGCGGACTCCGGCATCATGCGGATCCCGATCCACAGGGCGATCGCGGGGATCGAGCAGATCAGCAGCATCAGCCGCCAGGCGTGACCGTTGCCGTCGGCCACGGTGACACCGCCGATACCGGCCAGCACGTCCCACGAGACGCTCTCGCCGGCCTGGTGGGCACCGCTGGGGTCGTTCTCGACCACTGCGGTCGGGCCGCCCTGGACCCCCGCGATGAGTGCATTGGTGGCGAAGGCGGCGAACTGGCCGGTGACGATCATGAGCTGATCGACCGCGACGAGCATGCCGCGCTGCTCCTTGGGCGCGGACTCGGAGAGGTACACCGGCACGGTGGTGGAGGCGCCGCCGACGGCGAGGCCGAGCACGAAGCGGGCGAGGTACATCAGCCAGATGTTCGGTGCCAGCGTGCATCCCACGGCGCCGACGAAGAACACGATGGCCAGCCAGATGATGTTGCGCCGGCGCCCGTAGCGGTCCGAGAGCCTGCCACCGACCACGGCGCCGACGGCGCAGCCCAGCAGGAGGATCCCGCCGACCAGGCCCTCCTCCACCGAGTTCAGGCCGAGCCCGCCGGCCTCGGTGGGCATGTACATGTACGGCAGGGCGCCGGAGATGACGCCCGTGTCGTAGCCGAACAGGAAGCCGCCGAGGCACGCGACCACGGCGAGCAGGGCGATCGGGCGCCTCTTGCCTGACGGCGGGGTCTGCTCGACCAGGTCCGGGATGCGCGGCGAGGCCGCGGTGGGTTGTGAGCTCATGCTCCCTCCTCGGAACGTGAGTCCGGCGCGGGGCCGGTCCGGTGCCGGGAGCGGCACCGTGTGACGACGATGCGGATCGGGGCCGCGACGGCGTCGGAGCGGTACGACGGGGTGGCTGCGGGCTGTGCACATCGACTGCGGACCGATCGGACGATGACCGCCATGTCATCACGGTGTATCGAACCGCAGTCGCTTTGTCCGGTCTTACGGTGCATCCGGACGAACATGCGGGACGCTAGCACGACCCCCGGCCGGAACGGTACCCCCGGATTCGCCCTCCGCCCTGCGATCCTGCACCGGCGCCCCTGTCGCGAGAATCCCGCCGCGGAGGGCCGGTCCGACCGTCCCTGCAGGTCGGGCGGGCGAAGAGCCAGGACACACGAGTCGTCGCACGCCTTGTCATGACAAAGTATTGACACAGCCTGTCGCGATCGGCATGCTGGGCCCATACGAACTCACCGTCGAGTCGCTCGCGCTCGAACCGCTCGCGTCCGACGGTGCCGACCCTCTCCTCGGAGGCAGCATGAGCGTCCCCACCTCGACCGCCGCCGGCACGGTGCGCCTGACCGTCGCCCAGGCCCTGGTCCGCTTCCTCGCCGCGCAGTACAGCGAGCGCGATGGGATCCGCGAGCGCCTGGTCCCGGGCACCTTCGGCATCTTCGGGCACGGGAACGTGGCCGGCGTCGGCCAGGCACTGCTGCAGAACGCCACGGACCCCGCCCGCGGCGACGGGGCCAAGGACGAGGCCGCGATGCCGTACTACCAGTCGCGCAATGAGCAGAACATGGTGCACACGGCCGTGTCCTACGCGCGCACCCGCAATCGCCGTCAGCTGCTGGCCTGCGCCGCCTCCATCGGGCCGGGCTCGACGAACATGGTCACCGGCGCCGCCCTGGCCACCATCGACCGGATCCCCGTGCTGCTGCTGCCCAGCGACATCTTCGCGGGTCGCGCCGTGGACCCGGTGCTGCAGCAGCTCGAGGACGAGCGCGCCATGGACGTCAGCGTCAACGACGCCTTCCGGCCCGTCTCGCGCTACTTCGACCGCATCTGGCGCCCCGAGCAGCTGATCCCCAGCGCCCTGGCCGCCATGCGGGTGCTCACCGATCCCGCCGAGACGGGCGCGGTGACTCTCTGCCTACCGCAGGACGTGCAGGCCGAGGCCCACGACTGGCCCGTCGAATTCTTCGACGAGCGCACCTGGCACATCGCCCGGCCCGTCCCGGAACCGGCGGCGCTCGAGCGCGCGGTCTCCGTGATCCGCTCGGCCCGTCGGCCGCTGCTCGTCGCCGGCGGCGGGGCCATCTACTCCGAGGCGAGCGAGGCCCTGACCGCGTTCGCCGAGGCCACCTCGATCCCCGTGGCCGATACCCAGGCCGGCAAGGGCGCGATCAGCGGGGACCACCCCCTCAGCGTCGGCGGCGTCGGGGCGACCGGCACCGATGCCGCGAACGCGCTGGCCGCGGAGGCCGACGTCGTCATCGGCGTCGGCACCCGGTACACCGACTTCACCACCGCTTCGCACACCGCGTTCCGCAACCCCGACGTGCGCTTCGTGAACCTCAACGTCAAGGCGTTCGATGCGGCCAAGCACGCCGCCACCATGGTCGTGGCCGACGCCCGCGCGGGCCTCGAGGCGCTCACCGAGGCCGTGCAGGGCTGGCAGGCGCCCTCCGAGCACGCCGAGAACGCCGCGCGTCTGCGCCGCGAGTGGGAGGAGCGGATCGCGCCCTGCTTCGCGCCGCACGACCAGGAGCTGCCCGCGCAGACGGAGATCTTCGGCGCCCTGAACCAGCTGATGGGCGATGAGGACATCCTCCTCAATGCCGCCGGCTCCATGCCCGGTGACCTCCAGGCACTGTGGACCGCACGGTCCCCGCTGCAGTACCACCTGGAGTACGGCTACTCGTGCATGGGCTACGAGCTGCCCGCCTCGCTCGGCGCGAAGATGGCCGCCCCGGACAGCGAGGTGGTCGCGATCATCGGCGACGGCACCTTCCAGATGGCGCCGCAGGAGATCGCCACCCTCGTCGCCGAGGACGTCAAGGTCATCCTCGTGATCCTCCAGAACCACGGCTGGTCCTCGATCGGCTCGCTGTCGGAGTCCCACGGCTCCCAGCGCTTCGGCACGAAGTACCGCCTGCGCGACAAGGAGACCGGTCTGCTCGACGGCGAGAAGCTGCCCTTCGACATTCCGGCGAACATCCGCTCGTACGGGCTGGAGGTCGACGAGGTCTCCAGCACCGACGCCTTCCGGGAGGCCTATCGCCGGGCGACGGCGCGCACGCGGGCCACCGCGATCGTGGTCAACACCGACCTGTACGGCCCGCACCCGCCCGGCAGCGGCTGGTGGGACGTGCCGGTCTCGGCCACCGCGCGCCTGGACTCCACCCGCGCCGCCCGCGCCGAGTACGAGGCGGACCTCGCCCCGCAGCGCCACTACCTCTGACCGGCGACACCGCCCCGTCGGCCACCCTCACTGCACCAGGAGATTCGCATGAGCTACGAGATCACCCATTGGATCGGTGGGCGCGAGAGCGCCGGAACCGGCTCCACCCAGCCGATCCTGAACCCCGCCACCGGCGAGGAGGTGGGCACCCTGCACCTCGGCGATGCTGCCACGGTCGACGAGGCGGTACGGGCGGGCGCGGCCGCGCAGCGGGACTGGGCCCGGGTCTCCCTGGCCAAGCGCACCCAGATCCTCTACCGGATGCGCCAGCTGATGCTCGAGCACACCGACGAGATCGCCGCCGCGATCACCCGCGAGCACGGCAAGACCCTCGGTGACGCCAAGGGCGAGATCGCCCGCGGTCTGGAGACCCTCGAGTTCGCCACCTCCATCACCCAGGACCTCAAGGGCGGCTTCTCCGAGAACGTCTCCAGCGGCGTGGACGCCCACACCATGCGTCAGCCGCTCGGCGTCGTCGCCGGCATCACCCCCTTCAACTTCCCGGCCATGGTGCCGTTCTGGATGCACCCGATCGCCATCGCGACCGGCAACGCCTTCCTCCTCAAGCCCTCCGAACGCGACCCGTCGGCCTCCAACATCGTCGCCCGGCTCTACCAGGAGGCCGGGCTGCCCGACGGCGTCTTCCAGGTCGTCCACGGCGGGAAGGAGACGGTCGATGCGCTGTGCACCCACGACGGCATCGCCGCGGTCTCCTTCGTCGGCTCCACCCCGATCGCGAAGCACGTCCACGCCACCGCCACGGCGGCCGGCAAGCGCGTCCAGGCACTCGGCGGCGCCAACAACCACGCCGTGGTGATGCCGGATGCGAACATCGCCTTCGCCGCCGGCCAGATCGCCTCGGGGGCCTTCGGCTCCGCCGGCGAGCGCTGCATGGCCGTCCCGGTCGCGGTCACGGTGGGTGATGCGCACGAGCCCTTCCTCGAGGCCATCCGGGCCGAGGCGGAGAAGCTGGTCGTCGGTCCCGGCGACTCCCCCGAGACCGATATGCCGCCGGTGATCACGGCCGAGGCCCGCGACCGGGTGATCCGGATGACCGACGAGGCCGAGCAGGCCGGTGCCACCGTGCTGGTGGACGGCCGCTCCCTGGTGGTTGAGGGGTACGAGAACGGGAACTTCGTGGGCCCGACGGTCATCACCGATCTGGACCGCACCCATCCCACCTACACCGACGAGGTGTTCGGCCCGCTGCTGGTGGTCATGCACGTGCCCAACTTCGACGAGGCCCTCGACCTGGTGAACTCCTCGCCGTTCGGCAACGGCACCGCGATCTTCACCGGGTCCGGCCACTACGCGCGGCGCTACCAGGAGGAGGTGCAGGTGGGCATGATCGGCGTGAACGTGCCGATCCCGACGCCCGTGGGCTACTACTCCTTCGGCGGCTGGAAGGACTCGCTGTTCGGCGAGCACCACGCCCACGGCCCCGAGGCCGTCGGCTTCTACACCAAGCAGAAGGCGATCACCACCCGCTGGCCCCACCAGGACGAGCACCTGGAGAGCTCGATGAGCTTCCCGACCCACGACTGACCGGCGCCTCCCCCACCGCCGCCCCGCTTCCCGACCGAAGGAGATCATCGCCGTGACCGCTGCTCCCGCAGGCCCCACCGACCGCTCACGCAACCCCGAGCCGCCGTACGACAATCTCACCATCGGGGTGTGCCCCGACCAGTGGGGCGTGTGGTTCCCCGAGGACGAGAAGCAGATCCCGTGGCGCACCGCGCTGGGAGAGATGGCCGAAGCCGGGTTCTCCGTGATGGAGACGGGGCCCTGGGGGTACTTCCCGCAGGATGCGAAGCAGCTGCAGTCCGTCATGGACGAGCACGGGTTCCGGGTCGTGGCCGGCACCGGCTGGGGCGTTCTGCACCAGGAGGACGCCTGGCCCGAGACCGAGCGCACCTTCCGGGCGATCGCCGAGACCCACGCGGCCGTCGGCGCCGAGTACATGGTGCACCTGCCGCCGCTGTACCGCGACGACAAGACCTGGGAGTTCACCGACCAGCGGGAGCTGACCGGGGAGGCCTGGCGGCTGTACGTCGAGAACGCGAACCGGCTCGGCAGGCTCCTGAAGGAGGACTACGGGCTGACGATGGTACTGCACCCCCACGGGGACAGCCACATCGAGACCCCCGAGGAGATCGCCCGGATCTTCGAGGCGACCGACCCGGAGCTGGTCTCGTTCTGCCTGGATACGGGCCACATCGTCTACGGCGGCGGGGATCCGCTGGCGATGATCGACGAGTACCCCGAGCGGATCGGCTACGTGCACATCAAGGCGTTCGACCCCGACCTCACGCGTGAGGCGCACGAGAAGGACTGGCCGTTCGGGGAGGCCGTGGCCAAGGGTGCCTCGGTGCGTCCGCCGGCCGGCCTGCCGGACATGAAGGACCTGGTCGCCAAGCTGGCGACCTTCGACCGGGAGCTGTACGTGATCTGCGAGCAGGACCTCTACCCCTGCGATCCGTCCCTGCCGCTGCCCAACGCGATCGCCACCCGCGAGTTCCTCGCCGACTGCGGCCTGGGGGTGCGCTGAGCCATGGTGAAGGTGCTGCTGGATCCGAGCATGTACCACCCGCAGCTGTCGGTCGCCGAGGAGCTGCACAAGGCGGCCGAGCTCGGCTACCGCTACCTCGAGCTGTCCCCGCGAGCCGACTTCCACGAGTGGCACCACTACCCCAAGGTCGATCGTCACCAGATCGCCGAGGTCAGGCAGGCGATGGCGGAGACCGGGGTACGGATCCACGCGCTGAACCCCGTCTTCGACTGGGCGGCGACCGATGAGCAGGAGCGACAGGCGCAGGTGCGCAACTGGCGGCGGCTGCTGGAGATCGCCGACGCCCTCGAGGTGCCGCTGATCGCGACCGAGCTCTCGGGGGACCCGAACGAGCCGCGGCGCAGCGAGCACCAGTTCTACCGGTCCATGGAGCAGCTGGGCCCGGTGTTCGAGCAGTACGGGATCGAGTGCACGATCGAGGCGCACCCCTACGACTTCGTCGAGGACAACGACCGGGCCGTGCAGATCATCCGCGGCGTGGACCGCGACTGGCTGAACTACGAGTTCTGCTTCCCGCACGCCTTCCACCTGGGCCGCGGCGCCCGGGACCCGCGCGAGATGATGGACTACGCCGGTCAGCGCCTGGCACACCTTCACATCGCCGACGTCTTCGACCACACGGCGAACGTGGGCAACCGGTACATCATGAACCCGCCCGGGGTCGACGCCCGCATCCACCAGCACAACGAGATCGGCCACGGCGAGATCGACTGGGACGCCGCCTTCGCCTACCTCCGCGAGCGCGAGTACGACGGACCGGTGACGGTGTGCGTCTTCGGCTGGGAGGAGCACGCCGACGAGATCAACGTGCGCATGCGCGAGCGGATCCTCGCAGAGCTCGGCGGGGAGTGATCGGTGGGGAATGATCGACGCATGAGCACCCCGCGCGAGATCGGCGTCGGCGTCGTGGGCCTGGGCTGGATGGGCCGCCTGCACGCCACGTCCTACCAGCGCATCGCCGCCCGCTTCCCCGAGCTCGGCGTGCGGCCCCGGCTGGTGGCGGCGGCCGACCCGCTTCCGGCGAACCAGCAGGCGGCCACGGAGCAGCTCGGGTTCGAGCGGGCGGCCGAGAACATCGACGAGGTCCTCGCCGACCCAGACGTCGAAGCCGTCTCGATCTGCTCGCCGAACTTCCTCCACCGCGACCTCGCCCTCGCCGCCGCCCGGGCGGGGACGCCGTTCTGGATCGAGAAGCCGATGGGCGTCTCTGCGGCGCAGTCCCGCGAGATCCGCGAGGCGGCCGACGACGCCGGGGTCGCCACCGCCGTCGGCTTCAACTACCGCCACGCGCCCGCGATCGCGCACCTGCGCGAGCTGGTCGGCCCCGGCCGGCTGGGGCGAGTGACGAACGTGCGCTGCTGGCTGTACGCCGACTACGCCTCCTCCCCCGACGGGCCGCTGACCTGGCGCTACGACCGGGCCAAGGCCGGGGCGGGCGTGATCGGGGACCTGCTCTCCCACGGGGCCGACCTGGTCCGCTACGTCACCGGCCAGCAGATCACCGAGGTCAGCGCCATGACCGACGTGTTCATCCCCGAACGGCCGATCCCGACCTCCGCAGGCGTGGGCCACGGCGGCATGGAGATCGGCGAGGAGCGCGGCCCGGTCGGCAACGAGGACTGGGTGGCCGCACTGGCGAGACTGTCCGGCGGCGCCCACGCCACGCTCGAGTCCTCCCGCGTGGCCCGTGGCCACCGCAGCGACTACGCCCTGGAGCTGTACGGCACCGAAGGCTCCGCCCGCTGGTCGTTCACCCGGATGAACGAATTCGAGGTGATGATCGGCGACGGCGGCCTCGAGCACGGCTACACCACGGTGCTCACCGGCGCCGGCCACGGCGAGTACGCCCGCTTCCAGCCCGGCCCCGGCATCCCGCTGAGCTTCGACGACCTCAAGGCGATCGAGGCGGCCCGCTTCCTCTCCGACGTGACGTCCGGGACCACGCTCGCGCCGTCCGCGGCCGACGGGGTGCACGCCGCCGAGGTGTGCGAGGCGATCGTGCGGTCCGCGGCCGAGCGGGCGTGGGTGGACGTGGCTGACGGGTAGCTCGCTCCCCGGAATGCGCTACGTGCTTGCCAATTGGTCAACCGGTTGGGCACACTGGCGGCAGCGGCCTGGCCGATGACCGGCTCGTGCACCGCAGCACCGCACCGCTGACCGCCTGGAATGGATGATCCATTGATGCCACGCCTTGCTTCCCGCACCGCTCTCGTCACCGGGGCCGCCTCCGGCATCGGACGGGCCGTCGCCGCCCGGTTCGCCCGGGAAGGCGCTCGGGTCGTAGTCGCCGACCGTGACGCGGAGGCCGCTGCCGAGACCACGACGAGCCTCACTGAGGATCTCGGGGACGATCGCGTCCGTACCCTCGCCGTCGACATCTCCGACGAGCCCGGGCTGGAGCGCGCCTTCGCGGAACTGGAGTCGAGTGGGTGGGCGCCTGACGTGGTCGTCGCGAATGCGGGGGTCCAGCTATTCGGACAGGACGCGAAGATCGCCGAGCTCGACCTGGACGTCTGGCAGCGCACGGTCACGGTAAACCTCACCGGCACGATGCTCACCGTCAAGCACGCGGTCCGCTCGATGCTGCGACGCGGCGGCGGCTCCATCATCGTCACCGGCAGTCCGACGGGCCTGACCGGCGAGGGCAACGACTTCACCGCGTACAGCACCACGAAAGCCGGTATCCACGGACTGACCCGCACCGTCGCGGCCGCGTACGCCGCCGACGGGATTCGCGTCAACACCGTCGTCCCCGCCTACACCGAGACCCCTCTCGTCTCCACGATCTCCGCGAACGCGGAGGAGCGCTCCGCGATCACCAGCAGGATCCCACTGGGCCGGCCGGGAACCGCGCAGGACGTGGAAGGGATCATGGTCTTCCTGGCCGGCGAGGACGGCGCCTTCGCCACGGGTTCGCTGTTCGCGGTCGACGGAGGCATGACCGCGCTATGACCGCGCCGCCAGACCCGACGCCAGGTATCCCTTCTCCGGCATGGGGCCCGGTACCCTCGGGTCGGCGCTGGAGCGCCGGGCGCTGGTCCCTGGACGTGCGGGGCGATGAGCTGGCAGATGTCCGCTGCGACGGAAAGCTCATCCTGCGCGGGATCCGTGCGGTCGCTCGCGACGCCGATTGGAAGACGGCGTGGCCAGCTCGGCCCCGCATGACCTCCGAGGCATCAACGCTGACGATCGACCTCGACATCGACGACCGCGGCGTCGACCTCGCGGGACGCCTGAATGTCGAAGCTCGCGGGAACCGACTCATCGTCACCCTCGAGGCGGAGAGCCGCTCGCGCTCGCACACGAACCGTACCGGTCTCGTGGTGCTCCATCCGCCGTCCCTGGCCGGGGAGCCCCTGCAGGTCAGGCATGCGGACGGCGAGGTCGAGCGCTTGCGGTTCCCGGTCGCCATCAGCCCACATCAGCCCGCCCGCGGAATCGCGTCGCTGGCATGGTGCGATCACAGCATCGCGCTGCGCGTGGACCTCGAGGGCGACGAATTCGAGATGGAGGACCAGCGGAATTGGTCCGACGCCTCCTACAAGACGTACAACCGCTCGCTGGACCGGCCGTTCCCCTACACCCTGGAGCCCGGAGAGCGGATCCGGCAGCGCGTGACCGTCGTGGCCGACGCCTCCGATTCGCCGACAGCACCCGCGCCGGCCGGGCCTGCGCGGGTGGAGACCCTCCGGCTCACTGCCTCCGGTTCGCTCCCGACCATCGCCATCGGGGCAGCGACGGCACCGGGCCCCGGCCCGAAGGCACACGACCCGGTCGCCGCCCATCGGCATGTCGAGCTGGACCTGAGGGACCCGTCGTGGCCCGCCGCCCTCGAGCGCGCGCTGCTCGGGGCCGAGGATCTCTCCGTGATGGTGGTCAGCCCGTCCCCACCGCAGCGATCACACATCGAACGGGTGGCCCAGGGCCTGACCGGGGCGCATGTGCGATGGGTCGGCATCGTCGATACGGACTCCCACGTCTCCGATTCGCAGCTTGTCACCGCGCTCCGGGAGGCCCTGCCTCCACGGACCCCGATCGTCGGCGGGTCCCGGTCCCACTACACGGAACTGAATCGCCAGTGGGACCGGGTCGACACGACGTATCTGGATGGGCTCGTCTTCCCCACCACACCGCTGTTCCACACCCTGGAGACAGAACAGCTCGTCGAAGCCGTGGCGATGCAGAGGGTCATCGCCGAGAACGCCACCTCACGGGCACCGGACCTCCCGGTGCACATCGGCCCGGTGACCCTGCGCCCACGCTTCAACAACGTCGCCACGTCGGCCGCGCCAACGCCGGTCCGCACCGACCTGGCGGAGGGGTACGGCGCCCAGCTCACCGGAGCGGACGACGCCCGGCAATCCGCTCCGGAGCTGGCCGCGTGGACCGTGGCGAGCGCGGCCGCCCTCGCGCTCCCGGGCGTCGGATCCCTGACGTACTTCGAGGAGTGGGGCCCGCGCGGCATCCGCACCACGGAGGGCACGCCGCTGCCAGTCCATGCAGCGCTCGCGGCCGTCGCCGAGCTCGACGAGGGTGTGCTGCTGAGCGGGACGAGTGCTGACGGTGTGCTCTGGGCGATGGGCTCCCGCAGCCGGGGGACCGACACGATCCTGGTCGCGAACCTCTCCGGTCGCCCACGCACGGTGCGTCTCGCTGCCGACGGCGCTCCGACGCGCGAAGCGGATCTGGACGCGTTCGACTGGACCCGCCTGAGAGTTCAGGCCGCGGGCCGCTCCTGACCGACCGCCCGGAGGTCGATCAGCTCGCGGGCGGCGGGCCCGCCGAGTCGCGCACCACCAGCTGTGGGGCGATGTGCGGTCGCGAGACCGACTCGCCCTCCCGCACACGCTCGTGGAGAACGTGCACGGAGGCCCTGCCGAGCTGCTGGAAGTCCAGACGCACCGTGGTCAGCGGTGGAGAGAAGTAGCGGGCGGCGGGCATGTCGTCGACGCCGACGATCGAATAGTCCTCCGGCGCCCTCCGGCCACGCCGTTCCATAGCGCTGAGGAACCCCAGAGCGAGCTCGTCATTCGCGGCGAAGACGCCGGTGAAGCTGGAGGTGTCGACGGCGAGCCCGGCCTCGTAGCCGGGAGCGGGCGACCAATCGCGGGCGTCGCCGATGCTGACCGGCGCGAGCCCGGCCTCGCACATCGCATCGCGGTACCCCCGCTCCCGCTCCAGCCCCTCGGTACGGGTCCGCGGCCCGCCGACGTGGACGATCGACGCGTGGCCGCACTCGATGAGGTGCCGGGTGGCGCTGAGCCCCGCCTGGTAGGAGTGCGTCGGGTCGCCGGAGGCTCCACGACGCGAATACTCGGACAGGTTGATCACCGGCACCTCGGACCGGGCCTCCTCGAGAAGCTCGTCGACTCCCGCCCTCGAGGTCACGACGATGATGCCGTCGACCGGGGCGGAGAGGAAGTGGTCGACGGCGCGGCGGACCTCGGCAGGCCAGCCCTCGTTCCCAGGCTCCGTCTCGACCTGGGCGACCAGCAGGGTCAGCGCCAGGTCCCGGGCGCCACGGTTCTGCCCGGTCAGGATCTGGGTGCTGCCGTGGACGAGTTCCCCGACCGTCAGCACACCCACCGTGCCCGAATGTCGCCCCCGAAGGCTGCCGGCCGCACGGTGGGGTCGATATCCGAGCTCCGCGATCGCGGAGGCGATCTTCGCCCGCGTCGCCTCCCCGACGTAGCCCGAGCCCGAGACGTACCGCGAGACGGTCTGCGCCGAGACCCCTGCGCGCCGTCCGACATCGGCCATGCCGGGCCGCCTCGGCCGCGAGAGTGTCTGTCCCGTCGGTATCCGCGGAGCGCTCACGTGTAGTCCCTTCGTCGTCGCGCGGATGGCCGGAGAGGAATCCGCGCCACCCACTGGGCATGCGATCGATCACATGCTAGCCTCGGTGATCGATCACAGATATTGGTCAACCGGTTGACGACTATGACGTCGTCATCGTGAAAAGACGAGGTCGACGATGACACGTATCCCCCCTCGGCCCGCCGAGCCCGCCGAGCGCCGGTGGCGCCTGGGCGAGACGCCGTGGCAGTCCCTGTCCACTCCGGTGGGAACCCGTCCGCGGGTGCTCATCGACAACGACTTCTCGGGGGATCCCGACGACCTGCACCAGCTCGTCCACCACCTCCTCTCCCCGACCGTCGACATCAGAGCCGTCATCGGCTCGCATCTGCGCGAGGGAGACCCCTTCGACCCCGGGCCGCACTCGGCACGCAATGCCACGGCCGTGGCACACGACGTCCTCTCGCGCATGGGCCTCGACGCCCATGACATCGTCCACGAGGGGTCGAACCATCCCCTGCCCGATCTCCGAACGCCTTCCCCCTCTCCGGCTGCCGACGCGATCATCGCCGAAGCACTCCGCGAGGACACCGACGCACCCCTGTTCTACGCCGCCGGCGGCGGGCTCACCGACCTCGCCTCGGCGCTGCTGCTGCGACCGGAGATCGCCGCACGGATGACCTTGATCTGGATCGGCGGGGCCGAGCATCCGGACCTCGCGGTGCCGCCACCGGATGCGATGCCGATCGAGTACAACCTCCAGGTCGACCTCGCTGCAGCTCAGACAGTGTTCGAGACCCAGGAGCTCACGATCTGGCAGGTTGCCCGCGACACCTACCGCCAGTGCCTCGTCTCCGACGCCGAGCTGCGGCTGCACGTGGCAACGACGGGGTCCCTGGGCCAGTACCTGTATGAGGAGACGCGCGAAGTCGTCGAGCAGGTCGCGGGCCGCGGCCGCGGTGGTACCGGTACCTACGTCCTCGGTGACTCGCCCCTGGTGCTGCTGACCGCTCTGCAATCGCTCTTCGAGCCGGACCCGTCCTCGAGCAGTTATGTGCGACGCCCGACGCCCGGGATCACGGAGGACGGCACCTATCACGCTCGCGCCGGCTCACGGCCGATGCGCGTGTACACCCGCGTCGATACCCGCCTCATGGTCGATGACTACTTCCTCAAGCTCCGCGAGTTCGACAGCTGGCAGGCGCTCGCCTGACCTGCCTCACCCACCGTCGGCCGCAGGGCCGGCATCCCCAGATCACCAGAGGAGAATCTCATGAACGCTCTCAGCCAGACCGCACCCCGCGCCCGCCGCGTCCTCATCGACACCGATGCAAAGAACGAGGCGGACGACCAGTTCGCCATCGTCCACGCGCTGCTGTCCGAGACGCTCGACGTCCGCGGCCTGATCGCCGCACATTTCGGGGAGGGACGCTCGTCCACGAGCATGCTCGACAGCCGAGCCGAGATCGACCTGCTGCTCGACCTTCTCCACATGCCGGACGTCCCCGTCGCCAACGGAGCCCCCGCAGCCCTCTCCGACGAGCAGACGCCCATCGGATCCGACGGCGCACAGCTCATCATCGACGAGGCTCACAAGCAGGACGAGGGACCATTGCAGATAGCCTTTCTCGGCCCTCTGACCAACATGGCCGACGCTCTGCTGCGCGATCCCAGCATCGCCTCGACCGACACCACGGTGATCTGGATCGGCGGCCCGGGGTATGGGACCGCCGAGCCGGGCGAGGGCATCGAGTTCAATCTGAAGAACGACATCGCCGCCGCAAACGTGGTGTTCCGATCAGGGATCCGCCTCTGGCAGGTGCCTCGGACCGCGTACCGGATGGTCTCCGTCGGCTATGCCGAACTCGACGAAAAGGTCTCGCCCTGCGGCCCCCTCGGCGAGTATCTCGTGCGGCAGTTGAAGGAATGGAACGCCACGTGGCCCCAGGAACCCATGGAGCACCGATCCCTCGGTGACTCCCCCGCCATCGGCCTCATGCTCAATCCGTCCGGTGCCGTCGTACGCACTGTGCCGGCCCCGCTATTCGGCGAGGAGGGCGGCATGGTCCCGGGTTTGGAGCACACGGTGCGGGTGTGCGAGCAGTTCGACACCCGCTACCTGCTCGAGGACTTCTTCGCGAAGCTGCGGCGATTCGCGGCGTCCGACAAGGGCGCCTCATGAGTACCCGCACAGCGCATGCGCTCCCATCCGTCGGCCGGCGGGCGGTGCTGGGCGGCGCGCTGACACTTCCCGCCGTCGGCCTCAGTTCCTGCGGCAGCGGGGTCGGCGCCACCGGAGCGACCGGAGCGATGTCCCTGCTGACCTACGACGACGTCTCCGAGGCCGGACTCATGCAGGAGCAGCTGAACGCCTTCGAGGAGTCCGGCGGGACACGGTTCTCGCTCGACACCGTGCCCGGTTCGGGTGCGGCCCAGTTCCCCGACAAGCTCCGCACCCGGATCCTCGGGGGCAACGCACCTGATGTGTGGCGCATCTGGGGCGGGATGATCGGGGGGCCCTTCGTCGACGCAGGGCTGGTGCTGAATCTGGATGAGTACTACGAGCAGTACGGCTGGGAGCAGATCTTCAGCGAACCGGGCGTCGAGGGGATGACGTTCGCCAGCCACCGCCACGGCGTCCCGCTGAAGATCTCCTCCATCGGCGCCTGGTGCAACGCCACGATCCTTGAGGACGCAGGCGCCGCGATCCCGACGACGTACGACGAGCTCGAACAGCTCAACGACGCGGTCCTGGACATCGGTGTCACTCCAGCCGGCATGGGCGGGAAGTACGGCTGGCACATCATGCGCCTGTTCGAGTATCTGCTGGAGGTGACCGCCGGACCTCAGCTGCACGATGCGCTGCTGCTGGCGGAGGAGAGCTGGGACCGGCCCGAGGTGGTCGAGGCGTTCGATCTGTTCCGCACCTGGGCCGACCGGGAATGGATCGCGCCCGGGGCGCTGGGCATCGACCCGGCCGATGCGGAGATGACCTTCGTCCAGGGCACGGCCGCATACACCCTGAGCGGGCCCTGGATCGAGGCCAGCAACATCGTTCCCTCGGGCCAGCCTCCGGAGAACTTCACGACGTTCCTTCTTCCCACGGACCACGACGTGGTGCGCCATTCCGGGTTCGTCGAGGGCTTCATGATCTCCGAGACCTCCAGCCGCCCCGACGAGGCGGCCGAGATGCTCGACTTCCTCATGCAGGCCGACGTCCAGCGCGCGCTGCAGAACACGTCCTCGGCGACGTTGGCCGCCCCACCGGATGAGGACGAGTTCCCTCTCAGCGCGCAGTGGAGCCGGATCCGCACCGAGAGCCCGATCTACACCATCCAGGACCAGGCGCTGCCCAAGGCGCAATCGGACAGCTACTACGCAGTCCAGTCAGGAGTCCTGCAGGGCTCGACCTCGCCACCGGATGCCGCGAGAGAGATGGAGCAGGTCCTCACCGATTGGAGGAATTCCCGATGACCACCGCCGCCTCCGCCGCTCCTCTCGTGCCGCACGAGCCCCGTTCGTCCCGGCGCCCCGGGAGCGAGCGACAACGCCCCCTTCGACGGAGCAGCCCGTGGGTGCCGTGGACCTTCGCACTGCCCGGCCTGGTGTTCTACCTGGTGTTCCTGGTCTGGCCAGTCATCTCAGCGATGATGACCAGCTTCACCAACTGGGACGGGCTCTCCCCCCAGCGCAGTTTCGTCGGGCTGGACAACTACACCGCCATGCTCAATGACAAGGTCGTCGGCATCGCCGCTGTGAACAATCTGCTGTGGTGCCTGGTGACCATCGTGCTCCCCATGGCTCTGGGTCTGTTCCTGGCGGTGCTGCTCAATCGCAGCTCCCGCACGTCACCGGTGTTCCGCACGATCTTCTACACCCCCGCCGTGCTGCCCCTGGTGTCGATCGCCAGCATCTGGGCCTGGCTGTACGACCCCAGCGAGGGAGCGATCAACACGGCCCTCTCGGCCGTCGGCCTGGACGCACTGGCCCAGAGCTGGCTCGGCCAGGACTCGACCGCGATCTGGGCAGTCATGGTTCCCGCCGTGTGGGTTCGCACCGGCTTCCCCATGCTGCTCTACCTGGCCGCACTGCAGAGCATCCCGAGCGAGCTCTACGAGGCGGCTCAGGTCGACGGCGCGAACCGGTGGCAGCGCTTCTGGGGAGTCACCTTCCCCAGTCTGAAGGACACCCACTACATCGTGCTGGCGCTGTCGGTGATCGAGTCGTTCAAGGTCTTCGATCTCGTCTACGCCATGACCTACGGCGGCCCTGGGTACGCCACGCAGGTCATGGGCACGTGGATGTACGCGAATGTCTTCCAGTACTTCAACGCCGGCTACGGCACCGCGATCGCCGTGGTGATCACGGTCGTCGCCGTCGGGGTGGGCGTCCCCTATGTCCGATCGCAGGTGAGGAACTGATGAGTACGACTGTGTCCCCGACCCGCCGCACCGTCCCGACCGGGAAGGCCACCCGCAGCGGGCGAGGCCGCCCGACGGGACGCCTCGCGGTCAGCGCCGCCATAGCCGTCGCCGCCCTGTTCTGGATCGCGCCGCTGCTGCTCCTGGTGACCACGTCGCTGCGGCCGCTGGCCGACTTCATCTCGCACGGGCCGCTGTCCTGGCCCTCTGAGTTCACCCTGGTCAACTTCCCCGAGGCGTGGGATGCCGGGCAGTTCGGCACGGCCTATCGCAACAGTCTGATCCTGCTGCTGGTCAAAGTGCCGCTCGGCGTCGTGTTCGCCTCGCTGATCGCGTACTCCCTCGCGAAGCTCGAGTTCCCCTTCCGCAACGCGGTGCTGTTCGTAGTGGTGCTCGGGATGACGGTGCCGATCTACATTGCGATCGTGCCCCTGTTCACGATGCTGCGCTCAGCAGGCATGACTGACAGCATCCTCGGGATCATGGCACCGTACATCGCGTTCGGCATGCCGCTGCAGGTGCTCATCCTGCAGTCCTTCTTCCGGCGGGTCCCGGATGATCTGCTCGAAGCGGCACGTCTGGACGGCGCGGGCGACGCCCGCATCTTCTTCCGCGTCGTGGTCCCGCTGTCCATCCCGGCGATCATCACCGTGGGAATCCTCGACGGCGTGGCGACTTGGAACGAGCTGTTCCTGGCCCTGTCACTGCTGAGTTCCGAGGGCAACCGGACGATCCCTCTGGGCCTGTTGAACTTCCAGGGTCAATTCGCCACCAACTACACAGGGCTGGCCGCGGGCATCCTCATCGCCGTGGTGCCGATCCTGGTGCTGTACATGCTCCTGCAGCGCTTCATCGTCGGCGGCCTCACCGCGGGAGCGACGAAGGGCTGAGACGGAAACGCCGCGGAAAAGGGCTTATTGCTCCGCGCCAGCCTCATCGACCATCCGCGCCACGTGGACGGTGAGGTAGGTGAGCTCGGCGTCGCTGAGCGCCTGGCCGAGGCGCAGCTCCATCACCATGCGTAGGCGCCGCGCCGCCGCGTACGCCTCGGGGAAGGCCTCCCGCACGGCGCCGCCGAGACGGTCGGAGTCGTCGTCCAGCTGTCGCTGCTCGTGCGCACGCACGAAGAAGTAGCGCAGATGCGCGATGAAGCGGGCGGCGTTGACGGAGTCACGATCGATGGGCGCGTGGAGCACCTGATCCAGGACGTCGAACAGCTGGGAGATCATCCCGGTCATCCGGTAGGTCGAGGAGAGGTACCCGCCCGAGAAGCCCGCGGTGACCAGATACAGAGCCACGGGCACGGCCTCGCCGTCGGGAAGTCCGCCGCCGGTGCGCCGGTCGACGAATTCCACGATCCTGCCGGCCACGCGCAGCTCCGCCGGATAGAGGTGGGAGACTTCCGCCCGCAGGGGTACTCCGTCTGCCGAGGCGGCCCGGAGCGCCTGGGTCAGCGCCCCGGGACCGCCGCGCTGAGGCGCTCGACCACCTCGGCGAGGCCCTGCTCTCCGCCCACGTTGCCGGGGAAGACGACGTAGGGCATGCCCATGACTTCCTCGGGCGCTTCCTGTGCGGCCAGCAGGGAGACCTGGCCGGGCCAGAACTGGCCCACCACCTCGGCGAGGCGGATGCCCAGCCCGGAGGCGGCGACCTCGTGGGAGGTGATGCCGCCCTTCGCGACCACCCAGGCGGGTCGAGCCTCGCGCACGCGGCGGACCACCTCGACCACGGCCTCGGAGACGCTGCGGGCGATGGCGAGGGACTCGGCGGGATCATCGGTGCGCACCAGATCGCGGCTGGTATAGAGCACACAGTCCTGCGCCTGCAGGGTCTCTCGCACCCGGGCGGTGACGTCGGCGAGGTGCTGGTCGCGGCGCTCGTCCAGCAGGGAGGGCACGTCCAGCTCGACCTCGACGAGGGTGCCGCGCTGCTGAGCAGCGCGCAGCTGGGTCGTCGTCAGGCCCACATGGGAGCCGACGACGACCAGACCATGGTCGAGGCGCCCCTCGGGGATCGTGATGGAGCTCGGCTCGACCACTCTCGCGCCCGTCTGCCCGGCCAGCGGTCGGACGAAGGAGGGCCCGCACCGCGTGATCACGGTCCTGCCTTCTGCCTCCATCCGGCCCACGGCCTCGGCCACGACCTCCATGTCGGAGTACTCGGTGGCGTTGACGACGACCCAGCGGCGGCCGCGGGCAGCTGCGAGGATCTCGTGCACACGGTCCGCGCCACCGGAGCGGATGTCCTCGAGCCCGATCGAGAGCACGTCGGCCGCCCGCACCGCTCCCCCGGAGCGCTCCTCGAGGAAGTCGCGCAGGCCGGAGTGGGTGTACCCGAAGGTGGCGTCGCGGGCGAAGTCGGTGTCCTCCACAGGCTTCGCCTCGCCGCCGACGACCGCGTAGTGCACGTCGTCCTCGGTGTACCGACCGGCTTCGAGCATCGCCGGCACGAACAGGATCGCGTCGACATCCACGCCGTGGGCAGCGAGCTCATCGGCGATCGCGGCCGGCTCGGCGATCACGTGCCCGCGCAGCGTCGAGTCCGAGCGGGAGACCACGTGCAGACCCTTGCGCGCGACCGGCGACTCCAGCACGCCGGCCAGAACTCGCCGGTTCAGCGCGACCGCCTCCGCCTCGTCGAGCGCCCGGGTGTTGGTCAGCACGAAACAGGCCGAGCCGGGCTGTGCGAGGACGCCGACGGGGATCTCGGGGTCGAGATCGAAGGCGACGTCCACGCCGGCGACGCACTGCGACCCGGTGGGGTCGTCGTCGAGGACCAGCAGTCGACGATCGGTGCTCTCGGACACGAGGACCTCCTCAGGCAGCGTCCGTCAGGCGGCGATCACGAACACCACGCTGGAGAGCGCGAAGGCCACCAGGGAGATGGTCGTGCCGACCACGGACCAGGTCTTGAACGTGGTCACGGTATCGAAGCCGCAGAACCGGCCGATGAGCCAGAAGCCGGAGTCGTTCACGTGCGACCAGCCGATGGAGGCGGCGCCGATCGCGATGATCACGGCGGCCACGCCGACGGAGCCGAAGTCACCGGCCGTGATCGCCGGGGCCATGATCGAGGCACCGGTGGTGGCGGCGACGGTCGCCGATCCCTGCGCCACGCGCATCGCCATGGTGACCATGTACGCGGCGACGATCAGCGGCAGGCCCAGCGTGTCGAGCCCTTCGGCGACCTCCCCGCCGATCCCGGTCTGGGTGAGGATCTCGCCGAACGCACCGCCGGCGCCGGTGATCAGGATGATCGAGCAGACGGGTGCCAGGGCGTCGTCGACCAGATCCTCCAGCAGGCCGCCGATCTGCTCGCCACGGCGGCGCCGCGGGATCACGTACAGCAGCAGCATCGCCAGCAGCGCGGACAGCGCCAGCGCCACCGGGGTCGCCCCGATCAGGCGGGAGAGCTGGAAGCCGAAGTTCCCCTCGCCGACGGTGCCCTGCTCGTTCAGCGTCGAGAAGGCGGTGTTGAAGAAGATCAGCACCAGCGGCAGCAGGAGCACCAGCAGGATCGAGCCGAACGCCGGGCGCTCCTCCTTCGGCACGTCACGGGGGTCACCGAGCAGAGCGGGGACCGGGGTGTTCGGGAACCGCTTGGCGATGGCGCGGGCCACGAGGTAACCGCCGAAGTACCAGGTGGGCAGACCGATCAGCAGGCCCACTAGGACGACCAGGCCGATGTCGGCGCCCATTACGGTGGCCGCGGCCGTCGGCCCCGGGTGCGGAGGCAGCAGGGCGTGCATCATCATGAACGACGCGATCGAGGGCAGCACGTAGAGCATGAACGAGCCGCCCAGGCGACGCGCCACCGTGTAGATCACCGGCAGCATCACGATGAAGCCGGCGTCGAGGAAGATCGGGAACGCGTAGAACAGCGAGGCCACGGCGAGCGCGAGCGGAGCCCGCTTCTCCCCGAAGGTGTCGAGCATCTTGTCGGCCAGCACCTGGGCGCCGCCCGTGATCTCGATCAGTCTGCCCAGCACGGCACCGAAACCGACCAACAGGGCCACTGTGCCGACCGTGGAGCTGAACCCTTCGATCACCACCTCTATGACGTCGCCGACACTGATGCCGGCGGCGAGGCCGGTGGCCACGGCGATGATCAGCAGCGAGAAGAAGGCATGCAGCCTCACCTTGATGATGAGGACGAGCAGGACGGCGATGGCCACGACGGCGATCGCCAGGAGCAGCCACACAGGCCGCTCCGCGAGGACGAGATCTTCCACGGGATTCTCCAGAGAACGGGGCGGTCACCCCATCGGCCCCCTCACGCAGAAGCGCTCGGGACCCGGGCGCGAGCTCGGGCCCCGAGCGCGGTGCTCAGGCCCGGGCGGCGATGCCCGGCCGACGGGAGGAGTCCGCCAGATTCAGGTAAGTGGGATGAAGCGGTCGAGCGGGTGTCAGTCGGCCTTCGGCGTCGGCTGCGGGGCCGGGCCCAGCTCGGTCAGCAGCTGCGACATCTTCGCGTAGGCCTTGTTGCGGTACGCGATGAGCTCCTCGCGGGTCTTCTCGTCGTAGTCGCCGAGCAGGCCCTTGCCGTTCTTGACGCCCTTGCGGTCCTCGGCGACGGAGTCGGTGAGGATCTGCGGCGTGGACAGGCGCTCACCGAAGGCGTCCTCGAAGGTCACGAAGCAGTTGGCGTACACGTCCAGGCCGGCCTGGTCGGCGATCGCGAAGGGCCCGAAGAAGCCGAGCCGGAACCCGAAGGTGGTGCGCACGATCGTGTCGACGTCCTCGGCGGTGGCCACGCCCTCCTCGACGACGGACGTGGCCTCCTTCAGCAGGGCGTACTGGAGGCGGTTGAGCACCATGCCGGGGGTGTCGGCGACCTGGGCGCCCTCGTTGCCGGACTTCGCCAGCAGCTCCTTGACCGCGGCGACCGTCTCGGGGGTGGTCGCCTTGCCGGCCACCAGCTCCACGCCGGGAATGAACGGCGCGGGGTTGGAGAAGTGGACGGTGAGGAACCGCTCGGGGTTCGTCACGGCGCTCTCGAGCTCCTTGACCGGGATGGTCGAGGTGTTGGTGCCGATGATCGCGTCGGGGCGGGCGTGCTCGGAGATCTTCGCGAGCACGTCGCGCTTGACGTCGATGCGCTCGAAGACGGCCTCCTCGATGAAGTCGACGTCGGCGACGGCTTCCTCGATGGTCTTGCCGGCGGTGATGTTCCGGGCGACGAGGTCGGCGCTTCCCGCTGAGTACAGGCCCTGGTCCTCGAAGTCGCGCGCTTCCTTCTGCAGGCGCTCGAGGGAGGCGTTCGCGTTGTCGATGCTGACGTCGGCGATGGTCACGTCGAAGCCGGCGATGGCGAGGACCTGGGCGATACCGCCGCCCATGTAGCCCGCGCCGACGATGGTCACGGTGGAGATGGTCATGAGGGAACTCCTTCGTCCGAGCTGTGCGCCCGTCACGGAGGAGGGCGCCGATGCCGCCACGCCCCAGGGCCCTGGTCCCGCCGAGCCCGAGTACGTGGTGTTGCCTTGAGAATAGCGATCCTATTGGATATTGGCCACCATGGTGGCCGGGCACACAGTACCAGTGTCACTCGGTCGCTCGTCCCGTGCTCGCGCCCGGCTCCCGGACGTCCCGCACGAGGGGCGACGTCCGCCGAGTCTGCACTGCACATGGCCACGAAGCGCACACCCACCGAAGCCACCCCACGTACGGGCTCTATTGACCACGAAAGGGACGCCCGTCGAGTCTGCCCCGCATATGGCAGGGCAGACTCGACTGGCGTCCCCTTCGTGGACACGGGCGGCGGCACCGGTGCTGGCCGGCCCAGCCTGACCGGGCGATGCAGACCGGCCAGGCCTCACAGGCGGCGCCGCCCGTCGAATCCGGCTCAGCGCCGCGCGACGAACCTCTGACGCTGCTCCCCCAGGCCCTCGATGCCCAGCTCGACCACGTCGCCGTCAGCGAGATACGGGAACCGTCCCGACATCGCCACTCCCTGCGGGGTGCCGGTGTTGATGAGGTCTCCGGGCGAGAGCACCATGTACTGGGACAGGTGGTGGACCAGCTGCGCGACGGTGAAGATCATGTCGGCCGTGGTGGAGTCCTGGCGCGGCTCGCCGTTGACACGCGAGAACAGTCGCAGGTTCTGTGGCTCGACCTCGCCGGCCGGCACCAGCGCGGGGCCGACGGGATTGAAGTTCTCGGCGCACTTGCCCTTGGACCACTGCCCGCCGGATTCGGCGATCTGGAAGTCGCGCTCGGAGACGTCATGACTGGTCACGTAGCCGGCGATGACATCCGATGCGGCCTGCTCGTGCGGCAGGTACGAGGCGCGGGCGCCGATGACGACGCCCAGCTCGACCTCCCAGTCGACCTTGGTCGCACGCGGCGGGATGGGCACGTCGTCGTGGGGACCGACGACGGTGTTGGGGTGCTTGAAGAAGACGATCGGCGTCTTCGGGGGCTCCGCGCCGGACTCCGCGGCGTGGGCGGCATAGTTCTGTCCGATGCAGATCACCGCCTCCGGACGGGCGATCGGAGCACCGATGCGTTCGCGCTCCGCCCCTTCCCACACCGGCAGCTCACCGGCCCTGGCCGCGGCGGCCACCTGCTCGATGCCGCCGCCGGCGAGGAACGCGCCGGTGATGTCGCCGGTCAGGTCGTCGAGGCGGTAGGTGGTGCCGTCCTGGACCAGGGCGGGCTTCTCCTGGCCGAGGGGGCCGAGTCGTCGCAGTTGCATGGGGTCTCCTTCAGTGGGTGAACGGCCTGGTGGTGGGGATCTCGGAGTTGAACTCGACCCCGAATCCGGGGGTGTCCGGCACGCGGATCTTCCCGTCGACCGGTACCGGCTCGCCGGTGAGCATGGGCGAGAACATCGGCACGATCTCCTCGGCGGTGGGGTGCATCATGAGGAATTCGCTGAACGGGCTGTTCGTGCGGGTGATGACGAAGTGGTACGAGTACACGGAGGAGCCGTGCGGGACCACCATCGCCCCGTGCGCATCGGCGAGCGCGGAGATCTTCAGCAGTTCGGTGATGCCGCCGCACCAGCCGACGTCGGGCTGGATGATGTCGGCCGCGCCCATCTCGAGCAGCTGGCGGAAGCCCCAGCGGGTGGCTTCGTGCTCGCCCGTGGTGATGAGCATGCCGGGTGGCACGTTCCGGCGCAGTTGCTGGTAGCCCCAGTAGTCGTCGGGGATCAGTGCCTCCTCGAGCCAGCGCAGGCCGTGCTCGTGGGCGCGGTGGGCGAGGCGGGTGGCGTAGTCGACGTCGAGCGACATCCAGCAGTCGTACATGAGCCAGAAGTCGTCCCCGACCTTCTCGCGCATCTCGGCGAGCAGGGCGATGTTCTTCTCCATCCCGTCGGCCCCGTCGGCCGGGCCGTGATGCAGCGGCATCTTGCCGCCGAGGAAGCCGAGCTGCTTCGCGATATCGGGACGGGCCCCGGTCGCATACATCGTCAGCTCCTCGCGCACGGGCCCGCCGAGCAGGGCGTACACGGGTTCCTGGCGGAGGCGTCCCAGCAGGTCGTACAGGGCGAGGTCGATGGCGCTGATGGTGTTCAGCACGATGCCGCGGCGCCCGTAGAACAGGGTGGAGCGGTACATCTGGTCCCAGATCCGCTCGATGTCGGTGACCGCGGCGCCCTCGAGGAATCGGACCAGGTGCTTCTCGACGATCCAGGCGCCGAGGTCGCCACCGGTGGAGACGGCGAAGCCCACGGTGCCGTCGTCGGCCTCGATCTCGACCATCAGCGTGCCCAGCACGTTCAGTCCGAAAGACTGTCGGGAGTCGGCGTAACCGGGGTAGACGGACATCGGGGTCGCGATGTGGTCGTCGATCCAGTGGTCGGCGCCCTGGTCGTGGTAATCGGCGCCGCCGCCGGTGACGGTGTACGCGCGGACGTGGCGGATGCTGCGCTGATGGGTGCTCATGCAGCGTTCCCCTCGTGCTCCTCCTGCTGGGACGGGCCCTCCTGCTCGAAGCTCACCAGGATCTTGCCGGCCGGGCCCTTTCCGGCGGCCAGCCTCGCGAAGGCCTCCTGGGCCTGCTCCGGCGGCACCACGTCGCTGACCAGCGGGGCCACATCGTCGGCGTGCGCACCGATCCAAGCAGTGGCGTCGGCGAAATCCTGCGCGGTGTAGGTGAAGGACCCGTGGATGGTGCGCTCCTCGGTGCTGATGGCGAAGGCCGGCAGCTCCAGTCTGGGCGATCCCATGCCCACCAGGACGACGCGTCCGCCCAGCGACGTCGCAGAGAGGGCGTCGGCCATGGTGGCGCTGATGCCGACGGCGTCCACGGCGAGGTCGGCCGGGCCGCCGAGCGCGTCGGCCACGAGGTCGGCGGTGCTGCCCGCAGAGGGGTCGACGGGCTCTGCGCCGAGCGCCGCGACCAGCTCCCGGCGGGCGGGGTCCATCTCGGAGAGCACGATGCGGTCGACCCCTGCCATCCGCAGGGCGATCACGACGCTCTGCCCGATCGGTCCGCCGCCGATGACCAGCACTTTCTCTCCCGCATCGGGCTGGCCCAGGCGCACCGCGTGGACGGCGACGGCCAGGGGCTCGACGAGCGCACCGAGGTGCAGGGGAAGCTCCGGATCCAGCAGGTGCACGTTGCGTGCGGGCACGACGAGGTAGTCCGCGAAGGACGCCTGGATCTCCTGGGCGACCCCGATGACCTGCTTGCCGGGAGCGTGCTGCTCGCGGCCGCGGTACTGCTCGGCCTGCTCAGGCGGCACCACCAGCGGGTTGAAGGTCGCGGGGGCGCCGACGGGCAGCTCGGCGGGATCGACCCCGTCCCCGAGGGCTGCGACGGTGGCGGCGGATTCGTGGCCCATGACCTGGCCGGGGACGCGGCGGCCGTTCTCGCCGGTGAACCCGTGGAAGTCGGAGCCGCAGATGCCGGTGGCCGCGATCCGCAGCAGCACCTCCCCGGGGCCGGGGTCGGGACGATCCCTCTCGAGGACCTCCAGGTGGTGGTAGTCGGTCAGGACGAGTGCTCGCACGATGCTCCTTCGAGGGGTCGGGTGATGGAAGCGTGGTGGTCCAGGGGTGGGAGGTCGCCTATCCTGCAGCGACGATCACTCGATGAGGAGGAGAGCCCATGACGGCGAACCAGGACGCGGAGTTCCAGGGCTTGAAGGCGCTGGTGACCGGCGGCGGGGCGGGCATCGGCGCGGCGACGATCCGAGCCCTGAGCGCGCGCGGAGCCTCGGTGGCGGCGCTCGATCTCGATCCCTCCGGCGCTCCCGAGGGGGCGCTGCGCATCCAGGTCGACGTCACCGACACCGAGGCGGTGCAGGCCGCCGTCGACCAGGCGGCCCATCATCTCGGCGGCCTGGACATCGTGATCAACAATGCCGGGATCGGGGCGCAGGGCCAGGTCGACGCCCACGACGACGAGGAATGGGCGCGGGTGCTGGATGTGAACGTCACCTCGGTGGCCCGCGTGACCACGGCCGCGCTCCCCCATCTGCGGCGCTCCGAGCACGCCGTGGTGGTCAACACCGCCTCGATCGCCTCCATGCTGGGACTGCCCGAGCGCGTGCTGTACTCCGCCTCCAAGGGCGCGGTGCAGGCGATGACCCTGGCCATGGCGGCGGACTGGGTGCGTGAGGGCATCCGGGTCAATGCCGTCGTCCCCGGCACGGCGAACACCCCGTGGATCGGCCGGCTGCTGGCCAAGGCCGAGGACCCGGTCGCGGAGCGGCAGGCGCTGGATGCGCGCCAGCCCCACGGCCGCATGGTCGAGCCGGAGGAGGTGGCCGAGGCGCACTGCTACCTCGCCTCTCCGCGCAACCGCTCGACCACCGGGGTGCTGCTGCCGATCGACGGGGGGATGACGACGCTGCGTCCGCGCACCTGACGTCGCGCTCACCGCTCGGCCTCGGCGGCCTGCAGCGCGGCGGCCCGCTCGGAGCGTCGGCCCAGCCAACCCATCAGCGGCACCGAGGCGATCGCCGCGACCACGAGCAGGATGAGGACCGCGCTGATGGGGCGGGTGAAGAACTGGGTGAGATCCCAGTTGGTCTTGATCACCGACTGCATGAAGTTCTGCTCGACGATGGGGCCCAGCACGATGCCCAGCACCACTGGGGCCAGCGGGATGCTGCCCTTCTCGAAGAGGTACCCGAGCACTCCGAAGATCACCATCAACCCCACCTCGAGGTAGCCGTTGTTGATGGCGAACGCGCCGCAGATCGAGATAGCCACGATCAGCCCCATCAGCACCGAGCGCGGGATCCGCAGCACCAGGCCGGAGGCCCGGATCAGCAGGAAGCCGAGCGGCAGCAGCAGCAGGTTGGCGAGGATGAAGATCATGTACAGCGCGTAGAGCATGTCCGTCTGGTACAGGAACAGGTCCGGCCCCGGAGTGATGCCCTTGACCAGCAGCACGCCGATCAGGATCGCGGTGATGGTGTCGCCGGGGATGCCGAACGCGAGCGTGGGGACGTAGGCGGAGGCCACGCCGGCGTTGTTCGCGCTGGAGGCACCGGCGATGGACTCCACCCGCCGTTCGTCCGATACCTCGGCCGCGTTCTTCGCGGATCCGCGACGGCTGGTGGCACGAGTGAAGGCGTAGGCGATCCAGGCCGCGATGTCGGCCCCCGCCCCGGGCAGCGCCCCGACGACTCCGCCGATGCCCGAGCCCGCCGCGACGCGCCCCTTGTACCGCCACAGGGCACTGAAGGCCGGACGCACCGTGCCCTGACCGGCGATCTTCGGGATGGGCATCGACTCACCCCGGCGGGCGGTCACGGCACGCAGCACCTCGGAGAGGCCGAACAGGCCGATCATGGCGGCGATGAAGTCGACGCCGCGGTAGAGCTGCTCCTCCCCGAAGGTGAACCTCGGGTAGCCCAGGGTCACGTCGAGCCCGACGGTGGAGACCAGCAGCCCTGCCATCAGGGCGATCGCACCCTTGAGCTGGGAGCCCCGGGAGACGATCACGGCCGCAGTCAGGCCCAGCACGGCCACCCAGAAGTACTCGTAGCTGGTGAAGCGCAGGGCGAACTCCCCGAGCACCGGGGAGACGAAGATCAGCACCAGGGACCCGAACAGACCGCCGATCACCGAGCCGATCAGGGAGACCCCGAGCCCGAGGGCGCCCTTCCCGTGCCGGGTCAGGGCGAAGGCGTCCTCGGTGTAGGCGGCGCTGGAGGGCGTGCCCGGGATTCTCAGCAGGGCACTGGGGACGTCTCCGGCGAAGATCGTCATCGCCGACATGGTGATGATGGCGGCGATGGCCGGCACCGGGTCCAGGAAGAAGGTGAAGGGCACCAGCAGCGCTGCTGCCAGGGTGGCGGTCATGCCGGGCAGGGAGCCGATGACCAGGCCGAAGAGCCCGGCCAGGACGACCACGAGGACCGTGGTGGGGTCGGCGACCAGCTGGAAGGCGCTCTGGAGGTCGTATCCCATCTCAGAACCCCCGGATGATGCCGTCGGGGAGCTGGACCATCAGGCCCTGCTCGAACATGGCCCACAGGGCGAGCGCGGTGACCACGCCGGTCGCCACGGCCACCCACCACTTCGCCCGCAGCGACCACACGATCGCGGTCACCAGCAGCGCCATGGTCAGCGGGAAGCCGAGCGTCTCGACGAGCAGCACGTACCCGACGATGCCGCCCATGAGGATCGCGCCGTTGATCCAGCGCCGCGCCCCGTCGGAGCCGATGTCGGTATCCATCACGGCCACGGTCTCCGGGGGCTCGGCCTCCGGCTCGGTGTCCGGTGAGGGCTGCGGCCCGGTCTCCGGCGCGGCGTCTTCGAGCGCGTCGGCCGCACTGTCCGCACCCGGCCCACCGGCCCCGGTGGGTGCTGTTCCGCCGGTCACCGCAGTCGTCGCGGTCGATGGGCCACCGGCCGCGGCGGAGCGTATCTCGGCGAGCTCGTCGCGATGACGACGCTCGCGGCGTGCGGTGAGCACGCTGGTCAGGATCAGCAGGGCGCCGAAGAGGACCAGCAGGCCGCCGATCATCATCGGAAACAGACCGGGCCCGGGGATCCCCTCGCGGACGTAGGGCATCGCGGCGCCGTAGGGAATCACCGCGGCGCCGACCAGGACGGAGGCGGCGCCGATGATGACGTTCCCACGCATCGCCCCCGCCGTGTCGCTGGGTCGGGCGGTGCTCACTTGGCGAGTCCCGCTTCCTCCATGACCTCGCCCTTGGCGTCATCGTCCTCGCGCATGAGGGTCTGGAACTCCTCGGCGCCCGCGTACTTCACGCCCAGGCCGGTGTCGGTCATGAACTCGTTGAACTCATCGGACTCGGCGATCAGACCGAGGTGGCATTCGAGCTCCTCGACGATCGTGGGGTCGAGCTCCTTGGGTCCGGCGATGCCGCGCCACACGGTCATGGAATAGTCGGAGCCGAGCTGCTCCTGGAGGGTCTCGACGTCCGGGAAAGCGGGGTCGCGCTCCGTGCCCATCACGCCCAGGGCCTTGGCGCGGTCCGAGTCGAGCATGGTCTTGGATTCGCCGAGGGCGTTGGTGGTCATGTCGATCCCGCCGGCCACGAGCTCCTGGAGCGCGGGGGCCGCACCCTCGGAAGGCACGAAGTTCACGGCGTCGACGGGGATGTCGTTGTCGATGAGCATGCCCAGCAGGGCCAGGTGCCAGATGCCTCCCTGCCCGGTGCCCGAGGCGGTCACCTCCCCCGGGTTCTCCTCGATGTAGGTCAGCAGCTCTTCCGCGTTCTCCCACTCGGCGTCGGCGGCGACGGTGATCCCCGCGCCGTCCTCGTTCATCTGGGAGATGGCGGTGAGGTCCTCGCCGCTGATCTCGGTCAGACCCTGGTGGTGCATCATGCCGATCTCCACGGTGACCAGGCCGAGGGTCTGCCCGTCGGGCTCTGCGTCGACCATCGCCTGGTGGCCGACGACGCCGGAGCCGCCGGTGCGGTTGACGACGTTGACGCTCGTCTCCATCTGGCCGGACAGCTGCTCGCCGATGAGGCGGGCCACGCCGTCGGTCCCGCCGCCGGCGGCCCAGGGGACGATCAGTTCGACGGGGCCGCCCGGGTACTCGGCGTTGACGTCGTTGCAGGCCTGGAGAGCATCGCCGTCCACGGAGCCTCCGCCCGAGCCGCCCGAGCAGCCGACGGCGACCAGGGCGATAGCGGCGGCGCCGGCGATCCCGGAGACGAGGCGCCGCGGGACGCGGGGTGCGCCGGCGGGATCGACGCCGGGACGATCGGAACGTGAGGAAAGGTCGGTGCGCGTCATGGCTGACTCCACTTCATCGTGCGGGTCGGGGGTGAGGCCCATCGATGCGGAGCGACCGCCCGCACGGCTGTGTGCTGGGTCGAGAGAGCCACTCGTCATCGAGGTGCTTCGACGCTACCAACGCCCGTACCCGGGGTCGTCCCCCGAGCGATCCGAGATCCGGAAATCCTATATACAATATTGATATGTGGGTCACATCGGGCCTCTGACCAGGAACCATGCTGCGGCCCCGAGCTCAGGGTGCACTCGAGCGTGACCCGCTGCGATCAAGGACGACCACTCCCCAGGAGGAAGCGATGCCCCGCGTCGACCAGACGGACTGGCTGGAGACCTTCGTCGCGGTCATCGATCACGGAAGCTTCTCGGGTGCCGCACGCGCCCTGCACCGCGCGCAGTCCCGCGTGAGCACGCATGTCGCAGCGCTCGAGCGTGCCCTGGGCGGCACGCTGGTGGACCGCAGCCACCGCCCGATCGGGCCGACGGAGCTCGGCACGGCCTTCCTCCCCCACGCCCGCAAGGTTCTGGAGGCGCTCGAGCGCGGAGCGGAGGTGGTGGATCAGCACACCGGCACCCCGCGCGGGCGGGTCGTGATCGGCTGCCATCCCAGTGTCAGCGCGGGGTTCCTGCCCGCCGTCCTCGCCGCGGTCCACGCCGAGCATCCGCACATCCGGATCGAGCTGACCGAGCTGACCACGCAGGACCTCATCTCCGGCATCATCGCCGGCCGGTTCCACATCGCCATCCACTCGCTGGCCGGTGATCCGCCGCCCGAGGACTTCGAGAGCGTGCATCTGTGGATCGAGCGCTACGTCGCGATCGTGCCTCCCCAGCATCCGCTGGCGCAGCTCGGCCCGAGGACCGATGGATGGCTGGACCCGTGCCTGATCACCGAGCATCCCCTCATCGCGGTGGCGCAGCCGGGGGCGGAGATCGATCCGGACACCGGCAGCGCACTGCACGCCTGGGGCCTGGAGATCCCCGTGGCCTGGCAGACCGAGCAGCCGCAGACCGTCGCGAATCTCGCCAAGGCCGGCCTCGGGGTGGGTGTGCTGAACGCACTGGCGGCGACCATCTCCGATACCAGCGAGCTCGATGTCATCCCGGTGGGCAGGATCGGCGAGGGACGGAAGGTCGCCGCCACCCGTGACCGGCGGACGGCCTCCTCCCCCAGCGTCGACGTCGTCTACCGGGCGATCCTCGAGACGCCGCCACCCGACGGCGTGCTGCCGGGAGCACGGTGACCGCGGCACCGCGCCTCGGCCGCGCCCACCTCGTCTGGGCCGTCGGTGTCCTCGCCTACCTGTGCGCCGTCTCCGGCCGCGCCTCGTTCGGGGTGGCCAGCGTGGAGGCGTCGGAGCGCTTCGATGTCAGCGGCGCCGTGCTGAGCCTGTTCGGGGTCGTCCAGCTCGGAACGTACGCGGCGGCCCAGATCCCCGCCGGGCTCCTGCTGGACCGCATCGGCCCGCGCCGCATGCTGATCCTCGGGGCGGTGACCATGGCCGTCGGGCAGGGACTGCTCGCCGTCGCCACGGACGTGCCCACTGCCCTGATCGCACGCATGCTCACCGGCGTCGGCGACGCCGCCACGCTGATCAGCGTGGTGCGGCTGACCGCGACCTGGTTCCGCTCCGGTCAGGTCCCTGTGTTCACGCAGCTGGCGGCGATGATCGGCCAGTTCGGCCAGGCCGTGGCGGCGGTACCGTTCCTCGCCTTGCTGGTGGCGGCCGGATGGACCACCGCGTGGGCCTCTCTGGCCGCACTCCTGCTGGTCAGCGTGCTGCTGGTGATCGCCGTCGTCCAGGACGAGCCGCCCGAGGACGACGGCCACACCGTTCCCGTGCCGTCTCGCCCGGGTCAGGTTCTGCGCGAGGTGTTCACCTCCCGCGCCGCCTGGTCGGGGTTCTTCCTGCACTCGCTGACGCTGCTGAGTGTGAACTCGTTCCTGTTCCTGTGGGGCGTGCCCTTCATGACCGAGGGCCATGGGCTCGCGCCTGCCGAGGTGGGGACGCTGCTGACCCTCAATGTCGTCGTCATGGTGGCGGTGGGCCCGATGATCGGCGTGCTCACCGGCCGCTTGCCCCGGCATCGTGCTCGGCTCGGCTGGATCGCCGGCGGAATCCTCACCCTGGTCTGGACCCTGACTCTGCTCGCGCCCGGGCCTCTCTCCGCCGGGCAGCTTGTGCCGCTGATGGTCGCCCTGGCGATCGGTGCGGCGACCTGTCCGGTCGGCTTCGACCTCGCGCGCACGGGAGTCTCCTCACGGGCGATCGGGACCGCCACGGGGATGGTGAACATCGGCGGGTACTCCACGTCGTTGCTCGCCGTCCTCCTGATCGGGGTGGTGCTGGACGTGCTGGCCCCCGACCGTTCCGCCGGGCTCACGGACTACCGTGCCGCCTTCGCCGCCGTCGGCGTGCTCATGCTCGGTGCGGCGATCGGGCTGCTCTGGACCACCCGCACGCGGCCCGCACGGGCCGGCTCCGGAGTCCGCGCCGTCTGAGTGCCCCGTTCGTCGACACCCAGGCACACCCCCTTGTGTCGCCCGCCACAGTTGTATAGCTTGTGCGGACTTCGTATAGAAAGGACCGTGACGATGACGTCACTCCGCTTCGGCGTGGACGCTCTGCGCGCGCTGGCCACCCACGCTCTCGAGGATGCCGGTGTGGAGTCCTCCGCGGCCCGGCTGGTCGCCCGCTCCCTGCTCGCGGCCGACCAGGCCGGTATCTACTCCCACGGGCTCCTGCGACTGCCGCTCTATCTCGAGGCGGTCGCCGCCGGCGGTATCGACCCCGGCTCCGTCCCCACCGTCGTCCGCCAGCACGGCGCCGTGACCGTGCTGGACGGCCGCGGCGCCTTCGGCCAGGTCACCATGCAGCGCGCCGTCGAGATCGCCGCCGAAGCCGCCGCCACCCACGGCATCGCCACGGTGGCCGTCCAGGGCTCCAGCCACTTCGGGGCCGGCCGCTTCTGGGGCGATCAGCTGGCCGAGCGCGATCTGGCCGGGATCCTCTCCTCGACGACGGGGCCCGTGGCGACCCCCTTCGGCGGCTCCACCCCGATCCTCGGGACCAACCCGCTGACCATCAGCCTGCCTTCGGCCGGGTCTCATCCGCTGGTGGCCGATCTCGCGACCACGGCCGGGGCGTACGGCAAGGTCGTCGCCGCCCGCAACGAGGGCACCACTATTCCCGAGGGCTGGGGCGTGGACGCCACCGCAGCCCCCACCACCGATCCCGCCGCCGTGCTCGACGGCGGTGCCCTGCTGCCCTTCGGCGGCCACAAGGGATCCGGCATCGCCGTGCTGCTGGAAGGCTTGTCAGCAGCGCTGACCAGCGCCTCCTTCGCGTTCCGGACGGTGGACATCTGGCAGGACCACTCCTCCCGCATGAACACCGGACACCTCCTGATCGCCCTCGACCTCGCGGCCTTCGGCGACCCGGCCGGTATCCGGGCCAAGGTCGCCGAGCTCCAGGAGGAGGTACGGGCCTCGAGCCCGGAGGGGACCGTTCTGTCTCCCGGCGACCTCGAGGCCTCCCGGCTGGCAGCCGCTGCCGATGACGTCGAGCTGGCGGAGTCCACGATCCAGGAGCTGCGCATCGTCGCCACCCGGCACGGCCTCTCGTTCCCGGAGCCCCTGGAGGGCGCACGATGAGCCGCCGTCACCCCGCCACCGTCCTGGCTGCGGCCCTGTCCGTGCTGTCCTTGGCGGGCTGCGGACTGTGGGAGCCCGTCGACACCAGCCAGCTCGACGAGGCCACCGCCGATCCGGACGCCCGCGTGATCCGCTTCGCCCACCAGTACGACCCGGCTCATCCGGTGGAGTCGTGCGGGGCCGAGACGCTGCGCACCGAGCTGGCTGACGACGGCTTCGCGGTCGAGACCTACCCCTCCGGTCAGATCGGCGGGGAGGGCGAGACCGCCGAACAGATCGCCACCGGTGGCCTCGAGCTCGGCGTCGTCGGGCCGTCGTTCCTGGGCAAGTGGTACCCGGAGGCGGCCGTGCTGGATGCGCCCTACCTGTTCACCGACGTCGCGCAGTTCGACGAGGCGACCAACGGTCCGATCATGGAGGAGGTCTACGACGAGATGGCCGCCGAGACCGGCCTGCGGGTCAACAGCACGTGGTACTACGGCACCCGCCACATCACCTCGAACACGCCGATCACCGAGCCGGAGGACCTCTCCGGGCTCAAGATCCGCACCCCGGACGCCCCGCTGTACATCACGAGCTTCTCGATCATGAACGGCAGCGCCACCCCCATGGCCCTGTCGGAGGCCTACCTCGGACTGCAGCAGGGCGCGATCGACGCCCAGGAGAACCCCATTCCGACCATCGACGTCCAGAAGTTCTACGAGGTCCAGGACTACCTCAACCTCACCGGGCACATGGTCCAGGCCGTCAACATCGTCTCCTCCCAGCGCTTCGTGGACTCCCTCAGCGCCGACGAGAGAGCCGGCTTTGAGGACGCCATGGAGAAGGCCCGGATCGCCACCCGGGACTGCATCGTCGAGGCCGAGGAGGAGACGCTGCAGACTTGGCAGGAGGAGGACGCGATCACCGTCAACGACGACGTCGACGTCGCCGCGTTCCAGGAACTCATCGCCGAGGAGTTCCCCGACACCGTCCCGTGGGGCGACCTCTACCTCGAGCTCCAGGAGTAGGTCCGATGAGCATGCAATCGCCCAAGCCCGTCGAGGGGACCCGCGACGGTCAGGTCCCGGACCTCGATTCATACATCGAACGGGACCACTACGAGCGGAAGTTCCGCGCCTACGGCTGGCTCGTCGACGCCGAACGATTCGTCGCCGGCGGCCTGCTGCTGGTCGTGTTCGCGGTGATCATCTTCCAGATCTTCACCCGCTACGTGCTCAGCATGCCCCTGCCCTGGAGCGAGGAGGTGGCTCGTCTGCTGGTGGTGTGGCTGACCTTCGTCGGTGCCGGGTTCGTCTCCTCCCGCAACGCGCACATCGGGGTCGACATCCTGGCGGTCTACCTGCCCAGGCGTCTGGCAACCGCCTCCCAGATCTTCGCGATGCTGGTGGTCGCGGCCGCCGCGGCGTACATGGTCATCGCGGCGATCTCGCTGATGGTGCTGACCGGGTCGCTCACGATGACGGCGACCTCCCTGCCCATGCCGCTGCTGTACGGAGCCGTGCTCGTGGGGTACTTGATGATCCTGGGCCACACGGTCCTGAACATCGTGCGGTACCTGCGCCACCCCTCCGAAGTGCCCGACGTGGCCGAGAAGGCCGCCGCGATGGAAGGGCTGTGATCCCGTGGTCCTGCTGATCATGTTCGCCGCGCTGCTGGTGCTGCTCGCCCTGCGCGTCCCGGTGTGGATCGCCCTGCTGATCCCCTCGATCGCCTACATCGTCCTGGACGAGACGGCCACGGCCGCCCTCGCCGCCCAGCAGACAGCCTCCGGCGTCTTCGACTTCGCGATCCTCGCGGTGCCGATGTTCATCCTGCTGGGCAACCTCGCCAACGTCTCCGGGGCCACGGACCGGCTGTTCGATGCCGCCTCCAGCGCCATCGGGCACGTCCGCGGCTCGCTGGGCTACGTCAACATTGCCACCAGCTTCGGCTTCTCCTGGATGAGCGGGGCCGCCATCTCCGACGCCGCCGCGATGGGCCGCATCCAGGTGCCCGCGATGAAGCAGCGCGGCTACCCCGAGGGGTTCGCCCTGGGTGTCACCGGCGCGTCCTCCCTGATCGCGCCGATGATCCCGCCCAGCATCCCCGCGATCATCTACGCGGTCACCGCAGGTCTCTCGGTGAGCACCCTGTTCCTGGCCGGGATCGTGCCCGCCGTGGTGCTGGTGGCGGCACTGTGCCTGCTGGTGTGGATCCAGACCCGCCGGCGCGATGACCTCCGCCTGGAGAAGCCGCCGCCGGCCCGACGCCTCAAGGACGTCGCCAAGGCGCTGCCGGTGGCCGGCGCCGCCGTCATCATCCTCGGCGGGATCCTCTCGGGCATCGTCACCCCCACGGAGGCCTCCGCGCTGGGCGTCGCCTACGTCGCGATCCTCGCGCTGTGCTACCGGACGCTGAACGGGAGGTCGCTCGGACGCATCGCCGCCTCCACGGTCGAGACCACCGGCAGCGTGCTGATCATCGTCACCAGCGCCTCCCTGTTCGGCTGGGTGCTGGCCCGCGAGCAGGCCCCGCAGGTGGTGACGGAGCTGATCCTGCAGGTCACCGACCGGCCGCTGATCTTCCTGCTGCTGATCAACATCCTGCTGCTGGTCGTCGGCGCGGTCCTGGAGCCGACCGCCGCGATCCTCATCCTGGTCCCCGTGCTGGCCCCGATCGCCACCGTCTACGGCATCGATGCCACGCACTTCGCGGTCATGATGATCTTCAACCTCATGATCGGTCTGCTGACCCCACCGGTCGGGCTGGTGCTGTTCGTGCTGTCCTCGGTGACGAAGGTCCCGGTGACCACGGTGATCAAGGGCGTGTTGCCCTTCTTCGTGCCGATGCTCCTCGTGCTGGCGCTGATCACCTTCGTCCCGTTCCTGACGACCTGGCTGCCCGGGCTCGCCGGCGGCTGAGACGATCTCCCTGCCGGTGCGCGCGCAGTCCCTCTGCGCGTCGCGGCCGCCCGGGCGCCACCAGGCCAGGCACGCCCGGCACCACGTCGAAGGAGGAGGCCATGCGCGAGCGCCCCATCGTGGACCCGGATTCCACGGACACCGGCCCGGAGAGCGTGTACGAGGCGTTGCGGATGCGCATCATCCAGCATGACCTGGAGCCGGGAGAGCGCATCTCCATCGGGGAGGAGGCCCGCCGGCTCGGCGTCTCCCAGACCCCCGTGCGCGAGGCGCTGCACCGGCTCGAGGGCGACAGCCTCGTGGTCCGCTCCGCATCCCGCGGGTACGACGTGACCGCTCCGATCGATCTGGACGGGCTGGTCGCGCTGTTCGAGGTCCGGCTGCTGCTGGAACCGTGGGCCGCGCGGGAGGCGGCTACGGAGCGGCTGACGAATCCCGGCCCGCAGCTGCGCACCGAGCTCGAGGCCCTGGCCGCGCTGCACGGCGGCGACCGCAGCACACAGGCGCGGCGCGCGCTGCGCGACCGTCAGTTCCATCTGCGGATCCTGCAGGCCTCGGGCAATGAGCTGCTGCCGAGCACGTTCGAACGGCTGCACGCCCACGTGCACATCTTCCGCCTGTACCAGACCGACTCCGAGGGCGGCACGACCCACCGCGAGCATCAGGCGATCGCGCGCGCGATCGAGGACCATGACCCCGACGCGGCCGAGCAGGCGATGCGCGCGCATCTGCTGGGCTCGTTCTCACGCCTCTCGGCCGTGTTCTCGACCGAACCCGGATCCTCACGACGCCCTCGCGACGCTCGCGCCCGCCTGCGCTGAGGCGCGCTCTCCTCAGCCCACCCGCAGCCCGCCGTTGAGGTTGTAGGTCGCCCCGGTGGTGAAGCCGCCGTGGGGGCCGACGAGGAAGGCGACCAGCTCGGCCAGCTCCTCGACGGTGCCGAGCCGGCCGACGGGGGTGCGGGCGACGAACTGCTCGCGGCGCTCCCCCTCGAGCGGGCCGCCCATGATGTCGGTGTCGATGTTGGCCGGGGCGATCGCGGCGGTGGTGACGCCGGTGCCGGCGACCTCTTTCGCGAGCCCGCGGATCAGACCCTCGACGCCGGCCTTGGAGGCCGCATAGGCCGAGGTCGAGAAGTTCCCGCCGCCGTCCTGCGCGGCGGTCGAGCTCATCGCGACGATCCGCCCCAGGCCCTGCTCGAGCATCCTCGGGAGCACGCGCTGGGCGAGGTGGAAGGTGCCCAGGGTGTTGATCGACAGGGTGCGCAGAAAGTCTGCGCTGGTCAGCTCGAGGAACGGGGTCGGGTTCGCGATCCCGGCGCAGCTGACGAGCGTACCGATCGGGGCGACCGCAGCGTTGTCGACCGCGGCGACGGCCGCGCCGACACTGGCCTCGTCGGAGATGTCCGCCTGCGCCGTGGCCACGCTCGGTGATCCGGCGGCGCGGGCCTGCTCGGCGGCCTCGGCGAGCCCGTCGGCGTCCAGATCCAGCAGTGCCAGCGGGCGGCCCTCGCGCGCCAGCCGCAGCGCCACACCGCGGCCGATGCCGCGCTCGGAGGCGGCGCCGGTCACGAGCGCGGTGAGTTCGCAGATGCGGGACTCATCGGCCGCGGAGCGCTCGCCCATCAGGCCTCTCCCGCCAGGGTCGGCTCTCCCGCAGCCCCACCGCGCGGGGCATTGACGACGTGGTGCGGGGTGCGGCCGGCAGCCATCGCGATGACCTCGCCGAGCGCCTCGGCGCCGACGGCATCGGTGAAGTCCTGGGTCCAGCACAGCGAGTGCGGGGAGAGCACCACGTTGTCCATGCCGATCAGCGGGCTGTCGGCCGGGAGCGGCTCGACCTCGAACACGTCGAGGCCGGCGCCGGCGATGGTCCCCTCCTGCAGCGCGGTGATCAGGGCGGGCTCATCGACGACGGCGCCGCGGGCGATGTTGACCAGGAACGCGGTCTCCTTCATCGCCGCCAGCTCGCGCGCACCGATGAGGTGACGGGTCTCCCCCGTCGCGGCGACGGTGACGATGAGGTAGTCGCTGCGGGCGATGACCTCGTCCAGCTCGAGCTGGCTGATGCCCGTCTCGGCGCAGAACTCGGGACGCGGCGAGCGGTTCCAGGCCACCACCTCGAGATCCAGCGCCCGCAGCTGGCGCACGGTCTCCTGCCCGATGCCGCCGAGACCGATCACGCCGATCGTGGCCGCGGCCAGGCCGGGCCCGCGGTAGTCGGCCTTGCGGTCCCAGTCGGCCTCGCGCACCAGGCGATCCTTGGGCAGCAGGTTGTGGGCGAGGGCGAACACGAAGGTCAGCGCGGTGTGCGCCATCGGCACGCGCAGTCCGGTGGGGGCGTTGGTGACGGTGATCCCGCGCTCGTCGCACGCGGCGAGGTCCACGGAGTCGTAGCCGGCGCCGAAGCGGGCCACATGCTTCAGCGTGGTCACGCCCTCGAGCTGGTCCCGGCCGAGCGGCGTGCCGCTGAGCAGCAGCACCGCGTCGTAGCCCTCGAGCTCCCCGGCACGCAGCGGGCCGCCGCCCTCGCCGACCAGGGACCACTGGATGCCGTGCTCGGCGAGCGCGCCCAGGCCGATGTCGCCGTAGACGGTGGTGCCGTCGGCCTCGGCGTAGTCGGCGGTGACGGCGAGCTTCCAGGTGCTGGTCATGGGGTGAACTCCTCGGTGACGTCGGCGGGCTCGGGTGCGCGGTGGCGTCCGTGGCCGTGCCAGGCCTCGGGGTAGTCGACGAAGCTGCGGTCCAGCGCGTCGATGCTGGTCGCGCCGAGCTGGCCCATGGCCAGCGCCAGCTCGCCGTCGAGGATGTCCAGCACGCGCAGCACGCCCTTCTCCCCGGCGGCGGCGTTGCCGTAGCCCCAGGCCCGGCCGATGGAGACGAGGTCCGCGCCGACGGCGAGGGCCTTGGCGATGTCGTCGCCGGTGCGCACGCCGGAATCGAACACGACGGTCATGCGGCCGTCGACGGCGTCGACGATCGAGGGCAGGGCGCGGATGGAGCTGGGCGAGGAGTCGAGCTGGCGACCCCCGTGGTTGGAGACGTAGACCCCGTCGGCCCCGACCTTCAGCGCGCGCAGCGCGTCCTCCGGGGTGAGGATGCCCTTGATGTAGAGCGGGCCGTCCCACTGCCGCCGCACCTGCTCGATGTTGTCCCAGGTCAGGGTCAGGTTCGTGAGGTGCTTGTTGACGAACTCCTGATGCGAGACGGCGTTGTCGCCCTGGATCTCGTCCTTGAGGTTGCGGAACCCGATCGCCGGGGGCCGCATCACCGCTCGGGTCCAGTCGAGGTGCCGGATCGCCTGGACGGCGTTGCGGGGGGTGATCTTCGGCGGGATCGACATCCCGTTGCGGTGGTCGCGGTACCGCTTCCCGTTCAGGGGCACATCGACGGTGACCACGAGCGCCTCGGCGCCGATGGCCTTGGCCCGGGTGATGAGGCTGGAGACGATGGCCTCGGACTTGTACATGTACAGCTGGTACCACAGCGGCCCCGTCGCCTGGTCGGCGAGCTCCTCCATCGCCCAGTTCGAGGCGGTGGAGATGGTGAAGGGGATGTTCGCCCTGCCGGCGGCGCGGACCGCCCCGAGCTCGCCCTCGCCGCCGATCATGCGCTGCAGGCCCAGCGGGCCGAGCACGTAGGGACGATCCAGGTTCATGCCGTCGACACTGGTGGAGGCGTCGACGTGGGAGATGTCGGTCAGCCAGCGCGGGCGGAAGAGCACCTCGCGCAGATCGTCGACGTTGGCCTCGCGGGTCAGCTCATGGTTCGAGGCCCCGTCGATGATGTCGAAGGCCATCGTGGGCAGGCGCCGCTTGGCGAGCAGGCGGATGTCCTCGATGGAGGGGGCGGATTCCAGCGGGTCCAGGCGGAAGCCGCCGGCGGCGAGCATCTTCGCGAATTCCAGGGCGCCGGACAGTATCGAATCGGCCATCGGGTGGGCTCTCCTGTGGGGGCGGTGACGTGGGGGCGCCGAGGGCGCGGCGGCGCCGGACGGCGCGGGGCGGGCCGGCGCGGGGCACGCCGGAGCGGGGCGGGGCGGGCCCCGGAGAAGACCTCCGGGGCCCGGTCCGTCAGTGCATGTGCTTGCCGCCGTCGACGCTGATGGAGGTGCCGCTGACGTAGCTCGAGTCCTCGCTGACCAGGAAGTTGATCAGTCCGGCGACCTCCTCGGGCTGGCCCACGCGGTGCAGCGGGATGTTGGAGGACATGCCCTCCTTGCGCTCATCGGTGAGGGTGCCGCCCATGATGTCGGTGTCGATGGGTCCGGGCAGGATCACGTTGGCGGTGATGCCGTACTGGCCCAGCTCGCGGGCGGTGCCGCGGGTGAGGCCCTGCACGGCGGCCTTCGCCGCGGCGTAGCCGGTCTTGGAGAAGGTGCCGCCGCCGTCGAGCGCGGTGATGGAGGAGGTGTTCACGACGCGCCCGCCGAAGCCGCCGTCGATCATGCGCTTCGCCGCGGCCTGGGTCATCAGCAGGGTGCCCTTGCCGTTGACGTCCATGACCTTGTCCCAGATCTCGCCGGTCAGCTCGAAGATGGTGTGGGGGCTGGGGATCCCGGCGAGGTTCACCAGGGCGGCGATCGGCGGCATCTCGGCGTCGATGCGTTCGAAGGCGGCGTCCACGGCGGCCTGGTCGCTGACGTCGACGGCCACGCCGATCACCTTCTGAGTGCTCTCACCGGGGAGCTCACCGCTCAGCTCGGTGGCGAACTGCCGCACGGCAGCACCGTCGAGGTCGGCGGCGACCACGCTCCAGCCTTCGCTGACGAGCTTGCGGACGACGCGGCGGCCGATGCCGCGCTCGGCGCCGGCACCGGTGACGATCGCGGTGCGCTCGTCGGGGAAGGGCTGGATCCTGGTGTTCTCGAGGGTCATGGGGTCGGTTCTCCGTCCGGTCGGGATCTGGTGGGTTGCGGTGGGTCGGGTCGTGCGGGTCAGAGGGGCTGGCAGAGGTCGGGGATCGGCAGGGGCAGGGCCGGCGGGGCAGAGGAGGGCGGGCCCCACCGGCCGGGTGGACGGCGTCAGCCACCCGCTCCTAGGACGAGGCTGAGGACGAACAGCATCGGGATCGAGGCCGCCCACATCACGGTGGTCATGCCGGAGTGGGCCTTCAGGGCCGCGGTGCCCTCGAGGCCGAGGAAGCGGGTGACGACCCAGAAGTAGGAGTCGTTGAAGTAGCTGCACACCATGGCGCCGGCGACGCAGGCCATCACCGCGACCAGAGGGTCCAGGCCGATCGTGCCCATCACCGGGGCGGTGACGGAGGCGGCCGTGATCATGGAGACCGTGCCGGAGCCCTGCGCGATGCGCACGATCGAGGCGATCAGGAAGGGCAGCAGGAACGAGGGCAGCGGGAGCCCGCCGATCGCCTCGGCCAGCGCATCGCCGATACCGGTGTCGCGCAGCACCTGGCCCAGGCCGCCGCCGGCGCCGGTGATCAGCAGGATCAGGCCTGCGTCGGCCGCGGCGTCGCCGAGCCACTTGTGGCTCTTCTTGCGCGGCGTCCAGCGCGGCAGCAGCAGGTAGACGGCCATCACCAGACCGATCAGCAGCGCGATCACCGGGTCGCCGAGGAAGATGAAGGGCCCGGCCCATCCGGAGGGCTCGTAGTCCTCGGGCAGGGCCACTCCCTGGGCTTCCATGTCGAGGGCGGAGACGACCGTGTTCATCACGATCAGCACGATCGGCACGACCAGGGGCAGCAGCCCGACCACGGGGCCGACGCGGTGGGGCGGCTCCCCCTCGGGCGGTTCGCCGAGCTCGGCGCCGGTCCCGAGCCCGTCCAGAGCTGCGGCGCCGTCGGACCCGTCGGGCCCGTCCGGCGCCGGCCCGTCGACCGTCGGGGTTCGGGGTCCCGACCCGCCGGTCGCGACGGCCACGGCCGAGCGTTCCTCGCGCACGTTGCCGTACACGGCTTCCTGGACCTCGGCATTGATCACCGGCTCGACCCGCGGACCGATCCACTTCGCGTAGAGGGTGACCACCGGGATCATCAGCACGGTGAACACGAGGCCGGTGAGGATGACGGAGCCGACGTTGACGCCGAGCAGCCCGGCCACGCCGAGCGGGCCCGGGGTGGGCGGGACGAAGTGGTGGGTGATGACCATGCCGCCGGCGAGCGCGATGCCCACGGTGGCGTAGCCGTACTGCTTGACCCTGGCGATGGCGCGGGCCAGCGGGTTCATGATCACGTAGCCGGAGTCGCAGAACACCGGCACCGAGATCAGCGCACCGATGCTGGTCATGGCCCAGGGCTCACGGCCCTTGCCGAACAGGCGCAGGAACGCCATCGCGATGGCCTGCGCGGCACCGGAGACCTCGAGGATCTTGCCGATGGCCACGCCGAGGCCGATCACGATGCCGATGGAGGCCAGCGTGTTCCCGAACCCGGTCTTGATGGATTCGACGATGGCCGGCAGCGACTGGCCCGCGATGAGACCGACCACCACGGAGGCGATCAGCAGGCCGGCGAACGCGTCCAGGCGGGTGCGCAGGACGATGACGATGATGAGCGCGATGCCGACGAGCAGCGCGATGAGCAGGACGGGATCCATCAGAACTCCTTCGTTCCTCGGACGTCAGGGGCGTGCGCCCCGGGGCCTCATGCTAGAGCCGAGCTCAGCACCTGCCTGATGTAGTGCACGTTCTCGGCGATGACGCCGAGGGAGTCGGAGCCGTAGTGCTCGCAGCAGAACGGACCCGTATAGCCGAGCTCGAGGGCGCGGCGGATCACGGAGCGGTAGTTGATGTAGCCGTACTTCAGCGGCATCGGCGCCGAGGAGTAGGCGCCGGTGGCGGTGTCGTAGTCGCGGGTGTAGTTCTTGATGTGCCAGAAGTTCGAGTGGGGCAGGACCTTCTCGAAGATGTCCTGCCAGGGCTCGACCTCGCGGTGCAGGCGCACCAGGTTGCCGACATCGGGGTTCAGGCCGACGGCCTCGTGGTCGACGTCGGCCAGGAAGGCGACGGCGTCGTCGGCCGTGCCGACGTAGGTGTCCTCGTACATCTCGAGGCTGACCTGGATGCCCTGTGCCTTCGCGGCGTCCCCCAGGGTGCGGATGCGTTCGATGGCCAGGTCGCGCAGGGCCGGGTCGTCGTGGTGGCCGTCCTCGAGCCAGAACCAGATGGCCGTGCTCTGGGCCTCGGTGAGCGCCTGCATGAAGCCGGTGTTGACGACGCTCACGCCGAAGCTCGGGGCGAGCTCGATGAACCGCAGCGCGTCGGCGAGGTTCTGCTCCCCGTGGCGGGCGTCGACGACGGAGTTGCGCGTCATGGAGATCGAGGACAGCGACAGACCCTCCCCGTCGAGCACGCTGCGGAACTCCTCGAGGCGCTCATCGCTGAGCTTGGCCAGCGGCAGCCAGGCATCGGTGGGGTCGATCTGGTCGACACCGAGCTCCTTGACCTGGCGCAGCTGCGAGGCCCAGACGGAGGACGGGGCCTCCAGGGTCGGGGTGCCGTCCGAGGTGGTGTTCCCGAACGACAGCATGTTGGCCCCGATCGGCCAGTTCTCCGCGGTGAACATCGCTGTCCCTTCAACGTCGACGGTGTCTCGACGTGGATCCTATAGGATCATTGCGGCGGTGTGAAGGGCGACGGCGTCAGCGCCCCGGCATCGTGGCGGGCGTGAAGGGCCGGGCGTGAAGGGCGCAGCCATGTTCCCTCCCAGCCGATCGCGATAGCCTTCCGACAAGCCGACGACGGGGCGCTCGGGCGGCTCCCGGGCCCCGCGCCGGCTCCGCCTTCCGAGAGATCGGGTTACCTGTGCACGAGGGGAACGATCGACCGGCCCACCGGCCGGACACCGGGGACGGCACGTCCCCCGATCCCGTCGCGCCCGGCGACCGCGACCTGCCGTGGAAGGCCACGCCCGAGCGCCGGGACCTGTGGGGACCCGCCCGGCGCCCGCTCCAGGGCACCGTCCACCCGCCCTCCGAGACCGCAGTGGACCGCCCGCGGCGTCGGGGCGGCCTGCTCTGGGTGGGGGCGCCTCTCCTCGCCGGTGGCGCCGCCGGCCTCACCAGCCTGGTGCTCGGCCTCGGCAACGTCATCGCCGGCCCCCTCGACACGGTCGGGGTCGCCCTCGGCGTGGGCGCGCTCGTCGCCGGCGGCAGCGGTGCGCTGGCGCGTGCGCTGCGGCCGAAGCCGGCGCTGCTGAGCCCCGTCGGCCCCGACGTCCCCGAGACCACGCGCGAGACCCTCGAAGGGATCCTGGAAGCAGCGGCCCGCACCCGGGAGCGCACCACCGCACTGCGTGAGCGCGCCTCCGACCCCGCCGCACGGCTCGCACTGGACCACATCGACTCCCTGCTGGAGCGCATCGAGACCCTCGTGGGCTCGGAGACGATCCAGGCGCGGCGTCCCTACGACGGCGACGTCGCCATGCTCGAGGGCATGGCCACCCGGTACCTGCCGGACCTGGTCGACGCCGCCGAGGACACCATCGGCTTCCTCGCCTCCTTCGCCGGCGCAGCCCGCCAGGAGGCGCTGGAGAACCTCGGCACCATCGACCAGCAGCTGAGCGTGCTGGACGAAGGACTCGAACGCATCGAGGCGGACATCGTCGCCGGGGTCTCCCGCGACCTCGACGTCCACGCCGAGTTCCTGCGCTCACGCTTCGCCGACCAGCACCTGAACCCGATCATCGACGTCTGATCCGAAGGAGACCCCATGGACAAGCTCGAACCGCCGGAACCCGCCGAGGAGATCGTCCCCTCCGAGCCCGTGGAGGAGGTCAGCGAGGACAAGGCCGTCTCCCTCCTGCCCGACCTCCCTGCCGAGCAGCAGCAGGAGCTGGAGGCCAAGGCGAATTCCTGGCTCGACACCGTCACCTCGCTCAACCCGCACTCCCAGGAGTTCACCGCGGAGGTCGCGGCCATCGGCTCGGTGGCCCGCCGCACCTTCGAGCGCACCAGCACCACCTCCTCGCGCTTCATGGAGCAGTCCCTGCGCGACGCCCGCGACAGCGGCGACGCCCAGCAGTCCGTCTCCAAGTCCCTCGTGGACCTGCGCACCACCATGGAGGACCTCGCCCCGCAGGAGGACACCTTCGCCTCGAAGGCACTGTCCTTCCTGCCGGGGATGGGAAGCGCCAAGCGCTATTTCCGGCGCTTCGAGTCCAACCAGAAGCAGCTCGACGAGGTGCTCCAGGCACTGGGTCGCGGCCAGGAGATGCTCCAGCGCGACAACGCGGAGCTCACCGTCGAGCGTCGGTCCCTGTGGGAGGACCTCGGCGCCCTCCAGAAGGCCTCGCACCTGCTGGGCCTCCTGGACGAGCAGGTGGTGCGCCGCGCCGAGCGGTCCCGCGCCGAGGGCAGGACCGAGGTGGCCGACGCTCTGGAGCGCGACGTGCTGTTCGCCGTGCGCCAGCGCCGGCAGGACATGGCCACGCAGATCGCCGTGACCGTCCAGGCCTACATGGCGATGGGATTGATCGAGGACAACAACACCAAGCTCGTCCAGGGGGTCGATCGCGCCCGGACCACCACCGTCACCGCGCTGCGCACCGCCGTGATCACGGCCCAGGCGCTGGAGAACCAGAAGATCGTGCTGGACCAGATCGACGCGGTCAACCGCACCACCGACGACCTGATCGACCGCACCTCCGAGATGCTCGCGAAGAACACCGTGCGCATCCAGGAGCAGGCGGCGACCTCGGGCGTCTCCCCCGAGACCCTCGAGCGTGCCTTCGACAACCTCTTCACCACCATGGACGGCCTGGATGCGTTCCGCACCAAGGCCAACGAGTCCATGCTGACCACCGTGAACGCCCTCGAGCACCAGGTCGAGCGCGCCCAGCCGTACCTGCGGCGCATGCAGCAGGAGCCGGCCGAGGAGATGAACCTCGAATCGGCCAGCGACCTGCTCTCGATCGAGGACGAGACCCGCTGACGGCGCGGCCGCCGTGGCCGCCCCCGGTGGTCAGTCGGTCGCTGTGTCCCCCCGGAGGATGCGCTCGGTCGCCGTGGCCATGTGTCGCTCCATCGCCTCGGCGGCCGCCGTCGCGTCCCCGGCGGCGATGGCGCGCGCGATGACGTCGTGCTCCTCGATCGCACGGTCGATGTCCTCGCGATTGTCGACGGCGCGGTCGAACCAGACCCGCAGCAGGGATCGGGTGGTGGCCAGCAGCTCGCCGATCAGGCCGTTGCCGGCGATCTGGGCGAGCACGCGATGGAAGGCGACGTCGGCCGCGACATACCCCTCGGCATCATCTGCGGCCGCACGCTGCTCCTCGACCAGACGCACCAGCTCGGCCTTCTGCTCCGCGCTCGCACTGAGCGCGGCGAGCTGAGCGGCCGAGCGTTCCAGCGCTCCGCGCACCACGCTCAGCTCCGCCGTGCGCTCCTGATCCATCAACAAAGACCACGACAGGGTGCTGGGCAGCAGCTCGGAGGTGTTCGAGCGCAAATACGTTCCTGACCCGGCACGGGTCTCGACCACGCCGAGCACCTCGAGCGCGGAGATCGCTTCGCGCACCGCGCTGCGTCCCACCCCGAGGCTCTCGGCGAGTGCGCGCTCCCCCGGCAGGCGGTCCCCGGGGCGCATCGACTCGCCCAGCAGAAGGTCCAGGAGACGGTAGGTCACGGCGCTGCTGGGTGAGCGACTGAGCCCGGCGGGCACGGCACGGCCGGGGCCGAAGCGCGGGGGCGCGGTTCCGTCGTCGTCCTCGGGCCCGGGGGCAGCTGGCGAAGGGGTGCTCACAGTGCCACACAGTACCGGGGGAGGCCCTCTCCGGCCCATCTCGACGGCCCGGAGATTGTCCAACCGGTTGACCAATTATGGGGCGCGGGTCTAGTGTGCTCGTCGTCCGGGTGCGAGCCCCTTCGCGCCCCGGACCCTCAGCACACCGCGACCGCACGACGGAGTGACCCGCGCATGAAGATCGGTATCGGCACCTACGCCCTGTTCTGGGAGTTCCAGGACGTCAACCCCGACCCGCTGGACATCCCCGGCATGATCGACCGCGCCGCCGAGCTGGGCTGCGACGTGTTCCAGATCTGCGACGATCCCCGGATCGAGGCCGAGAATCCGGCCGGCCTGGCCGCCCTGCGCGAGCACGCCGAGGGTCACGGGCTCGAGCTCGAGCTCGGCACCCGCACCATCGACCGGGAGCACCTGGAGAGCTACGCCGGCATCGCCGAGGCGCTCGGCGCCCGCACCCTGCGCTCAATGATCCAGGCCCACGAGATCGCCGACGGAGTCGAGTCCGCCGCCGAGGAGCTCCGCGCCACCCTCCCCCGCCTCGAGGGCGCCGGCATCACCCTCGCCCTGGAGACCTACGAGCAGGTGTCCACCGCGACGCTGCTCGAGGTGATCGACCGGATCGGCTCGCCGCGAGTGGGCATCTGCCTGGACCCGGCCAACTGCGTCGCCGCGCTCGAGCACCCGAAGCAGGTCGTCGAGGCCTGCGCCGCGCACACCGTGAACCTCCACGTCAAGGACTTCGCCTTCACCCGCCAGGAGGGATGGGTGGGCTTCGTCTACACCGGCGCCCCGCTCGGCGACGGACTGCTCGACCTCGACCACGAGCTCGGCGCCGTCTACGCCGAGGGGTCGCCCAGCGCGATCGTCGAGCACTGGCTGCCCTGGCAGGGCGACCTCGACGCCACCCTGGCCGCCGAGCGCGACTGGACCGAGCGGGCCCTGGCGGCGCTGCGCAGCCGGCGCGACGCGCGCACCAGCTGAGTACCGACCTGCGACCGCACGTCCCGCGGTCGCCCCGTACCGCGCCCCGAGCCGGAGCGCGCCACCCAGAGGAGTCATGAGATGACCAGCAGCAAGGAACTGAACCCCCTGTTCGGCAAAACCGTAGAGCTCGATCCGTCGATCAGCGTCGCCGTCGTCGGCGCCGCCGGCAAGATGGGCACCCGGGTCTCGAACAACCTCAACCTCACCGACGCACCGGTGTACTACGTGGAGGCCTCCGAGGCCGGCCGGCAGCGCCTGGCCGAGCTGGGCCGCGAGGTCACCCCCCTGGAGGAGGCCGCGCAGGCCGCCGACGTGGTCATCCTCGCCGTGCCGGACGTCGTGCTCGGCAAGCTCTCCGAGCAGGTCGTGCCGCTGATGAAGGACGGCTCGGTGCTGCTGACCCTGGACCCGGCGGCCGCCTACGCCGGCCTGCTGGCCGAGCGCGAGGGCGTCCACCAGGCGTGCGCGCACCCGGCCCACCCCTCCGTGTTCCTCGAGCGGACCACGAGCGAGGAGTGGGCCGACACCTTCGGCGGGATCGCCGCCCCGCAGGAGGTCGTCGCCGCCTATGAGGGTGAGGACGAGACGATCCGCGAGCGCACCGCCGCCGTGATCCGCGCGATCTACGCGCCCGTCATCGACGTGCACTGGGTCAGCGTCAAGCAGCTCGCCCAGCTCGAGCCGACCCTGGTCGAGACCATCGGCTGCATGATCGGCCAGTTCCTCAAGGACGCCATGGACCACGCGGTCAACGAGAAGGGCATCCCCGAGCCGGCCGTGAAGGCCCTCTTCCACGGCCACATCTTCATCGCCCTGACCAACGCCCTGCGCGGCTCCAACCCCTTCTCCGACGCCTGCCTGCGGGCCATGGACTACGGCCGCGAGAGCATCATCCAGCCCGACTGGACCAAGGTCTGGGACGACGAGGAGCTCGACAAGGTGCTCGCCCAGATGCTCGACCTCGACACGATCGAGCGCTGAGGCTCCCGAACCCTCCGACCCCGGGGCGACCAGCGACGGTCGCCCCGGGCCCCCTTCGAAAGGCCCAATGATGGATCCTCTCGTCCTCACCCTGATCGCCGTCGGCGCGATCGCCATCCTGCTGTTCACCGTGATCGTGCTGAAGTGGCCGGCCTACGTCTCGCTGCTGTTCGTCTCGATCCTCACCGCGCTGGCCGGCGGCATCGCCGTCCAGGACATCATCCCGCTGGTCATCGAGGGCATGGGCGGGACCCTCGGCAGCGTGGCGCTGCTCGTGGGTCTCGGCGCCATGCTCGGCGGCATCATCGAGCGGACCGGCGGCGCCGAGGTCATCGCCCACCGCGCCGCCGGCGTGCTCGGCGAGAAGCGCCTCGAGCAGGCTCTGCTGATCGCCTCGGGACTGGTTGCGATCCCGATCTTCTTCGACGTCGCCTTCATCATCCTGGTGCCGATCATCTTCGCCTTCGCCAAGGCCGCCGGGCACCGCGGGCCGGTCGCCATCGGCATGCCCGTCGCGGTGTTCATGGTCTTCATCCACAACACCGTTCCGCCCCACCCGGGCGTCGTCGGCTCCACCACCCTGCTGGGCGAGGGCCTGATGGGCCTGGTGACCGTCATGGGCATCGCCCTGGCGATCCCGATGGGCTTCCTCGTCTACTTCGCGGGCAAACAGGTCACGGCTCGTCCTGTCTTCCGCCTCGCCGCCCCGGTCCAGGAGAAGTACGCCCAGGCCGGTGCCGCGAGCTTCGGCTCCCCCGGGCCGGCGGCCGACGGGGACGCCGACGCGGCGGCAGGCCGCCGCCCCTCTGCCGGCCTGGTCATCGCGCTGATCCTGCTGCCGATCCTGCTCATCACCGCGGGCACCGTCGGCTCCGTGGTCTTCGAGGAGGGCTCGCGGGCCGCGAACGTCATCTCCTTCGTCGGCGCCCCCGGGTTCGCCCTGCTGGTCGCCACCATCGCCGCGATGTACCTGCTGGGGATCATGCACGGCTGGGGCCGCCAGCAGGTCAGCGAGCTGATGGACGGCGCCCTCGGTCCGGCCGCGATCGTCATCTTCGTCACCGGTGCCGGCGGGGTCTTCGCCAAGGTCCTCACCGAGACGGGCGTGGGGGATGCGGTCTCCGGGCTGCTGATCGGTGCGGGAGTGCCCATCCTGCTGCTCGCCTTCCTGGTCGCCCTCGCCTTCAAGGTCGCCCAGGGCTCCGGGACCGTGGCGACGCTGTCGGCCGCGGGGATCGTGCAGGGCACCGTGCTGGCCGGGGACTACTCCCCCGTCCAGGTGGCGCTGATCATCCTGGCCATCGGCCTGGGCTCGGTCTCGCTCTCCCACATCAACGACTCCGGCTTCTGGATCGCCACGAAGTTCCTGGGCCTCTCGGTGGCCGACGGACTGCGCACCTGGACCGTCCTCACCTCGATCCTCGGCTTCACCGCCATGGCGATCCTCGGCCTGGTCTGGCTGATCGTCTGAGCCCTGCCCTCCACCCGCAGCGAAGGAACGACCCGATGACCTACCTCCACAACGACCCCGCCGACTTCGCCGACGAGGCCGTCGCCGGTCTCGCCCTCTCCCACCCCGATCACCTGATCCGGGTCCACGGCGGGGTCGTGCGGCCCACCGAGACCCCTGAGGGCCGACCCGCACTGGTGATCGGCGGCGGCTCCGGCCACTACCCGGCCTTTTCCGGCTGGGTGGGCCCCGGCATGGCCCACGGCGCACCGTGCGGCAACGTGTTCGCCTCCCCGTCGGCCTCGCAGGTCCACTCGGTGGCCCGCAACGCCGAGAACGGCGGCGGCGTGCTCCTGGGATACGGCAACTACGCGGGCGATGTGCTGCACTTCGGCGCGGCCGCCGAGAAGCTGCGCGCCGAGGGCATCGACGTACGGATCATCCGGGTCAGCGATGACATCGCCTCCAACTCGCCCCGCAACCATCGCGACCGCCGCGGGATCGCCGGTGACCTGCCCGTGTTCAAGATCGCCGGTGCAGCGATCGAAGCCGGGGCCGACCTGGACGAGGCCGAACGGATCGCCTGGAAGGCCAACGACGCCACCCGCACCTTCGGGGTCGCGTTCGAGGGGTGCACCCTGCCCGGCGCCACCGAGCCGCTGTTCGAGGTGGCCGATGGCCGGATGGGAGTGGGCCTGGGGATCCACGGCGAGCCCGGCGTGCGCGAGGAGCCCCTCGGCTCCGCGGCGGAGGTCGCGAAGCTCCTGGCCGAGGGCGTCCTGGCGGAGGAGCCCGAGCGCGCCGAGGACGGATACACGGGCCGCGCCGCGGTGATCGTCAACGGCCTGGGCACCGTGAAGCACGAGGAGCTGTTCGTCCTCTACTCGCACATCGTCCGGCACCTCGAGGCGGCCGGCATCACCCCGGTGCGCCCCGAGGTGGGCGAGTTCATCACCAGCCTCGACATGGCCGGCGTCTCGCTGACCCTCGTCTTCCTGGACGAGGAGCTCGAGCAGCACTGGCTCGCACCGGTCGACACCCCCGCCTATCGCCGCGGCGCGATGCCCACCGCCGAGCGTCCGCCGCGGACGAGCTTCTGGGAGCCCGGCGCCGACGAGACCCCGCCCTCCACCGAGGACTCCCGCACCGTCGCCGCGAGCATCACCGGCGTCCTGGACCTGTTCGAGGCCGTCTGCGCCCGGGAGGAGACCGAGCTGGGGCGGATCGACGCGATCGCGGGCGACGGCGACCACGGCCAGGGCATGGCGTACGGCTCCCGAGGGGCAGCGGCCGCCGCACGCTCCGCACGCGAGCAGGGCGCCGGGGCCCGTACCCTGCTGGTCCGCGCGGGCGAGGCCTGGGCCGAATCGGCCGGCGGCACCTCGGGCGCGCTATGGGGCGCAGCCCTGACCGCCGCCGGGGGCGTGTTCGCCGACGACTCCGGCGCCTCCTCCGCACTCGTCGTCGAGGCGCTCGATGCCGGGATCGACGCCGTGCTGCGCCTGGGCGGAGCCCAGGTGGGCGACAAGACCATGGCCGACGCGGCCATCCCGTTCCGGTCCGCCCTGGCGGAGGCGTTCTCGGGGGACAATGCCTCCGAGGCGATCCTCACCGCAGCCCAGGCGGCCCAGGCCGCTGCGGAGGGGACCGCCGAGATCACCGCCCGTCGGGGCCGCGCACGCGTGCTGGGGGACAAGTCCCTCGGCACCCCCGACCCGGGTGCCGTCTCGTTCTCCCTGCTTATGTCCGAGCTCGGCCGGCACCTGTCCTGACCGGCCCCGAACCGCCCATCGAACCCCGAGGAGACCCTTCGTGACCCTGTGGATCGGCACCAGCTGGAAGATGACCAAGACCCTCGCCGAGGCCCGCGCCTGGGCCGAAGGATTGCGCGAGCACCTGGCCGGAGGTGCCCCGGCCGGCGTGCAGCCCTTCGTCATCCCCTCGTTCACCGCGACCACCACGGTGCGCGAGATCCTCGGCGAGGACTCCCCCGTGCTGCTGGGCGTGCAGAACGCCCACTGGGAGGACGCCGGCGCCTGGACCGGTGAGGTCTCGGTCCCGCAGGCGAAGGACGCCGGGGCCCAGCTCGTCGAGATCGGTCACTCCGAACGCCGTGAGCACTTCGGCGAGAGCGTCGAGACCACCCGCTGGAAGGTCGCCGCGGCGCTCCGTCACGGCCTCACTCCCCTGCTGTGCATCGGCGAGAGCCTCGAGGTGAAGGATGCCGGGGGCTCCGCGGAGTTCATCCTGGAGCAGGCCGCCGGGGCGCTGGACGGTCTGGATGCCGACGAGCTCTCGCGCGTGGTCATCGCCTATGAGCCGATCTGGGCGATCGGCGAGAAGGGGCGCCCGGCCACGGTCCGGGAGCTCATCGAGCCCTTCGCCGCGCTCGGGGAGGCCTACGGCGGGAACGTCACCGGGCTGCTCTACGGCGGCTCCGTCAACCTCGACAACGCCGCCGATCTGCTCGGCATCGAGCACGTCACCGGCCTGTTCGTCGGCCGCACCGCGTGGGAGCTCGAGGGCTACCTCGAGCTGCTGCGCATCGCGGAGGCGCACGCCGCGGTCTGACTCCGCTCAGGCGCCCGCGATATCGTGGTGGCCCTCAGCTTCATCCCACGAGACTCTGCGGGTGACCATGAGCGACCAGGGCCGATCGGCACGTGCTCAGCCGACCAGAAGGGGCCGCCTCCCCTTCCGACCCCCTATGTCACAGGGCCCGCTCGTGGGAAAGGTCCACCCGCCGCCGTCGACATCGATCACCGTGCCGCGCCGGCGCGGCCGCTGGCTGACCGTCTGGGTGCCCAGTGTCCTCGGTGGCGTCTTCGGGATCAGCAGCTTCCTGGTGCTCGGCGTCAGCTCCCTGATCGGCGGTGCCGGGCTCCTCGCCCCGCTGCTGGCGGGCGCGGGGGTCGGGGTCGTCGTCGGCGGCGGCCTGGGCATCCTGCTTCGGAACCGGGGCCCGGCACCGGTGCGTCTCAGCGCCGGCCGCGCGGAGATGCCCGTCGGCACCCGCCCGGTGCTCGAGCGCATGGTGAGGTCCACGAAGCGGGAGCGTCGCCGCCTCGCCCGGATGCGGCGGAGGCGGCCCGGTCCCCTCGTCAAACCGGTGCTCAAGCGCGCCGAGGCGCTCCTGCAGAGGATCGATGCCCTGGCGGGCTCACCCTCGCTGCAGTCGCGCCGCGCCTCGGACGAGGACGTGATGATGCTGGAGGGGATGGCCTCTCGCTACGTCCCCGACCTCGTGCAGGCGCTGGAGGACACCGCCGGCTTCCTCGCGAGCCCCACGGACGAGGCCAGGCAGCAGGCGGCCGCGAACGTGCGCAGCATCGACGAGCAGCTGGCGGCGCTCGACCGGGAGGTCGATCGCCTCGAGAGCGACGTCATCGATCGCCTCGCCCGGAACCTCGACGTCCACTCCGAGTTCCTGCGGCACCGCCTCCCCGATCAGCGGACCGACCCCCTCACCGGCCGCTGACCTGCGCCGCCGCTTCCGTATCCATCTCGACCGACCGGGTCAGCACTGCGTCGAGATGATCGGCCAGGGCCTTCAGCGCCGCATCGTGGTGATGGCGCCGGACCTTCTCGAGGATCTCGCCGTGCTCCTCGTACGCCTCCCGGGCATCGAGCTGCATGGGCCCGCCCTCCCAGGTCTGACGCATGCGGTGGGTGTGCGTGCGCAGGCTCTCGAACATGTGGGCCAGGTACCGGTTGTTCGCATGCTTGTAGAGGGTCTGGTGGAAGCCCCAGTCGGCCTGGAAGTGCTCGCGCACCAGTTCGTAGTCGACCTCGTCGGCCGCATCGATGCGGGCCATCACCTCGGCGTGGCGGGCCTGCGCCGCCTCGAGATCGGCCACCAGCGCGTCCCAGTCCTCGAAGGCGCGGTCCAGGACCGCCAGCTCGATGGTCTTGCGGGCCTCGAGCAACTCCGTGATCTGCTCCGTATCCAGCATCGGTGCCACCACGTAGCCGCGCAGCGCGACGTACTCGACCAGGCCCGATCGCTCGAGGGAGACCATCGCCTCGCGCACCGGGGTCGGAGAGACGTCGAGGTCACGGGCGAGACCGTCGATGCTGAGCCGGGAACCGGGGGCCCAGCGCGATTCGAGCAGACGCTGCAGCATCAGCTCCTCGACCTCGTCGCGCAGCACCTGTCGTCTGATGGCCATGTCGTCAGTCCCTTCGTGCGCCGAGGGGGAGGCAGGACCAGCACACCCTTGCGCTACGGCGATCCGTTTTCCCATAGGATACCCAGGTCGCGAGGGCGGACGGACCGCGCCGCAGGAAGGTGCCATGACCCAGTCGCCCGAGCACAGCCCCGATGCCACTGGTGACTGGGAGGACGAGCAGATCCGACGGCTCGTGGCCGAGTGGTCCTGGGCGTCCCTGCTGCCCGCGACGTCCCATCCGGTCTGGGTTCATGCGCCGGGCCTGGATCCCGGCGTCGCCCGCGACGCCCTGGGCCGGATCGCACGGGCGAACGCGGAGGTCGACCCGGATTCTCGGCCCGAGATCGGCCTGCTGACGGGACTGCTGAGCGCCCGGCGCCGTCGCGAGCATCGCGATCGGGTCGAGCAGTGGCTGGCGCCGTACACGCGCGCCTGCGAGCGCGACCGGCACCTGGTCAGGCCACTGCACGAGGGGGCGGACCTCGCCGCCGCCTCCGTCGTGCTGCGGCTGGATCCGGCCGCCGAGCGGACCGTCCACGACCTGCTGTGGCGGATGGGCCACCACGACGACGAGGATCAGGCGCGCAGCGACTGGCTGGACCTGGTGGTCGCCTACGAGGAGAAATACCCGCAGGAGACCTTCGACGGGCCCGCCTGAGTCGGATCCAGCCCGGTCCAGTCCTGTCTAGCCCTCCAGCGCCACCGGCTGCCCCGTCCGCACCGATTCCTGGGCAGCGGCGACGACCTTCACGGTCCGCAGCCCCACGTCGCCCGAGGGCTCGACGGCCTCTCCTGCGCGGACGGCGTCGAGGAATGCCGTCAGCAGCAGCGCGTCGGGGTCGCTGCCGTAGGGCAGCCACTGGCCGTGCCCGCCGACATGCTGGGCGAAGGCGTCGACCTGGAGCTGCCCGCCGGTGCCGACGGCCTGCACGCGCAGCCCGCCCCAGGTGGGGGCGTCCGGCGGCTGCGACCAGGAGCAGTCGATGGTCGCGACCAGTCCGCTGGCGTAGGTGAGCGTGACCAGTCCGCCGGTCTCGGCGCCCTCCCCCGCACGATCGGCGTACAGGATCCGGTTGGCGACGGCGTGCACGGTGGCGGGCGGGCCGAAGACGGAGTCGAGGATCTCGGCGATGTGCACGGTGTGGTCGACCATGGCGCCGCCGCCGGCGAGCTCGACGTCGGTGAACCATGCCCGCGAATCGGGCAGCATCCCGTTGTTGGTGCCGGTGATGCCGATGACCTCCCCGAGCGCCCCCTCGCTGATCGCGGTGCGCAGCGACTGGACGGCGGGGGCGAAGTGGACGGGGAAGGCGGTCATCAGCACCACGCCGGCCTCGCGGCAGGCGGCGACCATGGCCTCGGCGTCGGCGACGTTCGTGGCCAGCGGCTTCTCGCACAGCACGTGCACGCCTCGGCGCGCGGCTTCCAGCACCAGGTCCTTGTGGTGCGCGTTGGCGCTGGTGACGACGATGGCGTCGGGCCCCTCGGGCCAGGCCTCCCAGGCCGCGGCGTACGAGTGGACGATGTGCTGGGCGGGCACGTCGCCGTAGTCGTCCGGATCGGCGACCACGAGATCCACCTCGGGCAGTGCCTCGAGCCGGCTCGCGTAGGAGACGGCGTGGGTGTGCGCGCAGCTCATCAGCGCGATCTTCAGCGGGGTGGTGGCGGTCAGCATGTGACGCTCCCTCCGGTGCGCAGGGATTCGAGGGCGGCGGAGGAGACCTCGACGGCGTAGGCGCCGTCGGCCGCGGAGACCCGGGAGGGGCCGCCGTCGCGGATCGCGGCGGCGAACTCGAGGATCTCCTCGACGTAGGGGCTCGGCCCTGCCGCCACATCGGGGAGGTATCCGTCACCGCTCCTCTGGCGCGCAGAGGCGACCTCGTCGAAGATGACCGGGGAATCGCCCGCGGAGTCGTACTGGAGCTTGCTCACGTCCCCGGCCAGGTCGAAGGTGTAGCGGAACTGCGTCCCCGGTGGGCCCCACAGGCCGCGGCAGTGACTGATCGCCCCGGAGGTGTGGGTCAGAATCACGTGGGCGGTGCGCACGGTGTCGGTCTCCGTCGCCGTCGACTGCCGCGCGTAGACGGTGCCCACGGGGCCGGCCATCCAGATGGCCTGGTCGATGTCGTGGATCATCTGGTCCATGACGATCCCCCCGGAGCGGGACTCGTCGCCGAACCAGGGCTGGGTCGGGAAGGATCCGGTGCGCTCGAAGCGCAGCACGGCGAGACGGCCGACGGCGCCGGTGTCGATCGCGGCCTTGGCGGCGGCGTACTGCGGGAAGAACCGCACGACGTGGGCGGGCAGCAGCAGGCGGCCGACACGCTCGGCGTGCTCGAGGACCGAGCGGGCGTCCTCCGGGGTGAGGGTCAGCGGCTTCTCGCAGACCACGTCCTTGCCGGCGTCCAGCGCGCGGTGGACGATCTCGCCGTGGTCCGGGGTGGGCGTGCAGATGTCCACGGCATCGACGGCCGCGAGGATCGACTCCAGGCTCTCGTGGACCCTCGCGCCGAACTCCTCGGCGAAGGCCGGGGCCCCCTGCAGGCTGTAGCAGTGCAGCTCGGCGCCGGCCTCGATCCAGCCGGGGGCGTGGGCGCGGGAGATCCCGCCCGTACCGATGACGCCGACGCGCAGTGGCGCGGCGGGCGGGGACGTGGAGGTCATGGTCAACCTTTCCTGCCGGAGCGGGCGGGCCCGAGGACGGATATATGAAAGCCTATTTCAGAACGTCGGCTCGCGCCATCCCTGAGGAGAAGTGCCCATGGGCTAGCCTCGGGGGCACCGGCTCGCGCCCCTCCCGACCGCCGCGGGCGGAGGACTCCTCGATGACCCTGCACGCCACCGTCCACCTCCATCCTGCCCACGACGTCGGCCCCGTGCGCCGCCGCACCTTCGGCAGCTTCGTCGAACACATGGCGCGGTGCGTCTACACGGGCATCGTCGAGCCCGACCATCCCTCGGCCGACGCCGACGGCCTGCGCACCGACGTCCTCGAGCTCACCCGCGAGCTCGGCGTGAGCTCGGTGCGCTACCCCGGCGGGAACTTCGTCTCCGGCTACCGCTGGGAGGACGGGGTGGGCCCCGTCGAGCAGCGACCGTGGCGCCACGAGCGGGCCTGGCATTCGATGGAGCCCAACACCTTCGGCCTGGACGAGTTCATGACCTGGGCCGCGAAGGCGGGCGTCGAGCCGATGTACGCGGTCAACCTCGGCACCCGCGGGCCGCAGGAGGCCCTCGACGTGCTCGAGTACGCCAACGCCCCCGTCGGCAGCGCCCTGTCCGATCAGCGCGCGGCCCACGGGCACCCGGAGCCGTACGGCATCCGGATGTGGTGCCTGGGCAACGAGATGGACGGCCCGTGGCAGCTCGGGCACAAGCCGGCCGACGTCTACGGGCGGATCGCGGCCGAGACGGCACGGGCGATGCGCCGCGAGGACCCGGACCTCGAGCTCGTGGCCTGCGGCTCCTCCCACTCCTCGATGCCGACGTTCGGTGCGTGGGAGCAGGCGGTGCTGGAGGCGGGCTACGACGCGATCGACATGCTCTCGGCGCACGTCTACTACCGCGAGGAGGACGGCGACCAGGCCTCCTACCTGGCGGCGGCCGAGGACATGGACGCCTACATCGACGCCGTCGTCGCCACCTGCGACCACGTGCGGGCGCTGGGCCGGCACGGCAAGCGCATCATGATCAGCTTCGACGAGTGGAACGTGACCAGCAACGGCCACGGCGACCCGGGCGCCGAACCCAGTGGCGACGACTGGCCCGTGGCGCCGCGGTTCGCGGAATCGACGTACACGGCGCAGGACGCCGTGGTGGTGGGCAACCTGCTGATCAGCCTGCTGCGGCACACCGACCGCGTCGCCTCCGCCTCGCAGGCCCAGCTGGTCAACGTGCTGGGGCCGATCCGCACCGAACCGGGCGGACGCGCCTGGCGCCAGAGCATCTTCCATCCCTTCGCCCTGACCTCCCGGCACGCGCGCGGGCAGGTGCTGCGCACCGCCCTCGACTCCCCGGCCTACGAGAACCGACGCTTCGGGGCGAGCTCCGTGCTCGATGCCGTGTGCACGTGGGACGAGGAGAGCGGCGAACTGGTCGTGTTCGCGGTCAACCGCTCGCTCGAGGAGTCGCTCGAGCTGACGGTGCCGCTGGATGCGTTCCGGGAATCGTTCGAGGTGGCCGAGGCCGTGATCGTGCACGAGGAGGACCCGTACGCGGTGAACACGGCCGATGATCCCGATCGCGTGATCCCGCGGCCCTTCGGCGGGGTGGGGGACGAGGACGGGGCCGTGCCCGCGGACGAGGACCTCTCCGCGCTCCTGCCCCCGATCAGCTGGGTCATGATCCGGATCCGGGCGCGGCGCGGGGCCTGAGCCGGCTTCTCTGCCCTGCCCGGCGCTCAGCCGGCGGCAGCGGGCTCGGCCTCGTCGTCGGCCTCGTCGGCCGTTTCCTCGTCCGTGAAGAACGTGGCGAAGAAGATCGCGACCAGCACCGCGAGGCCTGCCGGGACCAGCCAGATCGCCCGCCAGTCGTGCGTGCCGTCGGCCGCGAGGAAGGCGTCCACGATCACGCCGGAGATGAGCGTGCCGATCAGCAGGCCCACCCCGTAGGTGGCCAGCGAGATCAGCCCCTGGGCGGCGCTGCGCACGCGAGCGGGGGCGAAGCGGTCGGTGTAGATCTGCCCGGCGACGAAGAAGAAGTCGTAGCAGATGCCGTGCAGGACGAGGCCGATGATCACCATCCACAGCAGCGATCCGGCGTCGCCGAAGCCGAACAGCACGTACCGCAGCGCCCAGGCGAGCATGCCGATCAGCAGGGTCCACTTGATGCCGAGACGCTTCAGCATGAACGGCATGGCCAGCAGGAACAGGGCTTCGGAGAACTGGCCCAGGGATTGGTACGCGGCGGCCCGGGGCACCCCGATCTCGTTGAGGTAGAGGTTGGTGAAGGTGTAGTAGAAGCCCAGCGGGATGCAGATCAGCACCGAGGAGACGAAGAAGACCAGATAGGAGCGGGTCCGCAGCAGAGCCAGGGCGTCCAGCCCGAGCACGTCCCGGACGGTCGCCTTGCCCTGGTTCGGCTCCGGCGGGGTGTGCGGCAGCGTGAACGCGTAGAGGCCGAGCACGGCCGAGCCGATCGCCGCCATGTAGAAGGTGTTCTCGAGGCTCCCCGAGCCCTCCCAGCCCATCCAGCCGATGGCCAGGCCCGCGATGATCCAGCCGATCGTGCCGAACACGCGCACGGCGGGGAACTGCTGATCGGGCTTGGTCATGCGTCGGAACGAGATCGAGTTGACCAGGGCGAGGGTCGGCATGAACGACACCATCGCCAGCAGAGCGAAGAGGAAGAAGCCGTTGAAGTCGTCCTGCCGCCCGGCGAGGACGAGCATGACCGCGCTGAACAGGTGCAGCACGCCGAGGATGCGCTGGGCGGCGAAGAACCGGTCCGCGATGAGCCCCACCAGGAACGGGGCGATGATCGCGCCGAGGCTCTGGGTCATGGTCGCCAGGGAGATCTGGCCGCCGGAGGAGCCCAGCTCGGTGCCGAGGTAGGTGCCGAGCGTGACGAACCAGCTCCCCCAGACGAAGAACTCCAGGAACATCATCAGCGACAAGCGGAGACGGATGGCAGGCTCGAGCCTCATGGTCGACAGCACCTTTGTTGTGTGGCCGGGGTCACGGCATGTTAACCCGTCTCGCGCACCGCGGCCGCGATGTCGGCGGCCAGGGAGTCCGCCTCCTGCTCCTCGAGCTCGTGCACGGTGACGCGCAGATGCCGCGAGGGGGCGGCCGCCTGACCCAGGCGGAATTCGTCGCCCGTGCGCACCAGCCATCCCCGTCGCATGAGCCGCTCGGCCACGGCCCGCGCCGGCGCCCCGACGGGGACCCACAGGCTGATCCCGTCGCCGGGCTCGACAGATAGGCCGTGGCCCTTCAGCCGCGCCCGGAAATCGGCATTGCGCTCGGCATAGTGCTGGCCGGCCCGCTCGATCAGCGCACGGGAGCCGTCATCGCGCAGCACGGCGTGGGTGATGCGCTGCAGCAGGTGCGAGACCCACGTCGTGCCGGGGCTGAGCCGCATCGCCAGCCGCTCAGCCGTCTGCGGATCCGTCGCGGTCAGCGCCAGGCACATGTCCGGGCCGACGAACTTCGAGACCGAGCGCACCAGTGCCCAGCGCCGGTGCTCCGGCCCGATGATCGAGCGGAACGGGGACCGCGAGAGCATCGAGTAGTAGTCGTCCTCGATGACCAGCACGTACGGGTGGTCTGCGAGCACCTCGCGCAGCTGGCGGGCACGCGTCTCGCTGAGCGAGGCCCCCGTCGGGTTCTGGGCGCGCGGGGTGCACACCACGGCCCGCACCCCCTGCTCGAGGGCCGCCCGGAGACCGTCGGCCGTCATGCCCTCTGCATCGACCGGGACCGGCACGGCGCGGTAGCCGTTCACGCGCACGGTGTGGATGCTGGCCAGGAAGCATGGATCCTCCAGCGCGACCGCGTCATCGCGCATCAGGGCCTGGGCCAGCAGCCGCTCGACGGCGTCGACCGCGCCGCTGGTCAGCGTGAGGCGGAAGTCCCCACCCTCGGAGGGAACATCGGGCGCCATCCACCGCCGCGCCCACGACTCGAGCTCCGGGTCGATCACCGGTTCGCCGTAGAGCACCGGCCGGCCGCCGGCAGCCTGCAGGGCGGGGACGAGCTCCGGGATGAGTTCCGGGGCCGGGTTGCCGGTGCCGAGGTCGCGCAGGGCTCCGGCGTCGGCGTAGCCCTCCTGCGGGACGGCGCTGCTGCCGGCCACGCGGGTGCCGGCCCGGCCCTGCGCGACCACCGCCCCGGAGCGGGCGAGGCGGCGATAGGCGGCCACGGCCGTGTTGCGGTTGACCCCGAGCTGCTCGGCCAGGGAGCGCACCGGGGGCAGGGCATCGCCGGGGGTGAGTTCGCCGCGGTCGATCAGGGCGCGCACGCTGTCGGCGATCTCGGCGGCGGTGGCGCCGGTGATCGACGTCGATGCAGGTGTGGGCACGATCCGAGTGTACGACCCGCACCCTCTCCCACTTCGGCATACGCCGTGCTAGCTTTTGGCCTAGATCAAACGAAGGAGTGCACCATGACCACAACGGGCACAGGGCGCGTCAAGCGCGGGCTGGCCGAGATGTTCAAGGGCGGCGTCATCATGGACGTCGTCACGGCCGAGCAGGCGAAGATCGCCGACGACGCCGGCGCGGTCGCCGTGATGGCCCTCGAACGCGTCCCCGCGGACATCCGCGCCCAGGGCGGCGTGGCCCGGATGAGCGACCCCGACCTCATCGACCAGATCATCGGGACCGTCTCGATCCCGGTCATGGCCAAGGCCCGCATCGGCCACTTCGTCGAGGCGCAGGTCCTCCAGCAGCTGGGGGTGGACTACGTGGACGAGTCCGAGGTTCTCTCCCCCGCCGACTACGTCAACCACATCGACAAGCACGCCTTCACCGTGCCGTTCGTGTGCGGGGCGACCAAACTGGGCGAGGCGCTGCGCCGCATCACCGAGGGCGCCGCGATGATCCGCTCCAAGGGCGAGGCCGGCACCGGGGACGTCTCCGAGGCCACCAAGCACATCCGCACCATCACCGCGGAGATCAGCGCACTGCGCTCGAAGTCGAAGGACGAGCTGTACGTCGCCGCCAAGGAGCTGCAGGCCCCCTACGACCTGGTGGCCGAGGTCGCCGAGACCGGCACCCTGCCGGTGGTGATGTTCACCGCCGGCGGCGTCGCCACCCCGGCCGACGCCGCGATGATGATGCAGCTCGGGGCCGACGGGGTCTTCGTCGGCTCGGGCATCTTCAAGTCCGGCAACCCCGCCGAGCGGGCCGCCGCCATCGTCAAGGCCACCACCTTCCACGACGACCCCTCCGTGATCGCCGACGTCTCGCGCGGGCTGGGCGATGCAATGGTGGGGCTGAACGTGGCCGATGTGCCCGCCCCGCACCGTCTGGCCGACCGCGGCTGGTGAGCGGGTCGGCTGGATCAGCACCGCGCGTCGGCGTCCTGTCCCTGCAGGGCGACGTCCGCGAGCATGCGCAGGTCCTCACGCAGCTCGGCGCCGAGGTGACCCTGGTGCGCCGGGCCTCGGAGCTCGCCGCGGTCGACGGCCTGGTGCTGCCCGGCGGCGAGTCGACCGTGATCGACAAGCTCTCGCGATCCTTCGGCCTACAGGCGCCGCTGCGCGAGGCGATCGCGGCGGGGCTGCCGGTGCTGGGCACGTGCGCCGGTCTGATCCTGCTGGCTGATCGTCTCGCCGACGGGATAACCGGTCAGGAGACCTTCGGCGGGATCGACGCGACCGTGCGGCGCAACGCCTTCGGTGGCCAGGTGGAGTCCTTCGAGGCGGATCTCGACGTGGCGATCTTCGAGCCGCCGACGGTGCGGGCGGCCTTCATCCGCGCGCCCGTCATCGAGGAGGTCGGCTCATCGGCGACGGCACTGGCAGCCCTGCCCGACGGCCGCGTGGTCGCCGCCGAGCAGGGGAACCTGCTGGCGATGGCCTTCCACCCGGAGTCCACGGGCGAGACCCGCTTCCACCGGAGGTTCCTGGACCGGGTCAGCTCCCGCGTCTGAGCAGCGGGGCGATCTCCCGTGTCCACTCGGCGACCGCCGGCAGGTCGCGGAAATCCCCGGTGGGCGTGCGCATGGACGTCAGCAGCAGCCGCTCGTGGACCGGGAGCCTGTCCATGAGCACCCAGCCCGGGAAGTTCCGCACGGCGACCGGGGAGAAGTCGATCCGGTCCAGGAACGCATCGGTGGCCTTCTGCCGACCGCCCTTGGCGGGGTCCGAGGCGGAGCCGGAGCAGGAGAAGAACGCGAACGGACGCTCCAGCACGCTGGCGCGATGCTTCTGGACCCAGCTCACCGCGGGCTTGTCGATCGACTCGGCCCGCACGGGCGCGCCCAGCACCACCGCGTCGTAGGCTCCCGGGTCCGGGTCACGCGTGACGTCGACCAGGTCCGAGGGGATCTCGCGCTCGGTGAGGGTGGCCGCGACGGTCTCGGCCAGGGTCAGGGTGGCTCCGGAGTGGGTCGCGTAGGCGACCAGCACGCTCATGGCTTCAGTGTGCCAGCGTCCGTCGGGCCCCGCCAGAGGGTGGGCGCGAGGAACCCGGCGACGAACACGAGCGCGAGGATCGCGCCCCAGGTGATCGCGGCGCTGATCCCGCCGACCAGCAGGGGGAAGTTCACCAGGGAGATGGCCAGCACCGCGAGCAGTCCGAGCCCGCCCAGGATCGTCGCCGCGAGCATCGCGGCCGGCACCCCCTCCCCTCGGCGTCCCAGTGCGAAGCGGACCACGGCGATGCTGGTCAGGGCCATCATCAGGATGACTCCGACCGCACCGGCCCCCGAATACCACGTGTAGATCTCGACGACGGGATCGAGCTGCGCGAGCGCCGAGACGACCACGATCGCTGCGGTCACGATGCTCACCCAGAGCGAGGCCCTGGACGGTGCCCGGTGGCGGGCATGTGCCTGGCCGAGGGCCGTGGGCAGCACTCCGCGCCGGCCCAGCGTGAACAGGTATCGGGCGACGATGTTGTGGAATGCGAGCATGCAGGCGAACATGCTGGTGACGACCAGGGCCTGGACGATATGGCCGACGATCGGGGCCACCACGTCGCCGGCCAGTGCCACGATCACGCCGTCGGGATTCGCGGTGGCAGCCTCCACCGCGTGACCGGCGCCGAGCCCGGAGATCACCAGCCAGGCCGACACGGTGTACAGCACCCCGATGAGGATCACGGCGATGTACGTCGCCCGCGGCACGGTGCGCAGCGGATCCTTGGCCTCCTGCCGGAACACCGCAGTGGCCTCGAACCCGAAGAACCCGAGGAAGGCGAAGAGCAGACCCAGCCCCGGTGCGCCGCTCAGCGCTTCCGCCGGCGCGAACGGTGCCGCACTGACTCCCCCGCCGGAGATCAGCACACCGACGTCGATCGCGACCACGGTGAGGATCTCGAGCACCAGGACCACGCCGAGGACCTTGGCCGACAGGTCGATCTGCCGGTACCCCAGCAGCGCCACGACGAGGATCATCACCGCCGAGACCAGCCACCACGGCAGCTCGGCGCCGCTCCAGGCCTCGACCAGATTCCCGGCCTGCACGCCGAGGTAGCACGTCATCGAGACGGTCAGGAGGGCATAGGACAGCAGGGCGAGGGCGGCGGTCCCGAGGCCGGCCCGGTGACCCAGCCCACGGTCGACGTAGGCGTAGAACGCCCCGGCGTCCGGCACGTACGGAGTCATCCACGTGAACCCCGCCGCGAACAGCAGCAGGATGACTGTGGCCGCGAGGATCAGCAGCGGAGCCCCCACCGAGCCGGACTCGAGCAGGATGATCGGGAAGTTCGCGACCACCACCGTCACGGGGGCCGCCGCCGCGACCACCATCAGCACGATGCCCGCTACGCCGAGATTCCTCGTCAGATCCGTGGTCACGTCCGTCCTCTCCTCGCCTGCTCCGGGTGTTCAACCACGGCACGGTACGCGGTCCGGGCAGGCGTCGGTCAGGCGGTCCGCGTCGGCGTGGATGCAGGCACCGACACCCGACCACGGAAGGAGCGGGAGGCGAGGCAGCGAGAGGCACCCGGACACACAGAGCGGCCGGCCCCCGTTGTGGGGACCGGCCGCCGGCGATGGTGTGTCGATCCGTCAGGATCGACACGTGCGATCAGGCTTGGGGGACGACCAGACCGGAGGCATNCGTGCTCCCACATATCCAGCTGGAACAGCGGGATCGTCGCCACCGGCACCCCGTTCTGCTGATCGTAGAACTGCTCGATCACCAGATTGCCACCGGCCGGCTCGTAGGCCAGCACGGCCCAGCCCGAGCCCTGGATACCCAGCGCCGCCGCGGTGAAGTGCGAGCGGAACGCATCGAAGGAGCCGAAGTACTCATCGATCGCGGAGGCCAGCTCACCGGTGGGCTTGTCGCCACCTTCCGGGGAGAGGTTCTTCCAGAAGATCGAGTGGTTCGTGTGGCCACCGAGGTTGAACGCGAGGTCCTTGGAGAACTGGTTGACCGAGGTGAAGTCACCCGACTCCCGGGCCGCCGCCAGACGCTCCAGCGCCGTGTTCGCGCCCTTGACGTAGGTCGCGTGGTGCTTGGAGTGGTGCAGCTCCATGATCTGCCCCGAGATGGACGGCGCGAGAGCCCCGTAGTCGTAATCGAGATCCGGAAGCGTGTATTCCGCCATGATCAGTCCTTTCGATGAGGGATGCCTCGACCTTAGAACCTCGAGCGGGCTTGAGGTCAAGGCGTCTCACGTCGGCCCGGCGCTCAGCTCTCCGGGATGTCATCGAGCCGTCGCGGGCCGGAGCCGGTCGCGGCGAGGGCGTCATCCGGATTCAGCAGCGCACAGGCCCGCAGCGAGAGGCATCCGCAGCCGATGCAGCCGGTCAGCTCGTGCTCGAGGCGCTCGAGGCCGCGCCGGCGCTCCTCGAGTTGGCTCTTCCACCGGCGGGAGGCGCGCTGCCAGTCGGCGTGCGAGGGCGTGCGCTCCATGGGGACGTCACCGAAGGCCTCGTGCACCTCGGACAGCGGCATCCCCAGACGTTTGGCGACGGTGATCAGCGAGACCCGGCGCAGCATGTGGCGCGCATAGCGACGCTGGTTCCCGGCTGTGCGCACCGAGGCGATGAGGCCGAGATCCTCGTAGTAGCGCAGGGCGGAGACGGCGACCCCGGTGCGACGGCTCATCTCGCCGATGGTCAGCAGCTCGTCGGGTTCGTGCGCGTCCACGGGCACCTCCTCGTTCCGTGTCAGCCGGGTCGTCTCGTGGTGTGTCGGATCGTGTCCCCGTGTGTCCACGCGCGTCTCCCCCGCTTGACCTCAAGTGCACTTGAGATCTTACGGTGCGGGAAGCTTCGATCGGGAAGGACGCTCAGCGTGACCTATGTGATTGCACTGCCCTGTGTGGACGTGAAGGACCGCGCCTGCGTGGACGAATGCCCCGTGGACTGCATCTATGAGGGCGACCGGATGCTCTACATCCAGCCTGACGAGTGCGTCGACTGCGGCGCCTGCGAACCCGTCTGCCCCGTGGAGGCGATCTTCTACGAGGATGACACGCCGGACCAGTGGGCCGACTACTACAAGGCCAACGTCGAGTTCTTCGACGATCTCGGCTCCCCCGGCGGCGCGGCCAAGATGGGCGTGATCCACAAGGACCACCCCCTCGTGGAGGCGCTGCCGCCGCAGGAGAACCCGCTGGAGTAGATGTCGAGAACCGGCCATCGGTTCCGTCCCCCGGGTGAACGCGGCCACAATGGGCCGCACACCCGAGAGGACATCCACCATGGCCAAGTACCTGATGCTCAAGCACTACCGCGGGGCACCGGCCGCCGTGAACGACGTGCCCATGGACCAGTGGAGCCCCGACGAGGTCGACGCCCACGTGCAGTACATGGACGCTTTCGCCGACCGGCTGCGGGAGACCGGCGAGTACGTGGGCTCCGGGGCGCTGGCTCCGGAGGGAACCTTCGTCCGATATGGCGGGGAGGGGAAGCCGCCGGTGACCGACGGGCCCTTCGCCGAGACCAAGGACCTCGTCGCCGGGGGGATGGTCATCGACGTCGACAGCTACGAGCGGGCGCTCGAGCTGGCCGGTGAGCTCTCCGCCGCCCCCGGCAAGGGCGGCGAGCCGATCCACGAATGGCTCGAGCTGCGCCCGTTCCTCGGAGAGCAGGCACCGGGCGCCGAGTGAATCCACCCGCGCTGGACGAGGTCGCGCTCCGAGAGCTCGTGCCCGCCGTCCTGATCGCCCTCCGCCGCCGCGGCGCCGATTTCCCGGCGGCGGAGGACGCCGTGCAGGAGGCCCTGCTCGAAGCGCTCACCGCCTGGCCGCAGAGCCCGCCCCGGGACCCGAAGGCCTGGCTGGTCACGGTGGCGTGGCGGAAGTTCCTCGACGCCGCCCGCTCCGAGACGTCCCGACGGCGCCGGGAGCAGGCCGACGCCGAGGCCGCACCGTCGGGCCCGGTGGCGTCGGCCGATGAGACGCTGCAGCTGTACTTCCTGTGCGCGCACCCCTCGCTGAGCCCGTCCTCGGCGATCGCGCTGACGCTGCGCGCGGTGGGAGGTCTCACCACCAGGCAGATCGCCGCGGCGTACCTCGTGCCCGAGGCGACGATGGCGCAGCGCATCTCCCGTGCCAAGCGCACGATCGCGGGCTCGCGGCTGGATCGGCCCGGTGACGTCGCCACGGTACTGCGGGTGCTGTACCTGATCTTCACCGAGGGCTATTCGGGCGACGTGGACCTCGCAGCCGAGGCGATCCGGCTGGCCCGGCAGCTGCACACCGCAGTGGATCATCCGGAGGTCGCCGGGCTGCTCGCGCTCCTGCTGCTCCATCACGCACGACGCCCGGCCCGTTTCACCGCGACCGGCGCGCTGGTCCCCCTCGCCGCGCAGGATCGCACCCTGTGGGACACCGACGTGATCGCCGAGGGCGTCGGGATCCTGCAACGGGCCCTGGCCCGTGACCGGCTCGGACCGTTCCAGGCCGAGGCCGCGATCGCCGCCCTGCATGCCGACGCTCCGAGGGCGGAGGAGACCGATTGGCTGCAGATCCTTCAGTGGTACGACGAGCTGCTGCGGTTCTCCGACACCCCGATCATCCGCCTGAACCGGGCCGTCGCCCTCGGGGAGGCCGACGGGCCCCGCGCCGGGCTCGCGGCTCTCGCCGAGCTCGACCCGGCCCTGCCCAGATACGCCGCCGTCTCCGCGCACCTGCACGAACGCTGCGGGGACGTGGCCACGGCCGCGCGGCGGTACGTCGAGGCCGCGGCAGCGGCCACCAATGTCGCCGAGCGCGACCACCTCATCAAGCAGGCGGCCCGGCTGAACTCCCCTCCGGCCTGACGCGGCCTCAGCCCGCCTGCAGGATCAGCCGCACCAGCTTGCCGAGATCGGACATCGGGGCGTCGTCCCGCAGAGCGCTCTGCATGGTGCGCACGGTGCGCTCGCGCATCGCATGGCTGAGCACCAGGGCGACCATCGTCCGGGCCGCGAAGGCCGGCTCGACCCCTTCCTGGAGGAAGCCGCGCTCGTCCAGAGCCGCCAGGCACTGCTCCAGCACGTGCTCGTGCACCCGGCGCAGGCGCGCCACCCGGAACCGACCCGGATGGTCGGAGCTGATCACGTTGGCGTCCAGCGTCGCCAGCAGCTGGATCGGCGTGCACCCGGGGTGCCAGAACCTGGCCAGTCCCCGCAGCAGCGTGTCCGGATCGGCGCCGAGCTCGTCGATCTCGTCCAGGGCCTCCTGCGCGTGGGCCTCGAGGAGATCGATGACGGCGTCCAGCAGCGCTTCCTTCGACGCGAAATGGTGCAGCATCCCCGGGTGGGAGATGCCGACCCGCGCCGCGATGTCACGCAGGCTGGCCCCGTAGTACCCGTACTCGGCGAACATCTCCGCCGCGCCCTCGAGGGTCTTCTCGCGGCGCGAGGAGCGCTTCTCGCGGGTCGGTGGCGCCGCGGGGGCCTGCACAGTCGCCGTCGGCGCTGCGGCCGTATCAGCCGGGAGTGCCACACCCTCGGGCGGGACCACGGCCGCTGAGTCGACGCCCGCCATCAGACCACGCTCAGCGCCGGGACGTCGCTGCTCGGTGAGCAGTCGGGCAAGGGCTCGGGAGGGAGCAGGAAGCGCACGGGCTCCAGGACGGAGCGCAGTTGAGCCACGCCCGTCGTCTCGATGTGACGGGCCTCGGTGAGGTCGATCGTCACCTGGAGGGGGCCGAGAGCGCACGCCCGTCGGGCCAGCGGGAGGAGGGTCTGCTGGGTGTCTTCGGTGAGGCACCCGGTGACGAGGAGCCGGATCTCGCGGGCATCCACATCAGCACGAACGGTGACCGAGATTCTGTGGGTCATGGCGGGCCTTCTTGCGCATCACGAACGGCGCGGCCCCATGCTTGACCAGCGAGACCGACTTTACCAGCGGTCCATATCAGATCGAACCCAGCTGTGGCTCAGACCATCCTCAGGCGTCGAAGTGCGTGTTCGGCTCCGCCGGGTCGAGCTTGGTCACGAGTTCCGCGGCCAGCTCGCGCAGCTTGACGTTGCGATGGCTCGAGGCCGCCTTGAGGATCGCGACCGCCTCTTGCTGCGCGCACCGGTTCTGGGCCATGACGATGCCCACCGCCAGATCGATGACGGTTCGGGATTCCATGGCGGCGTGAAGATCCTTCTCGGTCTCCCGCAGTCGCGCCATCCGCACCGCCAGCCGCAGCGCGTTCGAGGCCTGGCGGACCTCGTGCTCGAGCAGCTCGACCTTCTCGGGACCGAAGTCGTTCGGCGTCGGGGAGTAGCTGTTCACGCCCGCGAATCCTTCTTCGCCGAGCTCGAACGGGATCCCCAGCACCGAACGGACACCCTCCTTCGAGGCGATGGCGTGATACTCGGGCCACCGGTTGTCGTCCCGCGTATCGCCGACGCGGATGATGGTGTGCTCGCGGATCGCCGTCAGGCAGGGCCCGTCGGCGAAGCTGGTCTGCGTCTCATCCAGCGCCTCCGCCTGGGGGCTGGAGGCGGCTGCTGTGGCCGCCCTCTTCTCGCGCAGGAGACTGACCGCGCACCACGCGGTCCCCTCGCCGTCCGAGAGTCGCTCGGCCAGGATGGACGTGAACTCCCGCAGGAAGCTGGTGATGTCTTCGCTGTCCAGCAGCAGATCCTGGACAGAATTCGCCGGAGCATCCGCGCCGTCGTCCCGCATGAACCGCCCGTCCCGTAGTAGGTCAGCCGACAGTCCGCCGACCGGTGACGACCGTGGCCGACCTCGCCACTCTACGCGCCGATATGTGGGCATGGGTGGGGCCCATGTCGACCAGCTGGTCGGTCACCTCCCGGTGGTCGCCAGCGCGATCCGGCCGGTCCCGGACACGTGCAGAGAGCACTCATCGGGAGTGATGAACAGGGCCTGGCCGCGGGTCGGGGCGGCGCTCTCGTGCCGGCCGCGCAGCTGCGGGGCGCCGTCCAGGACGAGGGCGATCCCTGGGCCGTTCAGCTCGGCGGAGACCTCGCCGTCGGCCGGTGCGCTCAGCACGCTGAGCTGGAAGTCGCGTTCGTCGGGACGGTAGATCGCCACGCCCTCGGCTGGCTGGTCCGCCGTGTGGACGGGTCCCGGGGTCTCCGCGAAGCGCGTGATGCGCTGGAGCTCGTCGACGTCGAGATGTTTTCCCGTCAGGCCCGCGCGCACGACGTTGTCGGAGGCGGCCATGACCTCGACGGCGAGGCCCCGCAGATAGGCGTGGACGTTGCCCGGCGGCAGGTAGACGGCCTGGTCCCGCTCGAGGGTGACGCGGTTCAGCAGCAGGGCGACCAGCAGCCCGGGATCACCGGGCCGGGCGGCGGCGATCTCGGCCAGGGTGGTGATCTCGGCGGCGAACTCCCCGTCCACGGCCGGCTCGGCGACCGCGGCCGTGACAGCGTCCAGCAGCGGCGCAGCGGCGGTGTCGTCGAGGAACTGCGCCATGACCTGCCGCAGGGCGGGCTCCGTCGGCCCTTCGAGCTGCGCGGCCAGCTGGGTCAGGATGCGCTGGGCATCCGGCCGGTGGGCGGCTCGCTCGCTCAGCTCGGTGAGCAGCCGCCGAGTGCGCTCGAGAGGCCGGAACCCCGCCAGCGCGTCGAAAGGATCCTCGAGGGCGAGCGCGATCTCGGGTTTGTGCCGGGGATCCTTGTAGGTGCGCACCGGGCTGTCGACGGGAACGCCCCGGGCGTTCTCCGCCTCGAACCCCTCCCGGGCCTGCTCAGCATCGGGGTGAACCTGAATGGACAGCGGCTCGCCGGCGGCCAGCAGCTTCATGAGGAACGGCAGCTCGTCACCGTCGCGGTCAGCACCCAGCGTGCGCTCCGGCTCGGCCGCGATCCAGGCATCGAGGTGCTCGTGACCGCCGGTACGGGAGGGGTCGAGGATGCGGCTGGGGCACAGCGGGTGCGCACCCAGCCACAGCTCTGCCTCCGGGTACCCGCTGGGAGCGCGTCCGAGGAACTCCGGGATGAGCGTGCGTGATCCCCAGGCATAGGGCCTGGGCTCGTTCGTGATCTCGACGAACATCAGCGCCGACGCATCTCGGTGCCGCGCACGGACGCCTTGACCGTCGCGTGCTCGCCCTCGCCGAGCGGACGGATCCGGTACCGGCCCACCTCGGCGGGGACGATGAAGGTCTCCGCGTAGTGCACGGTGAAGGGGTCGAAGGCCCCGTCGGGACTCTCGATGACCGCTTCGGTGCCCTGGACGAGGTTCAGCACGTTCACGGTGCCCTCGGTGTCGTGCTCGACGGGCGCGGTGAACCAGTGCCGGCGCACCTCGATGAACTCGAGTTCGTGCAGCCCGGTGCGCTCCTCGCGCCAGCCCTCCCCCTCGGCCACGGGCTCGACGGGGTTGACCAGCTGCTCGCGGGTCCACTCCGTGTCGCGGTCCCATTGGACGTTGGCCATGGCGTGGTCGAGGTGGATCGGGCGCGGGATGCCGTCCAGGCCCACCCGGCCCCAGTCCCACATCTTGAAGGTGAAGATGTACGGCGTCGCGGAGATCTCCAGCACCATCGATCCGGCGCCGGAGGCGTGCACGGTCCCGGCCGGGATCGCGAAGTGGTCGTGCGCCTGCGTCGGGAAGGTGTTGACGTACTCCTCCGCCTCGAAGGGCGCCTCCCCTGTCTCCGCGCGGCGCAGCGCGGCCTCCATCTCCCGGGGGTCGATGCCGGGCTTGAGCCCGAGGTAGACCTTCGCGTCCTCGTCGGCGTCGAGCATGTAGTAGCTCTCGTCCTGGGTGTAGGTCATGCCGAAGGTCTGCTTGATGTATTCCGTCAGCGGGTGGACCTGCAGCGACAGGTTCCCACCGCCGATGGTGTCCAGGAAGTCGAAGCGGATCGGGAACTCCGCGCCGAAACGGGCGAAGGTCTGTGGGCCGAGCAGCTCGCGCGGGTGGCTGATCACCACGTCAAGAGCGGGGATCTCGAGCACCTCGGAGCCGACGGACAGCAGCAGGCTGTTCTCCTCCGGGACGCAGTCGAAGCACCAGGCGTAGTTGGCGGCCTCAGGATCCAGACCGCAGACCTCCTTCATCCACTGACCGCCCCAGACGCCGGGATCGAAGAACGGCACCACCCGGAAGGGGCGCCGCGCGGCAGTCTCCAGGCCCACACGGAGGGCATCACCGGTGGTGAGCTTGACCTCATCGACGGAGGCATTGGCATCCAGCAGGAAATCCAGGTGATCGAACAGGCTCAGCTTGTGGCGGTCGGCCGTGCGCCATTCGACGAAGTAGCCGCGCTTGAACTTCCGCAGTGCGTCGTCCTCGCCGTTGCCCGCGCGCCAGTTGCCCCCGCCCCGGCGGAAGCGCTGCTGGATCTCCCAGCGCGCCAGATCGGCCAGCACCAGAGTTGCCGGCTCCAGCGGGACCAGCGCCGCGCCCCACCCGATCAGCACGTGCTGGCGGGGATCACCGACGACGCGATCGGCCAGCGCCTGCAGGCGAGCGGCGTCGTAGAACTCCTCGAGCCGGTGATGGGACATGATCCCGAAGACCCGGTCGTCGGTGAGGTCGCCCTCGATCTGGGCGGCGATGGTCTCGGGCGGCAGCGCCGCCTCCTCCTCCACGTCGATCACGACGGCCTCCGGCATCGCCTCATCGGCCGCGGCGATCAGGGCCGGAAGGTCGCTGCCGGGATAGGCGTCGATGACGATGGTGCCCCCGTGGGCATGCTCCGCCAGTGCGGTCCAGGCCGCGGATCCCCGCCACGCCTCGTGGTCACCGGGGACCTCGATCACGGGCTGCTTGTCATAGTTGCGCGCCGCGGCGCTGGCTGGGATCCGCATCGTGCTCCTGCTCATCTGCTTGGTATCGTTACCACAGCATGCCACACGCGCCGCGAACACGGAAGGATGGGCCGATGCCCCTCGACCCACAGACAGCGAGCACCGTCACCGCGGTGGACATCGGCGGGACGCACGTCTCCTCCGCCCTCGTCGCGCGGGGGCAGGAGGTCCGTCAGGAACGGCGCGACCCGCTGGACGCCGACGCTGCGGCCGAGGTCATCCTGGACCGCATCGCCGACTGCGCCCGCGAGCACAGCCGCCGCAGCGAGCGGGTCGCGCTCGCCATCCCGGGCCCCTTCGACTACGCGCGGGGCCACGGCGACTTCAAGGGCGTCGCGAAGTTCGCCCAGCTCAGCGGGGTGGACATGCGCGGCGGGCTCGCGGCGCGCTGGGACCGCGATCCCGCATCGGTGCGCTTCGTCAACGACGCCGAGGCCTTCGGTCTGGGTGAATGGGCGGCCGGCGCCGGCGCGCGCGTGGACCGATGTGTGGCCATCACGCTGGGGACGGGGATCGGCAGCGCCTTCGTCGACCGCGGACGCTGCCTCAGTTCGGGTCCCGAGGTCCCGCCCGACGGGAACCTGCACCTCGCCGAGGTCGACGGTTCCCCGGTGGAGGACCTCGTCTCCCGCCGCGCCCTGCGCCAGGCCTATCGCGAGCGCACCGGCCGACTCGCCGACGTCGCGGAGATCGCCGCGTGCGCCCGCACCGGCGACCGTGATGCCATCGCGACCCTCGAGACCGGGATGGACGCCCTTGGCCGCGCCCTGGCTCCCTGGCTGCAGCGTTTCGGGGCGGAGCGCCTGGTCATCGGCGGTTCCATGGCCGCCTCCGAGGATCTGCTGCTCCCGACGCTGCGCCGGAGGCTCGCCGCCTCCCTGGGGGGCGAGGAGCAGGTCCCGCACGTGGCGCGCGGCGTGCTGCCCACCGAGCAGGCGAGCATGATCGGCGCGGTCCTGGGCACGTCGGAGGCCTGATACCCGACGCATGCGGGTATCGCTACCACCGCGGCAACCCCGCTGGACGGGGCGCCTTCGACACCAAGGGGCCATCGTCCCGAGTTTGTCGGCGTCTACCTGCGGCATCGGCGCCAACCCCAGACAAGCCCCTTGCGCGCCGTCGCTGTTAACGTTACCTTCGTGCCGTCACTCCGGCGCGGTAGTCCTCTCCGTGCTGCCGATGTGCCCTGAGAGAGATAGGAGCCCCGGTGTCAGCGACGACTCGGATCACCACGCCGGTCAGCAGACGCACCGCACTGTCCGCCGCAGGAGCGGCCGGTGCCGTCGCCCTGCTGCCGGGATGCGCCCGCGGCACGCTCACCCGGGCCGCCCCCGGGCCCGACGTGACGCTCAGCAACGACAATCCCACCTGGGCGCCCGGCCTCACCGACGCCGGGGACCTGCTGCGCGAGCAGACCGGCCACGGCATCGCCGTGCGCGCCACTCCCGACGTGAGCAGCTACCAGCAGATCGTGCGGACCTCGGCCCGCACCGATTCGACCACCGGCCTGGTGAAGTGGTGGAACGGCTACCGGCTGCGCGACGTGGCCCGCAGCGGCATCTTCGCGGACCTCACGCAGATCTGGGACGAGGCGGAGGCCCAGCAGTGGGTCGACCCCGCGATGAGGGAGAGCTTCAGCGTCGACGGCACGCCCTACGCGGTCCCGCTGCACCAGTCCTACTACGCGATGTTCTACTCGCGGCCGGCGTTCGACAAGCTCGGCCTGCAGCCCCCGCAGACCTGGGACGACCTCCTCGGCGTGGCCGACGAGCTCAAGGCCGACGGCATCACCCCCATCGCCAGCGGCGGCACCAGCACCTGGGAGGCGATCATCTGGTTCCAGCAGCTGGTCAACGGCCTGGACCCGGACTTCTACACGGACCTCACCGAGGGCCGGGCCTCCTACCTCGACGACGTCGCCGTCGAGGCGATGGAGACCTGGGCCGAGCTGTACGACCGCGGCATCTTCTCCCCGCCGGACTTCTCGGTTCCCGAGGTCCCCGGCCGCTTCGAGGAGGCGACGGTGGGGATGAACCTCTACGGCACCTGGAACGCCAACACCTACGTCCAGGCCGGCCTCGGCGACGTCTTCGGACTGTTCATGGTCCCGCCCGTGGACCCGTCGGCCGCGCCGACCATCGTCACCGAGAGCGGGGCGCTGGCCGTCGCCGAGAACGCGCACAAGCGCGAGGAGGCGCTGGCGGTGCTCGGCTCCTGGCTGCGCACCGATGTCCAGCAGGTCTGGGTCGACTTCCTCAACGATCTCTCGGCGAACCTCGAGGCGCTGCCGCCCGTGCCCGCGGTCCAGGAGCTGGCCGCGACGGTCGCCGAGACCGCACCGCAGTTCGCCACCCGCTACTGGGAGGCGTCCCCGCCGGTGATGGTCGAGGGCAATGTGCAGGAGCTGGGCGCCTTCATGGCCTCGCCCAGTTCGCAGAACGCCACGGCGACGCTGGTGAAGATGCAGAAGCGCGCCGAGGACGAATGGAAGAAGTGGAACCTGTGATGACGACGTCGACCTCCGCCCGACCTGCCGCCCCCACCCGCACCCGGACCACCCGCGGTGTGCTCGCCCTGTTCCTCACCCCGGCCGTCGCCCTGGTGGCCGTCGTGCTGTTCACGCCCTTCGTGGTCACCGTCTACCGCAGCTTCTTCAGCGACAACGGCCTGCAGCGCAGCTGGGTGGGGCTGGAGAACTACGTGACGCTGGTGGGCGATCCGAACTTCGGCCGCTCCCTGGTCAACACGGGCATGTGGACCGTCGGCAGCCTGCTGCTGCCGGTGCTGCTGGGGCTGCTGATCGCGGTGGGCACCAACAACCTCGGCTGGGGGCGCATCGCCCGCTTCGCCGTCGTGCTGCCCTACGCCCTCTCCGGGGCGACCACCGCGATCCTGTGGAACTTCATGCTCGCCACCGACGGCGCGATCAACGACATGCTCGGCATGCTCGGGCTGACCGCCCTGCAGCAGGAATGGCTGCTGCAGTGGCCGATGAACACCATCGTCATGATCCTCGCCTCCACCTGGCAGGCGACCGGGGCGGCGATGATCCTGTTCCTGGTGGGTCTGCAGTCCATCCCGCCGGAGACCATCGAGGCCGGCCGGCTGGACGGGGCCACGGGCCCCCGCATGCTGGTCAGCATCATCCTCCCCCAGCTGAATCCCATCACCATCGTGGTGGTCGGGATGTCGCTGGTGGCCAGCCTCAAGACGTTCGACATCGTCTGGCTGCTGACCAAGGGCGGCCCCGGCACGGCCTCGGAGACCCTGGCGCTGACGATGTACCGCCAGACGTTCACGCTGAGCCGCTACGGCTACGGGGCCGCGGTCGCCGTGGTCCTGACGATCATCGTGCTCGCCGCCTCCTGGATCTACCTGCGCCGCCAGCTGCGGACGACCGCCTGAGGAAAGGACCCTCGAGATGATCCGACGTCTGCATGGCGCCCTGCTGATCCTGGTGGCGGTGATCTGGCTGATCCCCTCCTACCTGGTCGTGGTCAACGCCTTCACCGCCGCCGACGCCTACTCCGGGCCGAGCTGGTGGTTCGTGTCCTTCGACTTCCTGGCCAACCTGCGCGTGGCCTTCGAGACCGCCGCGATCGGGCAGGCGATGGTCAACAGCTTCCTGTACTCCGCGGGGGCCGGCGTCCTCTCGGTGCTCATCGCCGCGCTGGCCTCGTTCGCCGTGGTGGTGATGCCCGTGCGGCACCCCGCCATCTGGTTCTGGGCGATCTACGCCGGGACCCTGCTGCCGCTGCAGGTGTTCCTCTCGCCGCTGTTCAACGGGTACGCGGCCACGTCCCTGTACGACACCCAGTACGGGATGCTGCTGATCTACACGACCCTGGCGATCCCCTTCGCCTTCTTCGTGGTGCGCAACTACATGACCACCGCCCCGAAGGAGATGATGGAGGCCGCCCAGCTGGACGGGGCGAGCTGGATCGTGATGTTCCTGCGCATCCACCTACCCCTGGCCCGCGGCGCCCTGATCGCCGCGTTCCTGTTCCAGTTCCTGGCCACCTGGAACGACCTGCTGTTCGGGATCACCCTCTCGACCAGCCCCAACGTGCGACCGTTGATGGCGGCCCTGGCGGAGCTGAACGGTCAGTACGCCGGCCTCGGCCCGCCGGTCATCCTGGCGGCGGGCATCATCGCCTCGCTGCCGACGGTGATCCTGTTCCTGTCCTTCCAGCGGTTCTTCGTCGGCGCCCTGCGCCTGGCGCCCTGAGCACCGCTGGCCCCCGACCCACCGCACCTGACGACGATTGGTCCCCTCGATGACAACCGCACTGGTCAAAGACGAACCCTGGTCCCTCGACCGAGCCCGCGCCGGGCTCGTCGACCGCGCCGTGGCCGCCGAGGCCGTCCTCGGCGGCCGCCGCCTCCGCGCTCTCCCCGAGCCCCTGCTGCGTCGCGTCGACGGGCGCATGCACCAGTCCATCCGCCTGCTGGTCGACGGCGAGGTCGACCCCGGACACATCCGCCAGGTCCGCCTGCGCGGGGCCGACGGGTCGTCGGCCCCCGTGCAGACCCTGCCCGGGCCGGCCGGCAGCGTCCGCGCGCTGGTCCCGGCCACCGAGGAGACCCGGCAGATCACCCTGGACCTGCCGGACCTGGGCGCCGACGATGCCGTGACCCTCGAGCAGGCCCCGGTGCGCGAATGGTCCATCCACCTGGTCCAGCACTCGCACTACGACATCGGGTACACCGATACGCAGGGCATCGTGATGCGCGAGCAGCTGAACTTCTTCGACTCCTGCGTGGAGTTCGCCCGCGCCTCCCGCGACCTGCCCGCCGAGGCGCAGTTCCGGTGGACCGTGGAGGCGCTCGAACCGTTCGTGGCCTGGATCGAGTCCCGGCCCCGCGCGCACGTCGAGGCGTTCATGGATCTGGTCCGGGCCGGGCAGATCGAGCTGACGGCTCTGCCCTACAACCTGCACATGGACACCTGCTCCACCGATGAGCTGCACGAGCTGCTGCGCATCCAGCGCGACCTGCGCCGCGAGCACGGCGTGGAGATCCACTCCGCCATGCAGACCGACGTGCCCGGCCAGCCCGTCGGCCTGCCCGCGGCGCTGGCCCAGCAGGACATCTCCTACCTCTCGGTGGCGCACAACTGGGCCGGCCGCTCGGTGCCCCAGCTGATCGGCGGCCAGCATCTGCCGCGCCTGTTCCGGTGGGCCTCCCCCTCCGGCGAGAGCGTGCTGGTGTGGATGACCGACTCCCCGCACGGCCTGGCCTACATGGACGGCGCGAACGTGGGCCTGTCCAGCGACTACGACAGCGTCGAGGAGTACCTCCCGGCCTACCTCACCTCGCTGGCGACCAACGGCTACCCCTACGCCCCGGGCGCCTTCGGCTGGCACGGCCCGGCGGTGGAGGACCGCGAGCCGTACCCGCACGACATCCTGCACATGCGGGTCCTGGGCCGGCACAGCGACAACGCCCCGCCCACGCTCCTGCAGTCGCGCATCGTGGAGCAGTGGAACCGGACCTGGGACTTCCCGCGGCTGCAGATGTCCACCCACACCGACTTCTTCCGCGCCGCCGAGGAGCGCGTGGGAGAGCAGATTCCCGCTCTCACCGGCGACTGGGGCGACTGGTGGGTCGAGGGCATCGGCAGCGGCGCGCGCCCGCAGGCCATGGCCCGCCGCGCCCAGGCGCTGCTGACCGACGCCCAGCTGGTCAGCGCCGTCGGCAGCGAGCTCGGCGGCGAGTCGATCCCCTCCGAGCCCGAGCGTGCGCGCCGGCTGCACGAGGAGATCTCGCTGTTCAACGAGCACACCTGGGGCGCCTCGGATCCCTGGACCACCGCCGACACCGGGCGGAATGCCGGCGAGGAGCAGTGGCACTGGAAGTTCGCCCGGGCCCTGGAGGCCCGCGACGATGCCGAGCTGCTGCTGGACACGGCGGCCGCGCACGCCGGCGTCGGCCTCCGGGAGGACCCGGAGGCGATCGCCACGTTCGCCGCCATCAACCCCACCTCTCTGACGCAGAGCGGCACCGCCTCGCTGTTCATCAGCGAGGCCCGCTCCCCGCTGGGTCAGCCGCTGGTGGTGCGCGATTCCCGCACCGGCGAGGCGCTCCCCCACGAGGCCGTGCCGCAGACCAACCCCGACAACCGCGCCGCCGGGCACTTCCTGCGGGTGCGGGTGCCGGACGTGCCGGCCACGGGCGCCGTGCGCCTCACCGTCGAACCCGGCCCGACCGAGCAGCCCGAGGAGCCGGCCCCGTCGGAGGCCGGCACGGTCCTGGAGAACGAGCACCTCCGCGTCGAGGTCGACCTCGCACGCAGCTGCATCGCCTCGATCCTCGACAAGGCCACCGGCCGCGAGCTCGTCGCCCAGGACGCCGTGGTGGGCATGAACGCCTACCTCTACGACACGTACACCTCGGCGCCCGGCTACAACCACCAGGCAAACAAGACCTCCTCCTCCGAGGAGCTCGAGCTGCTGGGCAGCCGCAGCCTCGCCAAGCCCGCGGTGCTGCTGGAGCACACCAGCACCCCCGTCGAGCAGCGCCTGACCTACGAGTTCCCGGCCGACGGGGTGGACTGGGCGCGGGTGACCCTGCGCCTGCCCCGCGACTCAGCGCACGTGGAGATCGAGAACCGGCTGGCCAAACCCACCACGATGACGAAGGAGAGCGCCTTCTTCGCCTTCCCCTTCGCCCTCGAGGCGCCGCGCACGCGCTACGAGATCACCGGCGGGGTGACCGGCCCGGACCTGCCCGAGGTGCCCGGCGCGCCCCAGCACATGAAGGCGATCCGTGACGGGGCGACCTTCGAGGACGATTCCCTGGCGGTCGCCTGGTCCACGGCCGACGCGCCGCTGATCCACCCCGAGGTGGTCGCCCTGCCCTACGCCCCGTTCCCCGAGAGCATGTCGCCCCGCCAGCCGGGAACCGTGTACTCGTGGATCCACAACAACGTGTGGGACACCAACTTCCCCGTCGAGCAGGCCTTCGAGACCACGTTCCGCTACGCGATCGGCGTGCGCCGCGCGGGCGAAGACGTCTCCACGCCCGCCCTGGCGCACCGGACGGCCTCCCAGCTGACCCATCCCCTGCTCGGGGTGCTCGCCACCGGCGGGCAGGCCGGCGCAGCCGCTGCCCCGGCCGAGTGGTCGCTGCTGGAGCTGGACGACGACCGGGTGCGCCTGGTCGGCGTGACACCGGGCGAGACGACGGGCACCCGCCTGGTGCGTCTGCAGTCCTACGCCGAGGAGCCCGTCACCGTGCTCCTCCGCCCGACCGGCACGGTCTCCGCCGCGCACCGTGCCACCTACCTGGGTGATCCGCTCGCCGACCTCAGCGTCGGCGAGAACGGGATCGCCGTGGACCTCGCACCGTGGGAGATGACCGCGGTGCTGCTGACAAGGAGCGGTTCATGACCCGCGTGCCCCGACCCTCCCGCCGTTCCCTGACCCTCGGACTCGGGGCCACGGGCCTTGCCGCGATGCTGCCGTGGGCGGCGGCGCCCGCCTCGGCCGCTCCCGCCCGCGGCCGCTGGCGCCGGCGCGCCGCGGACACCTACGCCGCCATGCAGCGCCACACGTATCTGCCCGAGCAGCGACTCCACCTCGAGGAGAAGGGCGAGGCCGGCGACCCGTACGCCTTCGTGTGGACCGCGAGGGAGACCGCCGCAGCCACCGTCGACCTCGACCGGCTCCCGCCGGCCGGCACACGCTACGGCACCGATCTCGAGGCACGCTTCGACGCCCTCGAGCACTACTGGGACGACGAGAGCGGGTCGTACGCCTCCTATCCGGTGCCGCCGCTCGGTGCGGGCGGTGACTCCTACTTCGACGACAACGCGGTGATCGGCCTCGAACAGATCCGCCGCTACCGGATCACGCAGGATCCCGACGCCCTCGCCGCCGCCGAGCGCATCTTCGAGTTCCTCCCCCGCGCCTGGGACCCTGCCGGCGGCATGCACTGGGTCGACGCCGACTGGAACCCCCATCGCGGAGCCACCAACGTCACCTCCCTGACCTCGGAGCTGGCCGCGCACCTGTACGAGCTGACCGGGCACGAGCACTACCTCGAGTGGGCCCACCGCACGTGGAGCTGGGTGCACGAGACCATGCGCCGCGAGCCCGGCCTCGACGCCAACAGCATCGACACCGACGGTAGCGTCAACGAGACGCTGTGGACCTACAACTCCGGCGCGATGATCGGGGCGGCGGTGCTGCTGCACCGCGCCACCGGGGAAGCCTCCTACCTCGAGGCCGCCCGGGAGGACCTGCGCGGGGCGCTGGACCACTGGGGCGCGCAGGAGACCCTGTACGCCCAGCCGGTCATCTTCAACGCGATCCTGTTCGCCAACCTGCTGCTGTCGACCACCGTCGTGCCGGAGACCCTGAGCGAGATCGAGGGCGTCATGGAGCCCTACGCCCAGCGGCTCTGGGACGAGAACCGGGACGCCGAGAGCGGCCTGTTCTCCTTCCAGGCCGGAGGCGGCGGCGCGCCGGATCCGTCGGCCACCGCGCAGACCCTGCACCAGGCCGGGGCGATCCAGGTGTTCGCTCTGCTCGGCTGGAGGCCGAAGGACTACCCGCTGGCGACCTGAGTCAGACCGGGGCGGCGGAGCTGCGGCGGCGCGTACGGATCCGGGTGGGAAGCTCGATCGTGCGCGTCGGCCGGTCCGTCCGCTTGCCCTGCAGGCGCATGACCAGCAGCTCCGCGGCGGTCCGGCCGAGCTCGCGGGCGTCGTGGGTGACGATCGAGATGTCCCCGGGGACCAGCTCCTCGAGGTCGAAGTCGTCGAACCCTGCCAGCCGGACCTCATCGAACAGGTCCACGCCCCGCTCGCGGCCGGCGGCGTGGACGGCCTTGACGACTCCGACCATGTTGCGGTTGTTGGCGCTGAAGAAGGCCGTCGGCGCCTCCTCGAGCGCGAGCAGCTCCCCGGCGGCGACCTCGGCGGCGCGCACGTCCTGCTGCGCCCGCCGCACCAGCTGCCCCAGCACCGGGACGCCCGCGGCGCGGTGGGCCCGCTCGAAGCCCTCGTACCGCCGCTGACCGGTGAAGACGGAGAGCGCGTTGCCCATGAAGGCGATGCGCCGGTGGCCCTCGGCCAGCAGCTGCGCGGTGGCCTCCTCCGCCCCGCGGATGTCGTCGACCAGGACGGAGTCGACGTCGACCCCGTCCTCCCGGCGCGAGGCGAGGACCAGCGGCACGCCGTGACGCTGCTCGGGCTGGAGGTGCTCGGTGGAGCCGCCCGCGGGGACCACGATGAGTCCCTCGGCCTGCCGGCCCACGAAGTCCGCGACCAGCGTGGCCTCCTGCGCCACGTCTTCGTGCGAGATGCCGACGAGCACCCGTCGGCCGTCCTCCCCGAGGATCTCCCCGATGCCGTCCAGCAGCTCGGCGTAATAGGGGTTGGTGAGGTTCGTGATCACCACGCCCACCAGGCCGCTGCGGTGGCCGGGGCGCAGGCTGCGCGCATTCTCGTTGCGCCGGTAGCCCAGCGCACGGGCGGAGGCTTCGACCTTCTCCCGCATCCCGGGGCTGACGTTCCCGGTGCCCGACAGCGCGCGGGAGACCGTCATCGCGCTCACGCCGGCATGACGCGCCACGTCGCTGATCGTCGGGTGCGAAGAAGCCATGCGGCCAGCTTATGGCACCAGGTAGCGCTGGAGCGTGGACCCCAGGGCGTCGACGACCTGCCCTCGGTCCATCTCGACCACCGGGGGCAGCTGGAGGATGTAGCGGCACATCCCCAGCCCCAGCATCTGGGTGGCGACCAGCCCGGCGCGGTGGCGGGCGTCGGCCGGCTCGATCCCGAGCTGCTGGACGGCCCGCACCACCTGCTCGGCGAAGATCGCGCGGAGGCGGTCGGCGGCGGCGGGCGTGGTGGCGGCCGAGCGCAGCAGGATCATCAGCAGCTCGTCCTCCCCCTCCCAGCGGTCCAGGAAGTGCGCGGTGAGCACGGCGCCGATCTCGTCGGCGGGGATCTGAGAGAGGTCGGGCAGGCGCAGATCGAGGTCCACGGCGTCCGCGAAGAGGGCTTCCTTCGATCCGACGTGACGCATGACCAGGGCCGGGTCGATCCCGACGTCCTGCGCGAGCGCCCGGATCGTGGTGCCCTCGTACCCGTCGCGGGCGAAGCGCTCCCGGGCGGCGGCACGGATCAGTTGCTTGGTCTCGGCGGCGGAGCGTCTCATGGCCCCATCCTAGGTCAACGCGTGTTGACATAGCCGCCGGGCGGTGATCCACTGAGGTCAACACGCGTTGACCTACGGAAGGAACCGCCATGCTGCCCGCCACCACCCGAGTCCTCGTCGTCGGTGCCGGACCGGTGGGACTGGCCGCCGCCGTCGTGCTGCGCCACCTCGGCCATGAGGTGACCGTCGTCGATTCCCAGGCCGAGGCCGCGAACACCTCCCGCGCTGCGGTGGTCCATCCGCGCACCCTGGAGCTGCTCAGCCCCTACGGGGTGGTCGAGGAGATGGTCGAGCGCGGTGTCCACACCCCCCGCTTCACCGTGCGCGACCGGGACGCGATCCTTGTGCCGGCACCGTTCAGCAACCTCCCGACCGACTACCCGTACGCGCTGATGCTCTCCCAGGCGGACACCGAGGCCTACCTGCTCGCCCGGCTCCGCGAGCTCGGGGGCGAGGTGGTCCGGCCCGCCACCGTCGAACGGCTCGACCGGGAGGCCGACGGGGTCATCGCGACGTTCGAGGACGGACGACAGGTGCGAGCCGAGTACGTCGTCGGCGCCGACGGGATGCACAGCACGGTGCGCGAGCAGTCCGGCATCAGCTTCACCGGGGATACGGTCTCGCAGTCCTTCAGCCTCGCCGACGTACGGCTCGGCTCCGGAGTGTCCGGCCGGGACGTCATCCTGTACTTCTCGCCTGCCGGGACGCTCGTGTTCGTCCCCCTGCCCGACGGGCTGCACCGCGTGGTGGCCACCGTGGCCGAGGCGCCCGAGCATCCCGACGTCCCCTTCGTCCAGCGCCTGCTCGATGCCCGCGGTCCGAAGCGGCGGCCCGCGGTCGTCGAGGAGGTCATCTGGGGCTCCCGCTTCCGCGTGCACGAGCGGCTGGCCGATTCCTTCCGGGTCGGGCGGATCCTGCTCGCCGGCGATGCCGCCCACGTCCACTCCCCCGCCGGCGGCCAGGGCATGAACCTCGGTCTCGATGACGCCGTCCATCTCGGCCGGGCCCTCGCGCAGGTGCTCGACGGTGCCTCGGACGCGGTGCTCGAGACCTACTCCGACGTCCAGCTGCCCAAGGCCCGCCACGTCATCCGTCTCGCCGGGCGGCTCACGTCGCTGGCCACCGTGCCCGGCGCGGCGCGTCCGGTGCGCAACATCGCGCTGTCCCTGGCGGGCCGGATGCCGGCCCTCCAGCGAACCCTGGCGCGGCAGCTCGCCGGGCTGGATCGGCCCGACCGTGCCCCCTGAACAGGCACCCTCACGCCGGCATCTTCAGTGATCCGCCGTGCACGGCCCAGTTCGAGCCGACCGCGCTGGGCATGGTCGGCGACGAGAGCAGGATGATGGTCCGGGCGATCTCATCGGGTTCGATCAGCTTGCCCGTGACCATCCCGTTCTGCGCCGGGAACTGCTCGAGGAGCTCTTCGTGCGTGACCCCCATCTCGGCCGCCAGCTTGGCCACCAGGCTGTCCGCTCCGGTCAGCAGCGGCGTGCGGGTCGCCGACGGAGTGACGACATTGATCCGGACCCCGGACGGCGCCACTCGTTCCGCCAGTCCACGGGAGAACGTGATGAGCGCGGCTTTGGCGGCCGGGTACGGCGCGGGGACGCTCCCCGGAAGCAGCACCGAGTCCGAGCCGATGTTCACGATCGCCCCGCGGGTCGCCGCAAGTGCCGGCAGCGCCGCACGGATCGTGCGCACCGCCGAGTAGAGGGTGAGCGAGAAGGTCGCGTCCCAGATGCCGTCGTCCCCGCCGAAGGGATCGCCCAGCACCCCATCCGGTACGTCACCTCCTCCGGCGGCGTTGACCAGGACGTCGAGTCGCGGATCGGCCGAGAGCACCGCGTCGACCATCCGTCCGGGGCCCTCCGAGGTCGCCAGGTCGGCCGCGACAAAGGCAGCCCCCGAGGCCTCCAGCTCAGGCGTGCTGCGACGAGCGACCGCGGTGACCGAGGCCCCTTCAGCGAGGAAGGCGCGCACGGTCGCCAGACCGATTCCCTTGCTCGCTCCGGTGACCAGTACGCGCTTGCCTGCGAGGTCGAGATCCATGGTGTCTCCGATGTCCGACTGAATGAGGTACGAGTAGTGAAACCCCGGGATCGAAGTTATGTCAATAGCTGAGGCATAGCTGTCTCAGTTGCAGGCTGAACACGGTAGGCTTCGGCGCAGTACGATGCCCTCATGGAGCGCAGCCGATGAACGACGCCGATCGGACTCGACCGTTGCGTGCAGATGCGCGGGAGAGCATCGCCCGCATCCTCGATGCCGCGCAGGAGGTCTACGCCGGCGACCCCAACGCGTCCCTGGACCGTGTCGCGCAGGTCGCCGGGGTCGCTCGCGCCACCGTGCACCGTCACTTCAGTTCGCGCCAGGTGCTGCTCGACGCGCTGGTGCGGGACCAGAACCGGCGCTACCGGGAGGCTCTCGAGCAGGCCCGCGTCACCACCGTGCCGCCCCTGGTCGCGTTCTATCGCGTGGTCGAGCGGATCTTCGAGCTCAAGCTGGCCCGTCCGTTCGTCCTCTCCATCACTCCGGGACCGGAAGAGCCCGGTTCACCGGCATCGGATCCCGAGATCGCGCAGAGCCTGGATCTGCTGCTCAGGCGCCTGCACACCGCGGGAGACATCACCGTCGATGACACCGCGTGGGGCCGGCGGGTGTGCTTGGCACTTCTGCACGAAGCCCACGAGCTCCCGGCCGGCTCCCCCGCCCTCTCGGCACCGGGCAGCACCGCGCCGGACGATGTGGGGGCACGGGTGGACCTGGTCGTCAGGTCCGTCATCGGCGCGCTCGGCGGGGACAGCAGATAGTCCAGGGCCGGCGCCTGGGCATGGCTGCACGCCGCCCTGCGTGATCGCGCCCATCATGCCGCGCCCGAGTCCCGCCGCCCCTGCTCACGGCCGGCCTGCTCATGGCGCAGCGCCCGGGACGACGCGACAGCAGCGCGACCTACGCGAGATCAGTGTTGAGCGCGCGCGCTGCCCCGACACGGCGGTCAGCTCCGGACGGCGGCTACGGCGTCGTCGTAGAGGCGCTCGAGGGAGACCGCGCCGTCCTGCTGGATCCAGTGCTCCCCCGCGACATCGAGACAGGTGAGCGAGGCGACCACGATGGCGGCCGCGGCGAGCTCGGGCTCGATGGCCGAATCCGGATCCGCCGCCCGGACGCGCTCGGCCATGATCGGGACCAGCAGCTCCTGCCAGCTGAGCTGCTTCTCCAGGTGGCGTGCCCGCAGGGACGGGGTGTCGTACAGGATCCGACCGAACTCCAGTTCCATCTCGTCACTGACTCGCATCGACGCCTGCAGCTCGAGCAGAGCCGCCTTCATCGCATCCCACGGCGACTCGTCCGCCGGGCGCTCGGCAAGCGCGGCCGCCACGATCGCTCCCCGATCGGCCAGCTCACCGACGACGACGTCCTCCTTGCTGGCGAAGTACCGGAAGAACGACCGACGGGAGATGCCTGTCTGCGCCGCGATCTGGTCGACCGTCGTGGCCTCGAAACCCTGCTGGACGAACAGCCCTGTCGCTGCCTGGGCGATCTGCCGGCGAACCTCCCGCCGGGTGCGGTCGCGAAGGCTCTCCGGGGAATCGGTCATCCGGCGATGATATCGACCAGCTGACCTCTGCGCCACTTCTGGCACTCAGTGCCACACATGACGTATGGTGGCGTCATGACGAACCTCGACTTCTCTTCACAGACCACCCTCATCACCGGCGCCAGCTCGGGTATCGGCCGTGCCGTGGCTCGGGAACTTGCCGCCCGTGGCTCCGACCTCGTCCTGGTGGCGCGCCGGATCGACCGGCTCGACGCCCTCGCCCATGAGCTGCGGAACGCTCACGACATCCGCGTCGAGACCGTCCCGGCCGACCTCTCCGTGCGTCGTCCCGGCCCGGCGATCCGCGACGAGCTGGCGCGGCGCGGAGTGGGCGTCACCAGCCTCGTCAACAACGCCGGTTTCGGCAGCGACGGAGCCTTCGAGGACGAGGACCCCGAACGACTGGCCGACGAGATCGCCGTGAACATCGCCGCCGTGGTCGACCTGTGCCACACCTTCCTCCCCGACCTGCGCGCGGCGGGTCACGGCATGCTGATCAACGTCACCAGCGAAGCCGGGTACCAGCCCATCCCGGGCATGGCCACCTACGCCGCGACGAAGAACTTCGGGATCGCGCTGACCGAGGCCCTCTGGTGGGAGCTGCGCGGCAGCGGTATCCGCACCGTGGCCTTCGCCCCCGGGCTGACCGCCACCGAATTCTTCGACCGGATCGGCGGCGAGCAGTACAGCGGGAACCGAAAGACCCCGGAGCAGGTGGCGACGGCCATGCTGCGCGCCGTCGAGAGACCCGTCCCCGGCCCGACCGCCGAGGCGAACCGGTCCACGAGTCCGGTCGCGTGGGTCGCGGGACTGCTGCCGCGGCGGGCGCGGCTCGCCCTGGTCGCGCGGGTCGCGGGCGCCGATCGGCTCATGCAGGCTCGCTGGCCCGTCGCTCAGGCCGGCTGATGCTCCGCGGCGGCCGAGGGGTCGAGGATCGCCGGCACCTGACCGTCGTCCGTCGCGATGAGCTCCTTGAGCTGGGAGCGGCATGTCCCGCAGCCGGTGCCGGCGCGGGTGGCCTTGGAGACGGCCGCCGGGGTGGCGCATCCGGAGCGGATGGCCCCGCAGATCGTGCCCTTGGTGACCCCGTTGCACTGGCAGATCACGTCGGCGTCGTCCATCTCCTGCGGCCTCCGCACCGGGGCAGCGCTCTGCGAGGCCAGGGGTCTGGCCAGCAGATGCACCGGGTCGCGCGGGACCGGCGTGCGGCGGGTGAAGGCCGCGCTGAGCGAGGCCGCCGCCTCGTCATCCCCGATCACGGTGGCGGCGATCAGCCGGTCCTCCTGCACCACCACCTCGGTGTAGCGGCCGCCGGAGGGGTCGCTCAGGCGTACTGACCGCGGCGCATGTGCTTCCGGCTCGGGCCGGTCGATGCGGCCCATCGCCACCAGCGCGAAGCCGACGGCCTTGACGCGCACCAGCTCGCGCCCGCGCAGCGAGTCCGTCGCGGCGGCCGGTGCGACCGGCGCGTCCGCGCTGCGCGGTGTCCAGGACTCGACGAGCCGGCGGGCATGCTCCCAGCCCTGCGCGACCAGGCCGCTCGCCCCTTCCGGCGGCTGGGCGCAGTCCCCGATGGCGGACACGGCTGGATCCAGCGTGGTCGCGAGATCATGGCCGACGACGATGCCGCGATCGCACTCGAGCCCCGCCTCGGAGGCCAGCGCCACGTGCGGGACGGTGCCGGCGCACAGCACCATCAGCTGCGCCGGGTGCGAGCTGCCGTCGGAGAGCTCCACGCTCGCCACCCGGCCTTTCTCGAGGGTGGCGCGAGCAGCGGTGACGCCGGTGACGACGTCGATGCCGAGCCGCTCCAGGGAGGTGCGGGCGATCTCGGAGGCATCCGGGTCCAGCTGCCGCTCCATCAGCCGGTCGCGGTGGTGGACCAGCGTGACGCGCAGTCCCCGGGCGGCGAGGCCGGTGGCGACCTCGAGGCCGAGCACGCCGGCTCCCAGGACGAGGGCCCGTTCGGCGCGGCCCGCGGTCTCGAGGATCCGTCGGGCGTCGTCGAGGTCCTTCAAGGCGCTGATGCCGCCGGCGAGCCCGTCGGCGGCGCGCAGGCCGGCCACGTCGGGGATCCGCGGGGCGGAGCCGGTGGCGAGCACGAGCCGGTCGTAGGTGTGCAGCTCGCCACGGGCGTCGGTCACCTCGCGCCGGGCGCGGTCGATCCCGACGGCCCGCACCCCGCGCAGCACCCGCAGGCGGTCACTCGACTCGGTCTCCAGCGCGAGGGATCCGGCATCCGTCTTCCCCGCGACCAGGGAGGAGAGCATCACGCGGTTGTACGGCTGGTGGTTCTCCTGGCCCAGCACGGTGACCTGGGCCGACGGGTCGGCGCGGACGATGTCGGCGGCGAACCGGGAGCCGACCATGCCGTGTCCGATCACGACGATCCTCATGCGGGACTCCTCTCCTGGGGGGTGATCTCGACGGCGGTCATCTTGAATCCGGGCATCCCGGAGAACGGGTCGGTGGCGTCGCTCGTCAGCAGGTTGGCGCTGCCCGGCCCGGAGTAGTGGAAGGGCATGAACACGGTGTCGGGGCGGATGGCCTCGGTGATCCGTGCGGGCGCGGTGGTCTCCCCGCGACGCGTGCGCAGGTGGACGCCGTCGCCCTCCTCGATGCCGAGCCGGTCCGCGAGCAGGGGGTGCATCTCGACGAACGACTCCGGCCGGGCCGCCAGCAGCGAGGGCACCCGGCGGGTCTGCGCCCCGGACTGGTACTGCTCGAGCAGGCGCCCGGTGGTCAGGTGGATCGGGGCGTCGGTGCGCACGTCGTCGTGCGAGACGTGGTGCTGCACGGGGATCAGGCGCGCACGGCCGTCGGGCGTGGGGAAGCCGTCGAGGAAGACCCGCGGAGTGCCGGGATGATCCGGAGCCGGGCACGGCCACTGGATGCTGCCCTCGCGGTCGAGGCGCTCGTGGCTGAGACCGGCGTAGTCGGCGCGTCCGCCAGCGGAGGCGAGGGCCAGCTCGTCGAACATGGCCGAGGCGTCGGTGGGGAACCCCTCGGGGTGGCCGAGACGGGCGGCGAGCTCGTGGAGGATCCACAGCTCGCTGCGGGCCTCACCGGGCGCCGGCCGGGCGCGGCGGCGACGGATCACGCGACCCTCGAGGTTGGTCATGGTGCCCTCCTCCTCGGCCCATTGGGCGACGGGGAGGATCACGTCGGCGCACTCGGCGGTCTCCGAGGGCACGGTGTCCAGCACCACGAGGAGATCGAGCGAGGCCAGCCGCTCCCGCACCGCCGCCGAGTTGGGGGCGGAGACGACGACGTTGGCGCCGCTGACGATCAGGGCGCTGGGGCCGTCCGGCGTGCCGAGCACGCTGAGCAGCTCGACCGCGGGCACGCCGGGGCCGGGCAGGGAATCGGGGTCGACGCCCCAGACGCCGGCCACGTGCTCGCGGGCGGCGGGGTCGGCGATCTGGCGGTAGCCGGGCAGCTGGTCGGACTTCAGTCCGTGCTCGCGACCGCCCTGGCCGTTGCCCTGGCCGGTGATGGGCCCGTACCCCGAACCGGGCCGGCCGATCAATCCCAGCAGCAGGGCCAGGTCGATGGCGGCGGTGACCGTCGCGGTGCCCTGCGTGGACTGCTCCACGCCGCGGCCGGTGAGGATATAGGCGCCACCACCTCCCCGGGACGGGGACGCCGCGGCGAGAGAGCGCGCGACGCCGCGGATCTGATCGGCCCCGATCCCGCACACGGCTTCGGCGCGCTCGGGCCACCACAGGCCCGCGGCGGCGCGCAGATCCTCGAGCCCGGTGGTGCGCTGGTCGATGTACTCCCCGTCGACCAGTCCTTCGGCGAGGACCACGTGGATCAGGGCCAGGATCACCACCAGGTCGGTGCCTGGCACAGGGGCGAGGTGGGTGCCGGCCCCATCGGACGTCAGCGCCGCGGTGGCCGAGGCGCGCGGGTCGAGCACGACGAGCCCGCCCCGTTCCCGCACTCCGGCCAGATGCTGGACGAACGGGGGCATGGTCGCGGCGACGTTCGAGCCCAGCAGCAGCACCGCGTCCGCGCCGCCGAGATCGGCGAGCGGGAACCCGAGACCGCGGTCCAGTCCCAGGGAGCGGTTCGAGGCGGTCGCGGCGGCGGACATGCAGAAGCGACCGTTGTAGTCGATGAAGCGCGAGCCCAGCACGACCCGCGTGAACTTGCCCAGGGCGTAGGCCTTCTCATTGGTCAGGCCCCCACCGCCGAACACCGCGACCGCGTCCGCGCCGCGGCGGGCCTGCTGCTCGCGGATGCCGGAGGCGACGACGTCGAGGGCCTCGTCCCAGCTCGCGTCGCGGAATTGCCCGTCGGCCGTACGCAGCCGGGGCGTCGTGATCCGGTCCGGGGCGGTGAGGACCTCCGCCGAGGTCCAGCCCTTGCGGCACAGGCCCCCGCGGTTGGTGGGGAAGTCGCGGCCGTCCACCTCCAGCGGCTCCCCATCGGTGGCGGTGAGCGTCTGGGCGCACTGCAGGGCACAGTACGGGCAGTGCGTCGCAGTGCTGGACATATACCCGAGACTGGGCCGGGGCGAGGATCCGGTCAGTATTCGGCCACCGCCCGGGACGCGCTGTCACGGTTCGGTAACTGTCGCGCTCACCGCTGTACGCCTCGAGCTTCCCGGAGTTCGGCGGTCCGTCCTCAGGTGTCCACTGAGAGGTCACCTGGATTCTCCCCGCGCGGCGCACCCTGTGGGCGGACAGTCCTCTCATCCCTCGGGAGCTCCTCACATGTCTCAGGACACCGCCCCGCCCCGCGCAGACATCCCCACCGAGAAGGCCGGGTTCCTCGGCCCGGACCGCTGGTGGCATGTCAGCTTCGGCCTGCTGATGGCCATCGCACTGATCGGCTTCACCCTGTGGTCCTTCGACTACATCGGGGACGAGGCGAACCGCACGATCCTGATCACCACGATCATCTTCGGGCTGTTCATGGCCTTCAACATCGGCGGCAACGACGTCGCCAACTCCTTCGGCACCTCCGTCGGCGCCGGCACCCTGAGCATGAAGCAGGCCCTCATGGTCGCGGCGATCTTCGAGGTCAGCGGCGCCGTGCTCGCCGGCGGCGAGGTGACCGACACGGTCCGCAGCGGCATCGTGGACCTCGGCGCCGTGGACCTCGCCCCCATGGACTTCGTGTTCATCATGATGTCCGCCCTGCTGGGCGCGGCCGTCTGGCTGCTGATCGCCACCCGCATGGGCTGGCCGGTCTCGACCACCCACTCCATCATCGGCGGCATCGTCGGGGCCGCCCTGACCCTCGGCGTCGTCACCGGTGCGGGCGGCGCGGAGATGATCCAGTGGGGCCAGATCGGCCAGATCGCCTTCTCCTGGGTGCTCTCCCCCGTCCTCGGCGGAGCCGTCGCCTGGTTCCTGTTCGGCCGGATCAAGCAGCACATCCTGGTCTACAACGAGGAGGCCGACGCCAAGCTGCGCGAGTTCAAGCAGAAGCGGGCCGAGCTGCGCCGCGAGCACCGCAGGGACTTCGAGCGGCTCGACGAGCTCCAGCAGATCTCCTACACCAACGCGATGACCCGCGACGCCGTGACGGTCACCCAGCACGATGTCGATCCCGAGGAGCTCGAATCGGACTACTTCCGCCGCCTCCACGAGATCGAGTCCGATCGGGACGCGGTGGACACCCATCGGGCGCTGGAGACCTGGGTGCCGCTGCTGGCGGCGTTCGGCTCCATCGTCATCTCCTCGATGCTGCTGTTCAAGGGGCTGAAGAATCTCCACCTGGAGATCAGCTCGGTGGGGAACTTCCTGATCATGGGCATGATCGGGGCCGCCGTGTGGATGGCTGTGTTCATCTTCGCCAAGACCCTGAAGGACCAGACGCTCTCGCGCTCGACGTTCCTCATGTTCAGCTGGATGCAGGTCTTCACCGCCGCCGCGTTCGCCTTCAGCCACGGCTCCAACGACATCGCCAACGCCATCGGCCCGTTCGCCGCGGTGATCGACGTGCTGCGCAACCAATCCATCGATGCGGAGGCCGCCGTGCCGCTGCCGGCCATGGTCACCTGCGGTGTCGCGCTGATGGCGGGGCTGTGGTTCATCGGCCGACGGGTGATCCGCACCGTCGGCACGAACCTCACCACGATGCATCCGGCCTCGGGCTTCGCCGCCGAGCTCTCCGCCGCGGGCGTGGTCATGGCGGCCTCGGTGCTGGGCCTGCCCGTCTCCAGCACGCACATCCTCATCGGCGCCGTGCTCGGCGTCGGCATCGTCAACCGGGCCGCGAACTGGAAGCTGATGCGGCCGATCGCGCTGGCGTGGGTGATCACCCTGCCGTGCGCCGGACTCATCGGCGCCATCAGTGTCGTGACACTGCGAGCGATCTTCGGCTGAGGCTACTGCGGCGCGCCGACGTCCGCGAAGGAGTACGGGGGCCAGGGGCCCAGGAAGCGGATGCGGGCGGCGGGAAGGGAGTCGTCGATCTCGGCGAGCTCCTCGCCCAGGGCCCGGGTCGCATCGGCCCGGACCAGGCAGGCGGCAGTGATCACCGGCACCAGAGAGGCCTCGCGGACCGGCGCGCGGTACTCCTCGATCTCGAGGCAGTGGGCGGCGATCCGCGAGCGCCACGAGGGGTACAGCTCGTCGGCCGCCGCATCCGTGCGCTCCTTCGAGGTCTTCTCGAGCTTCTTCTCCATCAGCCGGCGCACCCCGGCGGGACGATCGGCCAACTCCTCCAGCTGACGCGAGATCTCCGGGTCTGCCTGCGTGTGCTCCTCACGGTCCAGGGAGATCTCGATGCGCAGCTCGGCGGTCCCGTCGAGCTCGCCGAGCCGGCGCGCCAGGCCGTCCCCGGTGGACTCCAGCCAGGCCCGCAGCTGATCGGCGGCCGAGGCGCCCGTCTCGTCGTCCGGCCGCACGATCACGTTGAAGGACACGGGCAGTACCGCGCCGGCCCCGTTCCAGGCGTCCTCGACCACGTCGCTGTGCTCGAGGATCCAGCGCTTGACCTCGTCGTCGGGCCCCTCGTACGGCGGCGCGTCATGAGCGTGGACGACGGCGGCGACGCCGGCAGCCTCGGAGGTGACGACGTCCAGCTCCTTGCCGTCGATGCCGCGGACGCGGGGGCGGAACGGGCCGGCCGGAACGACCGCATAGACGTACAGCTCGCTCATCCAGTGGTGTCCTTCCGCTGCTCCTCGGCCCAGCGGGCGGGATTGATCAGTTTGTCGACCACCTCGTCGACGACGTCGTCGAGTCCGTGGTGGAGGTCGGTGACGGAGTCGGTGATGCCGTGCTCGGCCTTGATCTGCTCCATGGCCTCATCGAGCTCGAGCAGCGCCTCGCCCAGCCGGTCCTGCTCCTCCTCGGTGAGATCGCCGCCCTCCATCCGGCGCACGGCCTGGGTCTCCAGCGCCTCCTGGATCACCTCGACCAGCGTGACCACCAGGGTGAGCACGCCGTGCTTGAGGCTCGCCTCATCGACTTCCAGTGCCATGGGAGACCTCCTTCCGCTCCTGGAGCTGCTGCTGCCATTGTGCGATGTCCGGGGCCGAGAGGCGGATCGTGCCGTCGGCGGTGGTGAGCTCGAGGATCGTCGCGTCGGCCGTGGGGTCGGGCACGTCCGTGAGCTCCGCCGCGGTGATCTCGGCCGGCTGGATCCGCAGCGGTGCCCGCATGTCCAGCGGCGATCTCCACACCAGGCCCTCGTCGGCGCTGAGCACTGCCCGGCCGGTGCGCCAGATCCCCCCGTCGGCCCGCGGTTCGAGGTACCACATGGGCCCCTCGCGCAGAGGGCCGACGTCGACGGGCTCGTCGTCGCCGGTCAGCCCGGTCTGCTCGCGGACGAGCGAGATGAGGCGGTCGGGCTCGACGGCGGAGAGCTTGGACTCGGTCCCGTCCTCGAGCGTGACCAGGATCCGGGTGCGCTGCTCGCCGCCGACGGAGTCCTCGCGGATCGGGCGTATCGCGGTGATCGCTGCCAGCGGCGCCTGCCAGAGGGTCTCGGCGGGATCGCGGCGGTGGATGATCAGGCGCCGGTCGGTGAGGTAGGCGCTGCCGGGGCGCCAGGTGCGGTGGAAGCCCTCCTGGTAGTGGCCGCCGGCCATCTTGGCGATCAGGTCCTCCCCGTCGGCCAGCGGCAGGTGGCGGGCCATCGAGGCGCGCACCCAGGCGCGGGTCTGCTCGTCCCACTGGCGCATCATGCCGTACTCCAGCATGGTCTCGATGCCGGCGATGGTCGCGCGCAGGTTCACCCCGATCAGCGGGATCTCCGCCACCGAGATGATGAGGTCCAGGTCCAGGTGGACGCCCTTGTTCAGCAGGACCTCGATGAGATCCGGCAGGGTCGCGCGGGGGTCGCGCGTGGGTTCCAGGGCGCGCTGGGATCCCTCGGAGGGCTCGGCCACGACGGCGGCCTCAGTCGTCCCGGGTCCCCGCGTCGGCCTGCGCCGCGGAGTCCAGCTCCCGGGTCTCCCCCGCCTCGAGGCTCTTCGACTTCGCGCTCTGCCAGCCGCACCAGGGGCAGAACTCGTTCATCAGCTGCTTGAGCTCGGCGCGCTTGCCGCACTGCGGGCAGGTGTCCTTCTGCTCGATGGCCTCGCGCCAGGCGACGGTGTCGCGGTCCGTGCCGGCGGGGAAGTCCAGGCCGTAGCGGGCTGCGGTCTCGAACGAGGCCAGGGCCGCGCGGATCCGGATGCCCAGCAGCTCGACGCCGGCGACGGAGACCATGATGTCGGCGTTGAGGACGAGCCCCTTGTCCAGCAGGGTCTCGACGACGTGCAGGAGGGTCCCCTCGCGGTCGCGCTGGGGCTCCATCGCGCGGCCGGACTGGTTGACCATGCTCATCACTGACTCCTGACTGTCGGGACCCGGGACTCAGTCCGAGGGGCGGCCGCGGACGTATCGGTCCTTCCGATCATAGGAGAGCAGGTCGCCTCCGCCGTCGAGATCGACCTCGTACTCGGCCAGCAGATCGGCGCTGTCCGGGACGCGGCGGGATTCGACCACCTCGAGGCGCACCTTCCAGCGGTCCTCGTGCCAGCGGACGCCGACGACGGACTCGGGGGCCCGGCCGGTCAGAGTGCTGAACTGGTCGAGGGCCTTCTTGACGGCGTCGACGGCGGAGACGCGGCGGCTCTGCTGCTCGGCCTGGTCCTGGCTCTGCTGCTCGCCCTGGTCCTCGCCGTGGCCCTGCTGCTGGTTCTCGTCGTCGTTCATGGTGTCTCCTTCGCGCGGGCTCGGCGGGTCGATTCCATCAGCCGGGCGACCAGTTCGCGTTCGAGCCGGTCGGCCTCGTCCTCGTCGATGCTGCCGGCCTGGCGGGCGTCGGCGACCTCCTCGAGGGCGCGGCGGATCGCGGCGGGATCGTAGTACTGGCGCTCGGCTTCCTCGAGCACCTGCTCGGCGACCCAGACGGTGCCCCGCATCGGCAGCAGCGGTGCGCCCAGGAGGGCGGAGAACAGTCCCATGCTCGCTACACCTCCGGCACGAAGTCGTACGGGGCCTGCGGCCCCACCAGTCGGAAGCGCAGGCGTTCGTGGTGCTCGCGGGCGAGGTCCTCGATCGCGGCCTCGAAGGGCTCGAGCTCCCCGCGGGGGACGAGCACCGCGGCCTCGACCACGTCGTCCGCCCCGCCCGTGCTGCGCACGGAGACGTCGGCGGTGACCTCGCGGAGCCGGGCCAGGACCATGTCGGATTCGGCCGGCTGCCAGCTCTCCAGGGTGCGCACGATGATCTCGCCCAGGCGGATCCGCTGCGGGCGGGTCTCGTCCTCACTGGTGCCGGCGATCGCCTCGCGCAGGCGGGCCGCCTCGTCGTTGCTGGTGACGATCTCGCGCAGTGCCTGGTCGCGGTCGAACCGCACGGCGAGCGTGTACTGGGTGTGTCCCTCGAGGTGCTCCAGCGCCTGGACGTAGACGTCCTCGCGGGGTGCGAGCACGTCGGCCTCGACGTCGGCGTCACCCTCCAACACGGTCGCGAAGGCCATCGGCAGCACCGGACGCGTCCGGCCGATGGCATCGAGCACGCGCGTGTGCGCCATCAGGTCGTCGGGGGTGCCCAGTGCCTCGGTCGGCTCCAGCTCGCCCACCACCGCGGCGGTGCGGCCGGAGCCGACCGTGCGCACGGGCTTGCCCTGCACGCCCTGGAGGTCGCCCGGGACCTCGTAGTCCGACGGCACGACGCCGTACAGGTACAGGTCAGAGGTCTCGGTGGTCATGGCAGGGGTCGACGTCACTCGGACTCCGAGGCCTGCTTCTGCGTGTTCTGCTCGGCGTTCTGCTCATCGCCGTCCGAATCGCCCTTGCCGGGCATGACGGCGTCCTTCAGGCCCTGGACCGCGCCCTTGGTCTTGCCCTGGGCGCCGTCCTCGACCATGCCGCCCATCATGTCGGGCAGATCGCGCCCGCCCTGCTGGGTGAGGTCGAGCCGGTTGGTGGCCTCGGCGAAGCGGAGGTACGTGTCGACGCTGGCGATGACGACGCGGAGGTCGACCGTCAGGATCTCGATCCCGACCAGCGAGACGCGGACGTAGGCGTCGATGACCAGGCCCTTGTCCAGGATGATCTCGACGACGTCGGCCAGCGAACTGGACGACGGACGATCGACGTAGCTTCCTCGTGATCTCTCGACTGTGCTCGTGCTCATCGCGCTCCCTGCTTTCTGGGGCTGAGACTGCGTCGTGTGACTGTGCGCTCAATCTCCCCGCTCGGGGGACCGACGTCAAGAGGTGGGAACGTCCGGCCGGTCGGGGGCGAGGGAATCCAGCAGCATCGTCAGGCCGTGCTCGAACTCGGCGCCGAAGTCGTAGCCCTGCTGCAGCGCATGGGTCCGGGCGAACTCGGTGAAGAAGGGGTAGCGGCGGGCCGTCTCCTCGTCCAGGAGGGCTTCCGCGACGGCTTCGAGCTCATCGGGGCTGGAGAACGGCAGGCTCACCTCCTGCAGCACGAACCCGTAGATATAGGCGTCCAGTGCGGCGACGGCGTGCGCGGTGGCCGGGACGGAGAAGCCGTGGGTGCGCAGGGAGCGCAGGGTCGCCTCGTGGTATTCGAGCGTGGCCGGGCCCGGCCGGCTGCGGGAGTCGAGCAGGCCGACGGCCCAGTGGTGGCGCGCGAGCACGGCGCGCGCGGAGCAGGCTCGCTGCTCCATCGCGGCCCGCCAGCCGGCCGCGGGATCGGGCGGGGAGATCTCGGAGAAGACGGCATCGACCATGTGGTCGAGCAGGGCCTCGCGGCCCGGGATGTGGTTGTACAGCGACATCGCCTGCACGCCCAGGCGGCCGGCGACCGCGCGCATGGAGACGCCCGCGATGCCGTCGGCGTCGGCCAGCTCGAGCGCCGCCGCGACGATGCGCTCCGGTGTGAGCGCTGCGCGCTGCGTCGACCGCCGCGAGTCCATCCGTCGTCCGCCCCCTCGTCCGTTCCCTCGGCCGCAGACCGCCCTTGACGTCCGCGCGAAGCCAGCCTACGTTGACTTACAGCGTAAGGCTTACGGCGTAAGGGGAATGTTATGCGCGCACTCGTCCAGGAGCGCTTCGGAGGGCCGGAGACGCTGCCGCTGCGGGAGCGGCCGATGCCGCAGCCGGGACCGGGAGAGGTCGTGGTGGAGGTGGCGGCCGCGGGGCTCGATGCCGGCGTGGTCCATCTCCTCGAGGGCCGGCCGGCCATGGTGCGGCTCTCGCGCCCCGGGCGGGAGGGCCGTGTGCTGGGCAGCGATCTCGCCGGGCGCGTCCACGCACTCGGACAGGACGTCGAGGGATTCGCGGTCGGTGACGAAGTGTTCGGCCTGGCCTGCAGCGGTGACGGATCCCTGGCTGAGTTCGCGCGGGCCCGGGCCGACCGGCTCCACCGGCGCCCGGACACGCTGGGCGCCGAGGAGGCCGCGGCCCTGCCCGTCTCCGGCTGCGCGGCGCTGCATGCAGTGCGCGACGCGGCTCGGGTGCGGCCCGGTCAGCGGGTGCTCGTGCTCGGCGCCGCGGGCGGCGTGGGGCATCTCGCCGCTCAGATCGCACGGGCCGACGGCGCGGCGGTGACCGGGGCCTGCAGCACCGGGAAGGTCGAGCTGGTGCGCGAGCTGGACATCGCGGAGGTCATCGACCACACCCGGGAGGACCCGCTGGAGCGCGGCCCATTCGACGCCATCATCGACACCGGCGGCCACCGCCCGCTGCGGCGCCTGCGCTCGGCACTGACGCCGACGGGCGCGCTGGTCATCGTCGGCTCCGAGCCCGAACGGGCCGTGGCCGGCGGGCTGGGCCGCTCCGCGCTGGCGGCGCTGCTGAACCCTGTCTCCCGGCAGCGCCTGGTCATGCTGGTCTCCCACGAATCCCGGGAGGACCTCGCCGCCCTGCTCGACCTGGTGGAAAGCGGCCGGCTGCGGCCGACGGTCAGCGCGCGCTACCCGCTCGAGCGCGGCGCCGAGGCCCTCGCGAGCCTGGGCCGCGGCCGGGGCACGGGGAAGGTCGTGGTCACGATGAGCGAGCCGTGATCCCCTCAGCGATCGCGACCCCGATGTAGGTCCCGCTGAAGGCGACGAAGCTGATCACGACGGCGACGGCCCCGCCCAGCAGGGCCGAGTGAGGTCACGGGCGGGCTCACGGATGGCCGTCGGTCACCGTGATGACGTCGTCGAGCCGGCGCAGGGTGTCCTGCAGCTCCTCGGCCCTGGCCCGGACCCGCTCACGCACGGTGCGGAGCATGCTGCGCTGCTCCGCGTCGATGTGACCGGCCTCCACGCACGGCATCAGCTGGGCGACGTTCCGGCTGGTCAGGCCCGCGGTGAACATCTCCTGGATGACCGCACCCGCTCCACGACATCGGCGGTGTACAGACGCTGGCCCGACGGGCTGCGCTCGGCGCTGACCAGTCCCTGCTGCTCGTAGTAGCGCACAGAGACGCCGGCGCGCTGCGCCACCTCACCGATCCGCATCATTCCTTTGTGGTGGTCATGGTGTGCTCCCGATCGCGTTGCCTCTGACATTGGTGTCAGCTCCTAGCGTGCCTCACATGGACATCAACAATTCAGTCGCACTCGTCACTGGCCTCCGCCGGACCATGTCCTGGCGATCACCCGCCCGCTGGCCCATTGGACCTGGGTGCTCTCGCAATCGGATCGGTGGGGACAACGGCTTCAGCTCCCGCTGGAAGCGAAACAGATCAGCGGCACCGACCGAGGAGACGTCTTGCCGTGCGAACTCGTCGGCCGCCTCAATCTCCGGACGGCACCGGCTGTTCGCGACTGCGATAGCTGAGCAGGCCGTCCACGCCGCGGAGGAACGTCTCGCAGATCGGCGCCTTGTCATCCGCGAGACATCCGGCTGCCATCGCGCCGTCCCGCAGCATCACGAAGTGCCGGGCGGCAGGTTCGGGATCGATCTTCCCCGTGGCGGTGAAGAGCTCGCACATCGTGGTCAGGAACCACTCTCGCTGCGTCAGGACCGCCTGGTGCACAGGGTGGTCGGGATCGGGATACTCGGCAGCGGCGTTCAAGAAGGCGCAGCCCCGGAACCCGGGCCGTTCGATGTCGCCGGTGATCGTCCGGCTGACGGCCCGGACGCCCTCATCGGCATCCGCAGACTCCGCGCGGGCTGCGTCGATGCCGGCCCGGATGGCCTCATCGGCCCGAGTCAGGTAGGCGACGATCAGATCGTCCTTGCTGCGGAAATGCTTGTACAGCGTCGCCCGGGTCACCTGCGCCTCCGCGATGATCCGATCGATGCCGACCGCGTGGATGCCCTGGCCGTAGAAGAGCTCCGTCGCAGTGTCGAGCAATCGCGCGCGAGCCTGTGACGTCTGTGCTTCCATCTCGATCTCTCCTCAGCTCCCTTGCAGGTCCCGGCGGTCCGACGGGCGAAGCGTCGATGTTCCGGGCGACCCACGCTAACAGATAGAACGATCGGTCTTGACACCGTGCGACGGCCCGGTCACTATATGGGTGTACCGATCGTTCTATCTAGCCGAGGAGAACCCCATGTCATCCGATTCGCTGTCGTCCCCTTCCCTGCAGGCCCGCGCAGCAGACCCCGTCCCCGACACCACCGGTAGCACGAAGGCTCTGCGCAATCTCTACTTCGTGCGATTCGGGTTCGCCATCATCTGGGCGATCCTGCTGATGCTGATCGCGACCAGGATCAATCCCGCCGCCATCGCCCTGATCGTCATCTACCCCCTGTTCGACGTCGCGGCCGCGATCATCGACTACCGCTCATCCGGATCCAGCCGACCGAAGGCGCCGCTCTACATCAACATGGCCCTGAGCCTGCTGACCGCCATCGGTCTGGCCATCGCCGTCGGCTCCGGCGTGCCGAACGTTCTGCGGGTGTGGGGCGCGTGGGCGATCACCGCGGGCATCGTGCAGCTGATCGTCGCCATCCTGCGCTGGCGCCTCGGCGGCCAGCTGGCGATGATTCTCAGCGGTGGGATCTCCGTCCTGGCCGGTGGCTCCTTCATCGCGATGGCCGGCGGCCCGGGCGCAGCCCTGACGGGTGTCGGCGGCTACGCGATCCTCGGCGGCATCTTCTTCCTGATCTCGGCCATCCGGTTGCACGTCGTCATCCCGAAGGCGGTCGAGTGATGACCGGGCCCGCCAGCACTGCTGCCGACGTGATCATCATCGGCAGCGGACCGGTCGGCGAGAACGTCGCCGACCGGGTCGTCCGAGGCGGCCTCACCGCGACCGTGGTGGAGCAGGATCTCGTCGGCGGTGAATGCTCCTACTGAGCATGCATGCCGACCAAAGCACTGCTCCGCGACGCAGCCGCCCTCCGCGCCGCCCGTGCGCTCCCGGCCGCCGGCCGGGCGGCCCAAGGTTCCCTGGACTCGGCTGCGGTGGTGGCCCGCCGGGACCGATTCGCCTCGCAATGGAACGACGCCGGGCAGGTCGAGTGGCTCCGCAGCGCCCAGATCACCCTCGTCCGGGGACAGGGACGGATCACCGGCCCTCGTACGGTGAGCGTCACCGATGCCGACGGCACGACCACCACGCTGCACGCGCGCCACGCCGTCGTCATCGCCACCGGCAGCAGTGCCCGTATCCCACCCGTCGCGGGGCTGTCGGACGTCGTCCCGTGGAGAGCCGAGAAGCGGCTGCGGCGCAGCGGATCCCCGACCGGTTGGTGATCATCGGCGGTGGCGTCGTCGGCTCGGAGATGGCCACCGCATACAGCGCGCTGGGATCGCAGGTGTCGCTGGTCTCGCGCACCCGGCTGCTCCCGGGCACCGAGCCGTTCGCCGGCGAGCAGGTCGCCGCGGCGCTCCGGTCCTCCGGCGTCGCCCTGCATCTGGATGCCGGCGCCGCCGAAGCTCACCGATCCGCATCCGGCGAGGTGCAGATCCGACTGTCCGACGGCACGACTCTCACCGCCGACGAAGTGCTGGTCGCCACCGGGCGGAGAGCCAACACGGCCGACATCGGCCTGGACCGGATCGGACTGGAACCAGGCAGCTGGCTGACCGTGGACGACGCTCTGGCCGTCCTGGATCCCCACGGCAGGCCGGTGGCGGACGACTCCCCCGACGGGCCGGGCACCGCCTGGCTCTTCGCCGCCGGAGATGTCAACAACCGCGCTCCGCTGACCCATCACGGCAAGTATCAGGCCCGAGCGCTCGGCGATGCCCTTGCCGCACGGGCCAGCGGCACCGCACCGGACCTGCGTCCGTGGGGACGGCACGCGGTCACCGCGGACGCCCAGGCGCGTACGCAGGTCATCTTCACCGATCCCGAGGTCGCGGCCGCAGGCATCACCGCCGAGGTCGCCGAGGCGGCCGGGAAGAGAATCCGCGTGGTCGACCACGACCTGGGTGCCGTCGCCGGTGCCGCCCTGCATGCCGACGGCTACCAGGGCCAGGCACGCATGGTCATCGATGCAGATCGGGACACGCTGATCGGCTTCACCGCCGTCGGCCCCGATGTCGCCGAGCTGCTGCATTCCGCGACCGTCGCGATCGCCGGAGAGGTCCCTCTGGACCGGCTCTGGCATGCGGTCCCGGCCTACCCGACGATCAGCGAGATCTGGCTCCGCCTGCTGGAGTCCGACGGTCGCGATCACTGAACCGGATCATTCCCAGCAATCGCCTGGCCCGCTGCAGGGACCAGCACGGGCGGCGGGTCCGATTCCGTCACGGAAGTTGGTGCACACTCTGAACCGTTATCACCTCGCCAGGTCGATGGGGAAGGCCGGCGCTGCGGGGGACAACACGGCAATGGAAGCCTTCTTCGCGCCGCCCAGATGAACGTGCTGGACCAAGGTCGTTGGCGCACCTGCGAGATACTCTGGTTTGCGATCATCACCTGGATCGAGCGGACCTACCACCGTCGCCACCGAAGGGCCCGGGTTAGCTAAATGGTACCCATCAAACTCGAGACCATCATGATCCCGAACGCCAGCCTGGCGGCCTAACCCCACTGACACCTGAGTGCCTATCAGTCCCGACGGCCCTGAGTGCCGGCGCTGAACATCCTCCCGTGCGAGCGCTATAGGCCGTCGGCGTTGGGCCGGCTTGGTCGCTCTGAGCGCGTCACGCGGACCTCGCGGCAGATGAAGGTTGTCCGCGCCGCGAGTCAGTTGCGATAAACCTGCGGCGTCATTGCTCGGCCTCGTCCGAGGCGTTCAAGAGGTCCCGATGCGGAGCATCTGCCCGGATCATCGCTCTAAAGAATCGGATCAGGATATCGCGCTCGCTGGGCGTCATCGCGGCCGCTGCGGCAAAGCGGCGGGAGTGCTGCCGTCCGACCGTGGCCCGCGCGGAGCGACGCGTCGACTCGGTGACGCGGATCTGGGTCGTCCTGCGGTCGGAGGGGTGCTCTGTGCGCGTGAGATGCCCGCCGTCGACGAGGCGGTCGACGAGTTTGGTCGTCGACGCGCTCGAGATGCCGACGTCGTGTGACACGTCTTTCGGGGTGACGATCTCTCCACGCTGCTGCGCCCGCATGATCACGCGTATCGCGCGCATGTCGGTCTCGTTCAGTCGCATGTATCGCGCCGAGATCTTCGCGAGTAGGCGAGACGCCTCCTGCCATTCGGCCAGCGCGTCCATCACCTCGAACGTCTGTGCGATGTCACTCTCGGCGAGTTCTGCGATATCCAGGAGGCCAGGGTCGATCGACGCATGGCGCGCGTTCATCCTGGAGTGCTTCTGATCGACCACACGTACATCGTACATATCTTATGGTAGGTTGATGTCTCGCTAGGCGAAAGAAATGGAGCTCGTCCGTGGAGCACGTGGTTCTCGTTGATGATGATGGCGTCGCTGTCGGCACCCACCCCAAGGAGACCGCTCACGGGGGGAAGACCCCGCGTCACCTTGCGTTCTCGTGTCACGTGGTGCGATCGGACGGTCACGTGCTGGTGACGCGTCGCGCGCTCGGCAAGCGCACCTGGCCGGGGGTGTGGACAAACTCGTACTGCGGCCACCCCGAGCCTGGCGAGAGCCTCGAAGACGCTGTTCGACGGCGAGCGAAGTTCGAATTGGGCCTGGAGATCGAGATCCTTTCGTGTCCCCTGCCTGAGTTCCGATATACGGCCCGCGACGCCTCGGGCATCGAGGAGAACGAGTACTGTCCGGTCTTCGTGGCCAGAGCAACGTCTTCTCTCGAGCCGAATCGCGATGAGGTGGCAGAGATCCAGTGGATCTCGCCCGACGACTTGTCGGCGGCCGTGAGCGCGGCGCCGTGGGCGTTCAGCCCGTGGCTGGTGTCTCACCTTCCGGGCGTCATGTCCGCACTCACTCCGCGCGAGTGCGCGCACCCTGTGCCACTTTTCCCTGTCTTCGAAGCTCGGATGACGGAGATACTTCGCTCTGGCCGTGACGAAGCCCGACGCTTTACACCGTCGTACGTACGCCTGTGGGAGACGGTCGAAGTCATCGCGCACGGGGGGAAAAAGGTCCGCCCACGTCTTCTGCTCGACGCCTATCGCGCGCTCGGCGGCGAGGACGATCGCGCGGCCGTCGACGCCGCGTGTGCGATTGAACTGCTGCACGCCGCGCTGGTCATCCATGATGACGTGATCGACGGCGACCTCACGCGGCGCGGTCGTGAGAACGTCGCGGGACGATTCGCCTCCGAGGCGCAAGCAGCCGGTGCGACGCAACGCGACGCGCGTGCGTGGGGAGATGCGTCGTCGATCATCGCGGGGGACCTGCTTATCACGCGCGCCCACGGCCTCATCGCGACGCTCGACGTCGCCGAAGATCGGCGTCGGTCCGCGCTCGAGATCTTCAGCGAGACGGTCCTGGAGAGCGCGGCTGGCGAGCATACCGATGTGCTTCTCAGCATGCACTTGTCCGACCCGACCTCGGACGACGTCATTGCGATGATCGAGCACAAGACGGCGGCGTATTCGTTCCGCGCGCCGCTGGCTCTCGCTGCGGCGCTCTCAGGGGCACCTCGTCGCGTCGCCGATGCGGTCGACGTGATCGCGCGGCAGATCGGCGTTATCTACCAGCTCCGTGACGATGTGCTCGGCACATTCGGCGATGAGTGTGAGACGGGGAAATCGGTCCTGAGCGACCTCCGGGAGGGCAAGGAGACACTGCTGATTTCGTACGCGCGCCATGATCCTGCGTGGTCCGACATCGCGCATCACTTCGGCGACGAGAGCCTGACGCCGGCGGACGGCGCGCAGGTCCGAGACGTCGTCGAGCGATCGGGCGCGCGCGCGTACGTCGAATCCCGGATCGACGCGCGACGCGATGAGGTCCGTCGGCGCATTCACGCCGCTGATCTGCCCGTGGAGCTGGTGCAACTGCTGGAGGAGGCGAGCAACGAATGCAGCGCGCGCCGGGCCTGAGCGTCACCGATCTGAGCCTCTACAACCGAGCCGCAACGGATAGCGCGACTACCGTATTGCGCCGCTACTCGACTTCGTTCGCCTGGGCGAACCGGCTCATGCACCCTCGTGTGCGCACCAATATCGCTCGGATCTACGCACTCGTCAGGATCGCCGACGAGCTCGTCGACGGCCCCGCGGAGGCGGCGGGAGTCGATGAGAACGAGCGGCGCGCGCTCCTGGACGGGCTCGAGACCGAGACGACGCGCGCGTGCGAGCGCGGGTACAGCACCGATCTCATCGTCCACGCATTCGCACTCACCGCGCGCGAGTACGGAATCGGCCGAGATCTCGTTCGGCCCTTCTTCGCGTCAATGCGTGCCGATCTCGGTGCTGTCGAGTTCGACGAGAAGGCGCTCGCGACGTATATCTACGGGTCCGCGGAAGTCGTCGGACTGATGTGCCTGGCTGTCTTCGAGGGAGATCGACCTCGCTCCGACGGCGAGCGTCAGGAGTTGCGGGAGGGTGCGCGCCGGCTCGGCGCTGCGTTCCAGAAAGTCAATTTCCTGCGGGACTGGGCAGACGATCGCGACTCGCTGGGGCGGCGCTATCTCCCCGGCACGGGCGATGGGCTCACGGACACGGCGAAGGACGGTCTCGTGCGCGAGATCCGCGACGACCTCGCGGAAGCTGACGTCGCCATCTCGCTGTTGGATTCATCGTGTCGCTCTGCCGTCTGGGCCGCGCGCTCGCTCTTCGGCGAACTCGTCGCGCGCATCGATCGCGCCCCGGCCGCCCTCGTCGCCCGCGAGCGCGTGCGTGTGCCCGACCCGGTGAAGGCGCAGATCCTGGTGCGTGCGTGGGCGCGGAAGGTCGCACGATGAGCCGCTCACAGGTGGTCGTCATCGGGGGCGGCGTCAGCGGGCTCGCGACAGCCGGTTTGCTGGCGCGCGACGGACACGACGTCACGCTCGTTGAACGCCGCACCGATCTCGGCGGTCGCGCCGGAGCCTGGGAGTGCGACGGCTTCTCATTCGACACGGGGCCGTCGTGGTACCTCATGCCCGAGGTCTTCGAGCACTTCTACCGCCTGATGGGCACGACAGCCTCGGAGCACTTCGACCTCGTCTCGCTAGACCCCGGCTATCGGGTCTACGGCGAGCCCGACGGGTCCGCGGATCGCGCGCCGATCGACGTGCGGTCGGGGACGGACGCCGTCGCAAAGCTGTTCGAAGCGCGCGAGCAGGGCGCCGGACGGCGTGTACGACGATACCTCTCTTCGGCGACGCGGACCTACGAGGCAGCGCGCGAAGCGTACCTCTACAACACCTTCTCCTCCTGGCGGTCCTTCGCCGCGCCCTGCGTGCTGCGGAACGCGCCCGCGATCGTCCCCCTTCTCACGCGCTCGCTCTGGTCGATGATCTGCCATAGGGTCGCCGACCGTCGGCTGCGACAGATCCTCGGCTACCCGGCAGTGTTCCTCGGCACGTCCCCGTTCGACGCGCCGGCGCTTTACCATCTGATGAGCCACATGGATCTCGTCGACGGTGTGCGGTACCCGCGAGGCGGCTTCCGCGGCTTCGTCGGCTCGCTCGTCGAACTCGCGCGTGCCCACGGCGTCCGGATCGAGACAGAGAGCGAGGTCGCCGAGATCCTCTCGGGTGATGGCGCTGTACGCGGCGTCACGGTCGATCGTGCCGGCGTGCGACGGACGATCGAGGCCGATATCGTCGTGTCGGCGATCGACGAGCACCATGCGGAGACCGCGCTGCTCGCCGAGAGCGACCGCTCATATCCTGACCGCCGCTGGACCGAGCAGGTCTCCGGACCGGGGGCCGTGCTGGTCATGCTCGGTGTGCGCGGCGAACTGCCGCAGCTTCGGCACCATACGCTGTTCTTCTCCAACGACTGGCACGAGAACTTCGACGCGATCTTCGGATCCGAACCGCGGGTGCCCACGCCGCCGTCTCTGTACGTGTGCATGCCGAGTGCAAGCGACGAGCACGTCGCCCCCGACGGCCACGAGAATCTTTTCGTCCTCGTGCCGGTGCCGCCCGACGTGAGCATCGGACGCGGGGGGGCGAACGGTCTCGGCGACGTCGCCGTGACCGAGATCGCCGATCACGCCATCACACAGATCGCCGAGTGGGCGGCAATCCCCGATCTCGCGGACCGCATCGTCGTGCGCCGCACGATCGGACCCGGGGATTTCGCCGTCGAGTTCCATGCGTTCCGCGGTAGCGCGCTGGGGCCCGCGCATACGCTCCGGCAGAGCGCCTTCTTCCGCGGGGTGACGCGGTCGCGGCGTGTCGGCGGACTGTTCTACACCGGAGCGACCGCGGTGCCGGGCGTCGGGGTGCCTATGTGTCTGATCGGCGCGGAGCTCGTGCTGAAGCTCGTCCGGAATGACCGGTCTCCCGGGCCGGTGAACGTGCCATGAGCGCTTTCTACGCCGTCTCCCTGATCGTGAGCGGCGCGTGTGTCGGCCTCGTGGACGCTCGCTATCGGCTCGCGTTCGGCGGCGCTCCGGTCCGCACGGGAGCCGCGCTCGGCGTCGGCACCGTGTTCTTCCTCGCGTGGGATGCCGTGGGCATAGGCTTTGGGGTCTTCCGTCATCTCGACTCCCGATGGGCGACCGGCGTGCTGCTGGCACCACACTTCCCGCTCGAAGAGCTTCTGTTCGTGTCGTTTCTGACGTATCTGACGCTCGTGCTGCTGGGCGGCTGGCAACGGCTGACGGAGAGGAGCGAAACGCGATGACTTACCTGCTCATGTCGCTTCCGTTTATCATCGTCGGCCTGATCGTGTTCGCGGTCGGGGCCGCTAACGCGCACGGCCGCGGCCGTCTTCGGACGTACGTCACGACGTGGGCAGCGACGACAGCATGCCTGACGATCCTCACCGCTATCTTCGACAACATCATGATGGCAGCCGGTTTGTTCGATTTCGGGCATGGGCACACGCTGGGGTGGCGTCTTGGGCTCATGCCGCTGGAGGACTTCCTCTACCCGGTCGTCGGCTCGCTCCTGCTCGCCGGAGTGCGTGAGCTTCTCGCCTCGCGTCAGCGCGGAGCGCGCCGATGAGCGGCTACCTCTCCACCCTCACCACGCTCACTGTCGCGTCGCGTCCTCTCAGCTGGATCAACACGGCCTATCCATTTGCTGCGGCCTATCTGCTCACCACGGATGGCCTGGGCGCGGCATTCCTCATCGGCACGCTCTTCTTCCTCGTGCCTTACAACTTCCTCATGTACGGCGTCAATGACGTCTTCGACTACAGCTCGGATCTCGCCAACCCGCGAAAGGGAGGGGTGGAGGGCGCGACGCTGCCTCCGCGCCTGCACCGGGTGACGCTCATCGCGGCAGTGGCCCTCGCCGTCCCGTTCGTGGTCGCGCTGGTAGTGCTCGCATCCGACCAACCACGCTTCTGGGCGCTGCTTGCGATCAGTCTGTTCGCGGTCATCGCCTACTCGGCCCCCGGCCTGCGCTTCAAGGAGATCCCCTTCCTCGACTCCGTGACATCGAGTCTGCACTTCGTGCTCCCTGCGCTCTGTGGACTGGCTCTCACCGGAACCACCGTGACGGGGCCGATCGTCGTCACGATGACGGCCTTCTTCCTGTGGGGCATGGCGAGTCACGCATTCGGAGCCGTGCAGGACGTCGTTCCCGATCGCGCTGCGGCGATCGGGTCCGTGGCGACCGCGCTGGGCGCGGCCGCCACCGTGAGACTTGCCGTCGGACTATGGCTCGGTGCGGGCGCGCTCATGCTGTTCACTCCGTGGCCCGCATCGCTCGCCGCGGCCGCCGCGGTGCCCTACGTCGTGAGCGCAGCGCCGTATCTTCGCGTGGGCGACGACGAGTCCGGAAACGTCAACACTGCGTGGCGGCGCTTTCTCGCCATCAACTATGTGACCGGATTCGCAATCACCATAATTCTCATCATCAACTTCCTAGAGGAACTCCACCTATGACACGTGTGCTCGTGACGGGAGCCACCGGGTACGTCGGCGGGCGGCTGGTGCCGCAGCTGCTCCAGGCAGGCTACGAGGTCACCTGCCTGGCGCGCTCGCCGTGGAAGCTGACCGACGTGCCTTGGCGCGGTCGTGTCCGTATCGCCGAGGGCGACCTGTCGAATTCTGCGGCCGTGCGGCGCGCGATGACCGGTGTCGACGTCGCCTTCTACCTCGTGCACTCCATGCGAGCCGGCAAAGATTTCGGGGCAGCGGAGAGACGCGATGCCGAATCGTTCGCGCAGGCGGCGGAGGATGCGGGCGTGGGGAGGATCGTCTACCTCGGCGGGCTGCATCCGTCCGAAGCCGCACTATCGCCCCATCTAGCATCGCGCGCCGCTGTCGGTCAGGCTTTCCTCGATTGCGACGTCCCGGCGATCGTGTTCAAGGCAGGGATCGTGATCGGATCTGGCTCGGCGTCGTTCGAGATGATCCGGCATCTCACCGAGGTGCTGCCGTGCATGCCTGCCCCTCGCTGGGTGCGCAATCGCGTGCAGCCGATTGCTGTACGCGACGTGCTCCGCTACCTCGTCGAATCGGTCGCGCTGGATGAGCGCATCAACCGGACCTTCGACATCGGTGGACCGGACGTGCTGACTTACGGCCAGATGATGAACGACTACGCTCTCGAAGCCGGGTTGCCTCAGCGGCCCATTGTTGCTCTTCCCGTCCTCACTCCCTGGCTCGCCTCGCAGTGGGTGAACCTGGTCACTCCGGTTCCACGCCGGATCGCGGTACCGATAATCGCCTCGCTTCAGAACGACTGCGTGGCGGACGAGCGCGACATCGACCGCATCATCCCGCCGCCCCGAGACGGGCTGATGTCCTACCGAGGCGCCGTGCGGCTGGCGCTGAGCCGCGAGCGCGACGGCCAGGTGGAGACCAGCTGGCAGAGCGCCACCGTTCCGGGGGCGCCGAGTGACCCGTTGCCGAGCGACCCCGATTGGGCAGGGGGTGCCGTGCGCACCGACGTGCGCGAGCGTCGCAGCGAGGCGCCGCCTGAAGAGGTCTGGAAGATCATCGAATCGATCGGCGGAGACAATGGCTGGTATTCCTCCCCGTTCGCCTGGGCCGTACGGGGGTGGATCGATCGGCTGTCCGGGGGGGTCGGAATGCGGCGCGGACGACGGCACCCGTCCCGCCTTCACACAGGCGATGTCGTCGACGTGTGGCGCGTGGAATGGCTCGACCGCGGCCGCGCGCTGCGCCTATCCGCAGAGATGCGGATGCCGGGCCGCGGGTGGCTCGAGCTCGGGGTCGAGCCGGACGGACGAGGATCCGTCTATCGTCAGCGGGCTGTGTTCGTTCCGAAGGGACTTGCGGGGCGGGTATATTGGGTGACATTGTTGCCGATTCACGGCGTGATCTTCGGCGGTATGGTCACGAGCATCCTGCGTGCAGCCGAGCGCTCATCGGGAGCGGCCTCATGAGACTCTGGTCGCTCCATCCACAGTATCTCGACCGAGTAGGACTCGTCGCGGCGTGGCGGGAGGCGCTCCTCGCCCAGGCCGTGGTCCTGAACCCGGGCCGCGGGTATTCGCACCACCCGCAGCTGCGGCGCTTCCAGCAGACCGATGACCCGCTCACGGCGATCGGCGACTTCCTCACGGCGATCGTCGATGATGCCGATGCGCGGGGCTATCGATTCGCGCGCGAGAAGATCCTCGCGACGGGGTCCCGCGCGGAGATCACAGTGACGACAGGGCAGCTCGCATACGAGTGGTCGCACCTGTCCGAGAAGCTGCGGCAGCGCAGTCCCGGCGTCTGGAAGCACTGGCAGGGGATTCACGCGCCGCACCCGCACCCGAGCTTTGTCGTCGTCGACGGGCCGGTCGCCGACTGGGAGAAAGTGCCACCGAACGAAGTGACCGTCGCTCGACACTCTGGTTCCCCCGATAACAGGAGACACGCATGACAGATACCTCAGCTTCGACCCCTCGACGCGAGACAAAACCACCGCAGGCCACGGGCGTGCACCTCGAGCCAGGAGCTGTCGTCGCCTCGGCGACGCCGGCCGCGCAGTCCGGTTCAGCGCACATCACAGAGCCGGTCTCCTACGACGCCGTGCTCCTGTCCGGGTTCGGCGGTCCGGAGGGACAGGAAGACGTGCTGCCGTTTCTGCGCAACGTGACCCGCGGGCGCGGGATCCCCGATGAGCGTCTCGAAGAGGTCGCGCGGCACTACCGTGTCTTCGGAGGTGTCAGTCCGATCAACGAGCAGAACCGGACGCTTCGCACAGCGTTGCAGGAGGCGCTCCTGACCGCCGGACTGGACCTCCCGGTGTACTGGGGCAATCGAAACTGGGCGCCTTATCTCGACGAGGCGCTCGCTGCGGCCGCGCGGAATGGCGCGCGGCGCGTCATCGCGATTCCGACGAGCGCGTACTCGTCATACTCTTCGTGCCGCCAGTATCGCGAAGACTGGGCGGACGCGCTCGAGTCCGCCGGACTCAGCGAGGTCCTGCAGATCGACAAGGTGCGCCAGTTCTTCTCGCATCCCGGATTCGTCGAGCCGTTTGCGGAGGGGCTGCGCGAGGCCGTTGTCTCGGCCGAGTACGCGGGCCACCGTCGAGACGCGATCGAAGTGCTGTTCACGACGCACAGCATCCCATCGGCCGATGCGGCGCTCTCGGGCGCGGGCGCATCCGATGATGCCGACGGCGAGGGTTACGTGGCGCAGCATCTCGCGGTCGCCGAGCAAGTCGTCGCCGATGCCGCTCCCGACGTCTCGTGGCAGCTGGTCTACCAGTCGCGCTCCGGCGCACCGTCGACTCCGTGGCTCGAGCCCGATATCAACGACGCAATCGCGGCGCTCGATCGGCGCACTGCGGTCGTCGTCGTGCCCATCGGGTTCGTGAGCGATCACCTCGAGGTGCTCTGGGACCTCGACCGCGAGGCACGAGAGACGGCGGAGGATCACGGGCTGTGGATGACGCGCGTCCCGACTCCCGGCGTGCACCCGACATTCGTCGACGCTCTTGTCGATCTCGTGCGCGAGCGCATTGTGGGGCGCCCGGTCGACGAGCGGGCAAGCGTCACGCGGATCGGCCCGTGGTTCGACGTGTGCCGCCCGGGCTGTTGTGCGAAGGCGGAAGCGAATGCCCGCCCGGCGATCGCGGGTATTATGCCGTGACGGCCGGAACCCCCGGCGGCGAGTCCCGCTGCTCTCCGATTCAGCATCGTGTACGCGTCCAGGAAGCGGCTCCGTCCGCGGACGAGGCGTTACTTTTATCTCGGTGACGAGGGGGGCCTCGTTCTGTTCGTCGGGGCTTACTGCTCATCGATATCACGGTGTCGCGGTGACATTTTTGCTCGGACGCTTTGATCTCACCGACCTGGTTCCGCGTCGACTCGTTGATAATTCGAGTGAGCGGGCCGTAACCGAAATGAACGACAATGTCGCCTCGGTCAGTGCTCTGCTCACAGTGTCAGCGGTCTACGCGGTGATCCGCTTCGTGCAGGTGATGTTGCTCAATTATGGCCACTACGTGCTTGAAGCGTCTGTCCTGGGCAGTTCGCCGATCGCTGACCGCGAGAGCTACTCGGCCCGGGAGCTCTCCGGGGCGATTGTCCCTCGTGCCGGACGTGGCTTACAAGTACCTCTCCTACTCCCGGCACAATATGCACGATACCGGTACCACGGCTCGCCGCGACGCGGCGAGGGTCGCCCGCGACCGCGGCTGGCTCCGACGAACTCGATGAGGCGTCGAGGGTCGGTGCGATGACGGCGCGTCAGTTCCAGGCGTAATGAACGTCTCCGCTGTGCACGACTGTCCAGGTGCCGCAAATATGGCCCTCATCGGGTAATGACTCCGGTAGCCATTGGGCGTCGATTCGCGGTTCGGTGGAGACCGCGCCTTCGGTGCAGAGCTCCGAGGTGAACGGCGTCGGGCTAGTCCACTGGAACACGTTCTCATCACTGTCGAGCTGCGCGACGAGTCTGATGTCGGTGGCGTCGTCGGGAAGGAATCCTTGGAAGCGGAAAGACTCGCTCGACGCCTTCGCCTCGGCGGCGGTGTCGAAGGTAAATTCCCTCTTTCCTATCTGGAAGGCGTCCTGAAAGATCGTGCAGCCGCTGAGGAGCATCGTGGCAGCCGCTCCAACGGCAGAAAGCTGAACGGTTCGACGTGGGGTGGCCATGGTGTGCCTCCGTGCGGTGTGGGAGAGATCGACCGCTCACAGCGGTCTCGGAGCGGCGGGCGGGGCGGCTCGGTGTCGAATCACCCCACCAGCCCGATGGCGGGTGGGACGCGGCTGGCGTTCCACATCGGGATCGCCGCGGCCGCGATCGCAACAGCGATCACTGCGAGGAACAGCAGAGCGAGGGCTCCGAGGGGTGGCGTCCCCACATCCATACCGAGGATGTGCAGAGCGAGGGCGCCGAAGATGCTTCCGAGGCCGACACCCGTGCTGGCGCCGACCGCTGCTGCGAGTGCGGCCTCGGCACCGATCGAACGACGTGTCACGGCCCGGGTCAGGCCCAGCGCTCGCAGCAGTGAGATCTCTTGGCGCCGCTCGGTGACCGAGAGGGCCAAGGTGACCGTGACGCCGATCAGTGCGACGAGGATGGTCACGCCGGTCATCGCGCCACCGACGGCTTGTCCGATGAGGATCATCTGGTCGATACCCGACTGCACATCTGCCGCCCAGAAGACGTCTGTGCCAGGGTCGGTGGTCTCGAGCACCGCCGTTCGCAGCTCGTCGTCGCTCGTTCCCGGGCTCGCGTCGATGAGAATGTCGAGATCGTCGATCCGTGCCTCGACGGAGGGGTGCTCGTCGAGTTGAGCGACAAGGGCGTGCGGGTCCTCGACCATGTCGGTAGGGATGATCGCTGGTGCGGGGAAGTTCCGAGCGACCCCTTCGCGGGCGTCCTGCGTGGCACCTGCGACTCCCACGGTGAGCGCCGCGGTGAGCCCTACTCCGAGAGTGAGCACGGTGGTTATCGCGGCGGTGCGCCGTGACGCGCGACGGGCGTTCGCGACCGCAAGACTCATCGACGGGAACCGGGACGCCAGTGGCCTCAGCACGGTGGCGGCGAAGCTCACCAAGAACGGTCCGACGAGCACGAGCGCGAGGAACACCAGGGTGCCGCTGAGCGCCACGAGCGCCAACCCGAGGAACTCCTGCTCGGTAGAGACGAGCACACCGAGGCCGGCGGCTGCCACCGCCGCGGCCGTGAGAGCGATGGCGAGGACGAGGCGCAGCCGTCGTCGCACCGGACGTGCCTCGGTCGAACGAGAGCTGCCGAGCGCTTCGACGGGTGACGCCTGCCCGGCGGCGCGAGCCGCGGGCAGCGCCGCGACCAGCGAGGACACCGTGGCCAGGGCAACGCAGCCGATCAGTCCCGCCACGGGCGCGCTGAATGGGTCGGCCAACAGTCCCGCGTCCCGAGCGATCGCGATCATCGCCGCACCGACGCCGGTGCCGATGCCGACCCCGAGGATACCGCCGACGATACCGATGCATACGGCTTCGACGAGCACGAGCCGACGCACCTGCGCCCGGGTCGCCCCGATGCAGCGCAGAAGGGAGAGCTCGGTGGCACGGCGAGCGAGGAGGATGCGGAAGGTAGAGCTCACGATCACCACGGCCGCCAGCATGGCCAGGGCGACGAACAGGACGAGACCGCCGATGACGCCGACGAGGGTGTCCGTCACCGTCCGCGCCTCCTCCGCTCGCTTTTCCTCGCCACTGAAGACCACGCTGCTCGGCGCCACAGCCTCGAGCTCGGTGAGGTCCACGTCGCCAGTGACAAAGATCTGGACAGGAGTCATGACGGAGCCGAAATCGGCGGCGTCCGCCTCGCGGATCAGTGCCGCGTCCCGCCCGAACTCGTGCACCGGTCCGATCCCGGCCACCGTCAGCTCACGGCCCTCCACGACAAGCGGGTCCCCCACCGAAACTCCGGATCGATCGGCTGTCCGTTCGCCCAGCACCACCTGGCCGAGCTCCGGCGCGCTGCCTGAGGCCAGGTCGGGCACCGCGGTCAGCGGACCAGAGCCCGGATCGCTGCTCAGCTTCCATGTCGAGGTGGTCCCGCCGATCTCCACCTCCACGTCTCCGAGGGATTCGACGACGACCTGATCCGTGTCGGGCAGCGCCCGGACGGCCTCCGCGATCCCGTAGACCTCCCCCGCCTCCAAGTCCCCAGGCGGGACGATCACGCCGTCCGCCGCCTTCGGGGTGGTGATCCCGAACGCTTCCAGGGCGACTCGTCCGTTGATGGCAAGGAGGAGCGCCGCGGCGGCAAAAGCGGTGGCGGCAACGACGGCAATCCCGATCAGGATCGCCTGGCGCGGGCGCCGGAGCGCGCTCAGAAGGGCGGTGCGCAGGATCATCGCCTGCTCACCGCCTGACGGGTGGCGCTCTCGCCGACGCGCTCGAGCACTGCCTTGCTGCTCGCGGAGGGGAAAGCATCGACGGCCCGCCCGTCCTCGAGCAGGATCACCTCGTCGGTGAACGCCGCGGCGGCAGGGTCGTGCGTCACCATGACCACGGTCTGCCCGTAGTCGTCGACGCACCCGCGGAGCATCTCCAGGAGCTGGCGGCTCGAGGTGCTGTCCAGGGCGCCGGTCGGCTCATCGGCCACGACCAGGTCCGGGCGTCCCAGCAGCGCACGCGCGACGGCGGCGCGCTGGCGCTGCCCACCGGACAACTGCGACGGCAGGTGGCCGAGTCGGTCCACGATGCCCAGGCGCTCGACGAGCTGCGTGCGCCATGACCGGTCGGGACGACGACCCGACAGAGAGGCACCCAGGTCGATGTTCTCGCCTGCGGTGAGATGCGGGAGCAGGTTGCCGTCCTGGAACACGAAGCCGATCCTGTCGCGGCGCTCGGCGGTCAGTGCACGGTCATCCAGGGAGCCGAGCTCAGTTCTGCCCAGCAGGACCCGTCCGGAGGTCGGCGGGTCGAGGCCCGCCAGGCAGTGGAGAAGAGTGGACTTGCCCGAACCGGACGCACCCATGATCGCGGTGAAGCGATTCGCCGCCACGGCGATGCTGAGGCCGTCCAGAGCGCGGACCTTCCCGGTGCCGGAGCCGTACTCGCGCACGACGTCGAGCACACGGACGGCGTACTGCTTCTCTGTATCGTCGGTGGTCTCCGGAGAGTCGTTCATGAGGGGAGGCATGTCTTCATGATGCTGAGCGGGCCCCTCCGTACGCCTCGGCCGCAGGAGCGATCTGCGCCGCCGCTGATCGTTCGTTCGGACGAGAATCCGTCCGGCCGCGACTGCCCCGCAGCCGCAGCCCGGCCCCGTTCTAAACTATTCGCGTGGTGGACATCATCGAGGGATGGCAGGTGCGGCGGGCCTCTCGCCCGGTATGGATGCGGCCTGTGTCGGTGGTGGTCGAGCTTCTGCTGTTGATGCTGCTCCTGGCGATGGACTTCGAGCTCGGCGTGCGGTTTATGCCCCCGGACCCCGGCATCGAGGCAATCGCCGGAGCGCTGGCTACGGCGCTCGTCGCGTTCATCGCCGCCGCCATCGCCCTCCTGCGCTGGTTGCTGCCCCCGCGCGCCACGGTGGTGACGATCCTTTCGCTCTCGCTGCTTGCCTCTCTGCTCGCGGCCTTCACCGGCCACCTCGCGCCGTCCGTGACCGAGGCTGCTGCGTTGCTCGTGGCCACCGTGGTCGGGATGCGGCGCGAGTCCTCGCCCCGCGGTGCGGTCGTCATCGGCGCCGCGACGCTGCTGGCGGTCCTCGCCGGTGTGCTGCTGCGTCTCGAGCCTGATGCCACCTCCGCTCTGCTCGGCATCGTGCTCTGGGGCTGTGCGGCGACAGCCGGGATCGCGGCGCGACACGTCCGGTCGACTCGACAGGCGGCGCTGGATGACGCTCGGCGCGCGGAGCGGCTGGAGCTCGCACGGGAGCTCCATGATGTCGTCGCTCATCAGGTCAGCGGCATCGTCGTGCAGGCCCAGGCGGCGAACGCTGTCGCCCGCACCGATTCCGAGAGAGCAGCAGCGGCGTTCTCCGCGATCGAGGAAGCCGGCTCCGAGGCGCTTTCCGGTATGCGACGCATGGTCGGCGCGATCCGCGATGAATCGGCACATCCCGCCCCGCTCTCCGTCCCCTACGGTCTGGCAGATATCCCGGCCCTCGTGGACAGCTTCGACCCGGGGCGGGAGCGGACCACACTCACCCTCGATGCTGCGGACGCCTCTCTCTCTCGGGGCTCGGGGAATCTGCCTACCGGATCGTCCGCGAGGCGCTGACCAATGTGCGGCGGCACGCCCCGGCCGGACGTACCTGGGTCGATGTGCGGAGGGTCGGCGCAGAGCTGGTCCTCGAGATCCGCAACGACGGCGTCCGGCAGCATGCCGCTGGCCAGGGACCAGCCGGCTACGGACTGGCGGGCATCGCGGAACGGGTCGCGATGCTCGGCGGACGTCTGGACGTCGGGCCGGACGTGCCGGGAACCTGGTGCGTCCGCGCGTGCCTCCCGACAGGCGCGGCGCGATGATCGGCGTTGTCCTAGCCGACGACCACGAGATGGTCCGCACCGGCTTCCGCATGGTGCTCGAAGCAGAGGACGACATCGCCGTGGTCGGCCTCGTCGGGACCGGGCAGGACGCGGTGAGCGCGGCGAGACGGCTGCGCCCCGACGTGGTGCTGATGGACATCCGTATGCCGGGGATGAACGGGCTGGACGCGACACGGCTCATCACCACGATGCCCGAGGCTCCGCGCGTGGTCGTCGTGACCACCTTCGACACCGATGAGTACCTGCGCACCGCGATCCTGTCGGGGGCCTCGGGGTTCCTGCTGAAGGACGCCGGCCCGCGCCTCCTGGTCGAGGCTGTCCATGCTGCAGCCAGCGGTGACGCCCTCGTCTCCCCCTCGATCACGATGAGACTGCTCGGCGAGATCGCCGACAACCAGCCGGCGCCGGATCCCTCGCACGACCTCTCCTCGCGCGAACTCGAGATCGCGACCGCCATAGCCCGGGGTCGCACGAACGAGGAGATCGCAGCCGACATGTTCATCACCGTCTCCACGGTGAAGACCCACGCACGGAATATCAGCGTGAAACTCGGGGCCCGCAACCGCGTCGAGATTGCCGCGTGGGCCTGGCGCGCACAACTCATCCGGTAGGCCGTCGATACCCTCGGTGCGCTGTCGGGTCACGATGGTTTCGGCACGATCCGATTCGTGGATGTCCGCGCAACCGAGCTGGAGATCTACTGTTCCGCGGCGTCCCGGGCGGAGTCTGTGGGACCTTCGAGCGCGAGCCGGTGCGCCTGGCGCAGCACCTCTACCTGGGCGGGGTTATAGAGGTCGGTGACCGCCTGGGCGAAGTCTTCCAATGCGGCGCGACTGACGATGCCCGTCGGCGGGGTCCGCGTGCCCGGGTACTGCTCGTGGATCGCGCGGAGCACTGGAGCCAAACGTGCGTCGACAGCCCGGATCTCGTCGGCGGTGGCGTCCGGAGCGAGCTCGTCGAAGGCATCGTCGGCCTTCCGGTGGTGCGCGGCGATGGCCCGCATGTCCTGGCGGCCCTGCTCCTCGTAAAACTGGGCGCTGATCATGACCATCGCGCGGTCGGCAGGTGTGAGTTGGTCTGCGAGGTCGGCGAACCCGGCGGGGACGTCGGGGTCGGCGCGATGGCGCAGGAGGTCAGCGATCTCGACCCGCACCTGCTGCTGGTGGGCGATGGAGGCGGCGAGCTGGGAATCGAGGGCGCGCAGCGTCCGTGTGAAGGCCTCGCCGGTTTCTTCGAGCTCCGCGATGCTCGACAACGGCATGCCCAGCTCTTGCAGGCGTCCGATCTGCAGCAAACGCACGAGGTGGGACGTACGGTACTGCTTGTAGGCGTTCCCGGCCCGGGCAGGCTCCTCACGAAGGTGGAATTCCGCAAGGCCGCAGGGCCGCGGCGGCAGGCATCTACATGCTGCTGTTCGTGCTCGCCGGTGCCGATGTGAGCGACGCGGCGCACCATCTTGCGGGCCCCACGGATGCAGGAGTGCTCCGTCCCAATTCTCTCGACTTACGTGGAGCCTAGGGGACTCGAACCCCTAACCCTCTGCTTGCAAAGCAGATGCGCTACCAATTGCGCCAAGGCCCCTGAGCGCCGTGGCGCCGGGATGAAGCGGGTGGATCAGATCCGGGCTGCGGGAGCGGACTCGGCCTGCTCCGCGGCTGCGTCCTGCTCTGCGGAGACGCGCTCGGCCTCGCTCCACAGATCATTGCGCATCCGGTCGGATTCGACCTTCCGCCAGGCGAGGAGACCGGCGGCGGACGTGCCGATCAGGACGGCGGCGACCTTGATGAACGTCTTCACGAGTCCTCCGATCCTCGAAGTGGGCCTAACTGGACTTGAACCAGTGACCTCTGTCTTATCAGGACAGCGCTCTAACCGACTGAGCTATAGGCCCATGGGGGCTGATCTCCGAAGCGTACCGGCCTCAGCCACCGACGAACTACGCTACCGCGCCACCTCCCACCGCGTCCAACCGGCCAGGGCAGTTGTACGGGAGGTCACAGGCCCCGGGATCGATGCGATCTCGGACCAATCCGGTCCGCCGTCGGCTCCGAACTCCTCTCGTGGCACCCGATCGGGTGCGACCACGCTGAGATTCGAAGGAGACCGTCATGAAGGTCCGCACTCTGCTCCCCGCCGTCGGCACCCTGGCCGCCTCCGTCGCCCTGCTCGCCGCGTGCTCCGGCGGCACGGACGAGGAGCCGACGATGGACGAGGGCGACCAGCCCTCGATGGAGCAGACCGAGGACGGCTCGATGTCCTCCGATGGCGGTGGCGAGATGTCCGACGGCGGCGGCATGGAGGACCAGGAGCACGAGGACATGGACTCCGACGAGGACATGTGACCCCTCGACGGTGGCGGATCCGCGCACGGCGGCGCACACTGCACGCAGTTGTCGCACCGGCGGGCGCGCCGCACCGGCGTCCTGCCGTCCCTGCGATCCCGGAAGGAGCTGCCGATGCCTCGTGAGCCCCTCGAGGCGGATCCACCCAGCGCGCGGCCGCGGCCCGGTGATGCCGACATGCGCCTGATCGGCGCGGGTACAGGCCAGTCACCTGAGGTCGCCGAGCTGCTGGGCCGGGTGGCCCTCGGGGACGAGGACGCGTTCTCCCACCTGTACGACGAGGTCTCGCCGCTGCTGTTCGCCCTGGTGAGACGAGTAGTGCGCGATGTCCCGATGAGCGAGGAGGTGCTGCAGGAGGTCTTCGTGGAGATCTGGCGGCAGGCCACCCGGTTCGATCCCGCCCGCGGCTCGGCGCACGGGTGGCTGTGCTCCATCGCTCATCGCCGCGCGGTGGACACCGTCCGGGCCAGCGAGGCCGCACGGCGCCGGGACGCCGACGAGGGGATGCGGAGGATCGAGGAGAACGTCATCGACGTGCAGGAGGAGGGGATCATGAGAGCCGAGTCCCAGCGGGTGCGCAACGCCCTGGGGTCCCTGACCCCGCTGCAGGCCGATGCGATCCGCCTGGCCTATTTCGGCGGCTACAGCCATCGTGAGGTGGCCGCCCTGCTCGACATCCCCGTCGGCACCGCGAAGACCCGCATCCGAGACGGCATGGTCGCCCTCCGCGACAGGCTGGGGGTGACCTCGTGAGCGAGCCCCAGCACAGCGCGACCGGAGCTTGGGCGCTGAACGCCCTGGACGCCGGCGAGCGCGCCCGATTCGAGGAGTACCTCGCCGAGGACCCTGACGCCGCGGCCGAGGCCGGATCCTTCGAGGAGACCGCCGGTGAGCTGGCTCGCGGCCTCGACCCGATCGCCCCTCGTCCCGAGCTCAAGGACGCCGTGATGGGACGGATCGCCCGCACCCGCCAGCTGCCCCCGCCAGCCGGTACCCGACCCGCGGGCGACGCCACCGACCCGGACTCCCACGATCCCGCCGTCGTTCCCGCGGATCGGTACCGCTCGAGCGTGCGGCGCACGCGCTGGCTCGCCGTCGCGGCGGCGCTGCTGCTGGTCACCTCCGTGGCCGGCTTCGGCCTGTGGGGCAGCGAGCGGGCCGCCGAGCAGGAGGCCCGGGCCACGATCGAGGCCATGGAGGAGGAGCACGAGATGATGTCGACGATCATGGCGGCCGACGACGCCTCCCACGTCACGCTCCCGGCGGACCCCGGCGGCAGTCTGAGCCTGATGTACTCCCGCCAGCAGGGGGCGATGCTCATCGAGGCCAGTGACCTGCCGCGACCTCCCGAGGGCAGTGCCTACCAGGTGTGGCTGGTCGACCCCGCCGGGTACCACAGCGCCGGGATGATCACCGAGCCGGACGACACCGTGATGATGCACGGAGAGGTCCCCTCCTCGGCAGAGCTGGGATTGACCCTCGAGCCGATGACCGGCTCCGACCAGCCCACGTCCGACCCCATGATGCTGGGAGAACTTTCATGAGCGCCCCCACCGTTCCGCTCCGGACCGGCAACCGCTGGTGGTCGGTGGTCGCGGGCGTGATCGGCGGCATCGTGCTGCTGGCCGTCGCCGAGCTCGCATCCCTGGCCTTCAGCTCCTCCTCCGCGCCGTTCATCGCCGTCGGCGGCGGCTTCATCGACATCATCCCGCCGGCGGTGAAGGACCTCGCCATCGCCCTGTTCGGCACCCACGACAAGATGGTGCTGTTCGCCTCGATGCTCACCGTCTACGTGGTGCTGACGGGACTGAACGGGTGGCTCGGTTCGCGCCGTCCTGCCATCGCCGCCGTGGTGCTGGCCGGGCTCGGGCTGTTCGCCGCCGTGATCGTGCTGACCAGAGCGCAGAACACCGCGGCCGACGCGATCCCGACCGTGCTCGGCACCGTGATCGCGGTGCCGGCGCTGCTGATGCTGCTGCGCCTCGTCCGTGGCCCATCGGTCCCGGCCGATGAGGACGGCGCGGCCGAGGCGGCCTGGACGCGCCGGCGTTCCCTGGTCGGCGTCGGGGCGGTCGGAGTGCTCGCCGTCATCGTCGCCGCGGGGGCCCGCGGGGTGAACGCCTCCCGCGACCTCGCGCGCCGGGCGGCGGAGTTCGCCCTCCCGGCGCCCCGCTCCCGCGCCGAGGAGATCCCGGAGGGCGCCCAGATCGACGTCGCGGGCATGCCCCCGTTCCTGACGCCCACCGGCGACTTCTACCGGATCGACACCGCCCTCGCCGTGCCGCGCGTGGATCCCACGACCTGGCAGCTGCGCATCCACGGACTCGTGGAGCGCGAGCTCACCCTGAGCTTCGAGGACCTCCTCGCCGAGCCCATGACCGAGGCGCACGTGACGCTGGCCTGCGTCTCCAACCCCGTCGGCGGCGATCTGGCGGGCAATGCCACCTGGCTCGGCGTACCCGTGGCCGCCCTGCTCGAGCGCGCCGGGGTGCGCGAGGGCGCGGACATGGTCCTCTCCCGCTCGGTCGACGGGTTCACCGCCTCCACCCCGCTGGAGGCCCTCACCGACGGGCGCGACTCTCTGCTCGCCGTCGGCATGAACGGTCAGCCGCTGCCACTGGAGCACGGCTATCCCGTGCGGATGGTGGTGCCGGGGCTGTACGGGTACGTCTCGGCCACCAAGTGGCTGACGGAGCTGACGGTGACGCGCTTCGCCGACGACACCGCCTACTGGTCCACCCGCGGCTGGTCCGAGCGCGGCCCCATCAAGACCGCCTCCCGCATCGACGTGCCCCGTTCCTCGGCGACCCTCGCGCCCGATGCCGAGGGAGCGGTCATGCTCGGCGGCACCGCCTGGGCGCAGCAGCGCGGTATCGCCGCGGTCGAGGTGCGGATCGACGACGGTGAGTGGAGGGAGGCCACCCTCGGCTCCGAGGTCAGCGCTGACACGTGGGCGCAATGGTCCCTGCGCTGGGAGGAGGCTACCCCCGGCGAGCACACCGCCGAGGTGCGGGCGACGGACGGCGAGGGCGAGGTCCAGACCGAGCAGCGTGCGAACCCGGCTCCGAACGGGGCCAGCGGCTGGCACCGCGTCGACTTCCGGGTGGGATGAGCCTGCGTACTCTGAACGCATGAGCTGGACCTCTGAGGAACGAGTGCTGCTGGGCGACCTCGCCGATGAGCAGTGGCGAGAGGTGGACAGCGGCGAGTCCGCAGCGCGGGTCCACGCCAGTGAGGGCGAACGCCTGTACGCCAAGCTGGTCCCGATGGAGGGGATTGCCGACCTGGCCGCCGAGCGGGACCGTACCCGATGGGCAGGAGGCCACGGCATCCCTGGTCCCCGCGTGGCCCACTGGGCGGCGAACGCCGACGGAGCCTGTCTCGTGACCACCGCGGTCCCCGGCGTCCCCGCGGACCAGGTCGACCGAAGTCACGCCCGGCAGGTCTGGGCGTCCGTCGTGCGGGCCGCCCGCGGACTCCATGCCACGGCGATTTCCGACTGCCCCTTCGATCGGGGGCTGCAGCACATGGCCGCCACGGCCGCCGACGTCGTCTCCCGCGGGGCGGTGAGTCCGGAGTTCCTGCGGCCTGAGCAGGAGCACGTCGACCCGCGTGACCTGCTGACAGCGCTGGAGAGCGAGCTCCCGGCACAGCTCGAGCGCGAAGCGGGCGATCTCGTGGTCTGCCACGGAGACCTGTGCTTGCCCAACGTCCTCGTGGACCCGGACTCCCTCGAGGTCACAGGGTTCATCGATCTCGGTCGGCTCGGCCTCGCGGACCGGCACGCCGATCTCAGTCTGCTGCTCGCTAACTCCGGGGACACCTGGCCCGAGCTCGCCGAGACGTTCGCCGACTCGCTGGAGCCCCTCTATGGGCACCCCGTCGACGCGGATCGGCTCCGGTTCCACCTGCAGCTGGACCCGCTGACCTGGGGTTAACTCCTCGGACGGTCAGCTCGCGGTGCGCGGCAGGCCGTCCTGGGCCACCAGTCCGTGCTGGCGCAGAAGCTGGTTCAGGGCATCGGGCGCCGCGGCGAAGCGGGCGCAGACCTCGGCGGCCGTCCCGCGCGCCTGATCGCTGCCGGTGTGGGCCACGAGCTCGTCGAACATCTCCTGCTGGCGGTGGCGCAGGGGCACGGGCACGTCGCGGCTGACCACTCCCCAGCTGGAGGCGTAGACGTCGTAGTGGGCGGGCCGATGACCCGTGGCCAAGGTGAGCGGGAATCGCGCCGCGTCCAGGCGCACCCGCTCGTAGTTCGGCTCGGTCTCGTCGACCACGGCGAGCTGCTCGTCGTCGAACCAGGTGGCCACCAGCTCGGTGCGCACGTCCTCGGCCCGATAGGGCGCCGCCGGGATGTACCCGCGCCGGGAGGTGTGGGCGCAGTGGCCGACGGCGAGACCGCGCACCGTGCACCGCACGAACGGGGTCGCCGGGTGCAGATCCCGCCCGGAGCGGGCGTACTTGCGGGCGATGGTCTCCGGGGTCTGGTTGGAGCCGACGGCCACCACCAGGGTGCGCTCGGCCAGCGGGGCCGCGCCGTCCGTCACCAGGGCCGACTCGATCGCCCCGACGTCCACCAGGGGCTCGTCCTGGTTCTCCGTGGGGCCGTCGACTCCACCCGTCGGATCGAGGTTCGCGATGCCGGCACTGAGCAGCAGTGCCGAGCGCACCGCCGGTCCTGTCCACGGATAGTCCTCCGGGGCATCGACGCCGGCGTCGACCTCGGTCTCGACGGGATCGGCCTGGGCGGTCACGGCGGGGGAAGGAGGCATCACTCGACTCTAACCACCGGTACCCGCCGGCCCCAGGATCCGGTGTCCCGCCCCACCCCGCCATCGCGCGCCGGGGTCACTATCGTGAGGACATGAGCGAACACCGCGCGATCGAGGCCCTGGAGGCCTCCGGCCTGGAGTACGAGATCACCCGGCACGGGCGGGTGGGTTCCCTCGCCGAGGCGGCCGCCGCGCGCGGGGTCGAGCCCGGATCGATCGTCAAGACGCTCGTGGTGCGCCGCGCCGAGGGGGACTTCCTGTTCGTGCTGGTGCCCGGCGATCGCGAGATCTCCTGGCCGAAGCTGCGCGCCGTGCTCGGCGTCAACCGCCTTTCCATGCCCGACAAGGACGTCGCCAGGGATGTCACCGGCTATGAACGCGGGACCATCACCCCGTTCGGCGCCACCACCGCCTGGCCGGTGATCGCCGACGCATCCCTGGCCGGGGATCCCACGCGCCGCATCTCCCTCGGCGCGGGCGCCCACGGCGTCGCCGTCACCGTTGCGGCCGAGCCCGCTCTCACGCACCTGCAGGCACAGGTCGCTGACGTCACCGAGCTGCAGTAGCGCCCTCAGGCCGTCGGCGCCCCGGCTGCCAGCCCGTCGAGGATCGGGCCGAGGCCCTCCTGGAACGCGCGATCGGCGTCGAACGAGTCGCCGGCATCGTGCGGCTCCTCCGTGAGCTCAGCGAGCCAGGGATGGCCCCGCCGCACGCCGGTACGGTCCAGGCGCCGCACCTCGTCGGCCCACCAGGCACCGTAGGCGATACCGGTGCTGCCGGCCTCCTGCCGCTCTGCCGCGACCAGCAGGCCCATCCCCTGGATGTAGCCGCTCAGCGCCAGGTACCGGCGCAGCGCCGAGTCCGCGTCGAACCCCATCTCGACGAAGGCCTCCACCATGGCGCGGGATGCCTCCAGGACGGCGGGCACCAGCGGAGGGCGGGTGCTGGCCAGGACCTCCACCAGCCACGGATGGGCCAGGTACCGCTGCCACTCCTCCTGCGCGAGAGCCCGCAGCCTCTCGACCGGTGGATCCTTCCGGCGAGTCTCCTGCCCGCTGCGGCCCTCCCGGCTGCTGCGCGCGACGATCCGCTGGACCATCAGGGCCACCAGCCGGTCCCGAGTGCCCACCAGCTGCCGGAGCGTGCTCATCGACGCGCCGGTCCGCCCCGCGAGGGCCGCGAAGGTCACGGCGCCGATGCCCTGCCGGTCAGCCAGGGCGACAGCGACATCGAGCGCGCGTTCGATGTCGACCTGCCCGGCTGCGTCGGAGTCGGGCCCGGTGCGCCTTGCGGCGGGTCGCGCGGCGGAGCGGAGCCGCCCCTCGTCGCGACGCCGACGGTACGCCCGGGCCTGGCACGACCTGGAGCAGTACCGACGAGGGCGCCCGGCCCTGCGCTGATCGGCCCAGCTCTTCCCGCACTCGCAGCACGTCACGTCGGCCTCCCTTTTCGTCACACAGGGTGCTGTGACGAAACTACTCCCCCTCCGGACCCGCTGCCACGAGCCTGGTGGGGAACGCGCGAGAACCAGCAGTCCCAGCAGGACCGGACCGAGGAGCACCCACGATGACGTCAGCCATCACCGCCCGAGCCGCCACCGCCGACGAGTACGACGCCGTCGTCGACCTGTGCGCCACTGCCTTCGCCGACGAGGCCGTCACCGCCTGGGCGCTCTCCGATCCCGCCCGCCGCGATGCGCTGCTGCGCGAGAGCTTCCGCGACTCCCTGCGCGCCGCACTCGAGGCCGATGCGGTGATCCTCGCGCTGGACGCGGCGGAGTCCCCGATCGGGGTCTCCATCTGGGTGCCGGTCCCCGACACCGGCCCGAGCGACGGGGATCCGGAGGACGGCGAGCCCCCGGCCCAGGAGACCGCGACCCGGCGACTGCGGGCCGTGGAACGGGCCACCGCGGCCCGCACGCCGCGCCTGCCGCACCTGCATCTGGTCTCGATGGCCGTGCTTCCCGAGCAGCGGGGCCGAGGAGCGGGCCACGCCCTGATCGAGGCCGGGATCGCCCGTGCCCGGGAGCTCGGGCTGCCCCTGTACCTCGAGGCCTCCACCCCCGCCAATCGGGCCCTCTACCTCCGCCACGGATTCTCGGCCCACGGCGAGCCGATCCGGCTGATCGAGAACGGCCCCACCCTGCAGCCGATGTGGAGGAACTGACCGCAGACGCACAACGGGCGGGCACCCGCAGGTGCCCGCCCGTCCAGTGCGTGGTGCAGGATCAGTCGTCGGTGAAGGTGACCTTCAGCCCGCCCAGGAGCGCGGCGACCAGGTTGTAGAGGAAGGCCAGCAGCGTACCCAGCGCGGTGATGATCACGACGTTGACCACGGCGACGATGGTGCCGTAGCTGACCATCTTGGAGAACTCGAAGAACTCCATGAACGGCAGCGGATCACCGCCGTTGAGGTCACGGCCCAGCTGATCGATCTGGGTCCACAGGCCGATGGCGTCGACCAGGTTCCACATCAGGATCACAGCGACCACGGTCGCGATACCGATGGCGATCGCCACCAGGAAGGACAGCTTCATCACCGAGAACGGGTCGAGCCGGGCCAGCGTCAGCCGCACGCGGCGCGGCCCGCGCCGCTGCTTCTCGGCGGAGGCCGCAGCAGAGCTCGCGGTCTCCTTCTTCGGGCTGCGGCTGGCGCCCCGGGCGGCGGAGCCCTTCCCGGTCCCGATCCTCTCGTCGGAGGAGCCGTCGGTCTCCTTGCCGTCCTCGACGACCGGGAGCTTCGAGGTCGCATCCGGCGACGCGCTCTGGGGGGAGGACGTGCGGGACGTGGAGGCAGTCCTCGAGTCACTCGTGCTCACGGATCACTCCTCGATCGTGTCGTCGCCGCCGGAGGGCGACCGGTCGGACTCGTCAGAGCCTAGATCATCGGAGGGGGCCGGAGCTGACTGCGACTCGTCCTCGCTCGAGATCTCCACAGCATCCCCGCCTTCTGCCGCCGCGCCCTCGTCGAGGTCCGGGGTCTCCGCGACCTCGGCCAGCTCCTCGTCCACCTCGGACTCGGGGCTGGCGGTGACCAGCAGGATCTGATCGCCCTTGTCGGGCTTGGCGAAGACGACGCCCATGGTGGTGCGGCCCTTGGCCGGCACCTCGGCGACGCGGGAGCGGACCACGCGGCCGCGCTCCATGACCACGAGCAGCTCGTCGGACTCCTCCACGGCGGCGGCGCCGACGAGGTGGCCCCGGTCGTCGGGCAGCTTGGCGACCCGGATGCCCAGGCCGCCGCGGCCCTGGACGCGGTACTCATCGATGCTGGTGCGCTTGGCGTAGCCGCCCTCGGTCACGGTGACGACGTACTGGCCGGGTCGGACGACGTCCATGGCCAGCAGCTGGTCGTCATGGCGGAACTTCATGCCGGTCACGCCGGAGGTGGCGCGGCCCATCGGGCGCAGCACGTCGTCACCGGCCGGGAACCGCACGGACTGCCCGTTGCGGGAGACCAGCAGCAGATGGTCCTCGCTGTCGACCGCGCGGGCGGCGATCAGCCGGTCCGGCTCGGGCCCGTCCGGGCCGTCGATGTCGCGGAGGTTGATGGCGATGATGCCGCCGGTGCGGTTGGAGTCGAACGCCGGCATCGGAGTCTTCTTGACCAGCCCCGAACGGGTGGCCAGCACCAGGTACTGGGCATCCTCGTAGGTATCGATCGTCAGGACCGAGGCGATCTTCTCGTCGGGCTGGAAGGCGAGCAGGTTCGCCACGTGCTGGCCCTTGGCGTCCCGCGGGGCCTCGGGCAGCTCGTAGCCCTTGGCGCGGTAGACCCGCCCCTGGTTGGTGAAGAACAGCAGCCAGCGGTGGGTGGTGGTGGTGAAGAAGTGCTCGACCACGTCGTCCGCGCGCAGCGAGGCCCCGCGCACCCCCTTGCCGCCGCGCTTCTGGGCGCGGTACTGGTCGGCGCGGGTGCGCTTGACGTACCCGCCGCGGGTGATGGTGACGACCACGTCCTCCTCGGGGATCAGGTCCTCCATCGACATGTCGGTGTCGAACGGGAGGATCTGGGTGCGGCGGTCGTCGCCGTACTTGTCGACGATCTCGGACAGTTCCTCGGAGACGATGTCGCGCTGGCGCTGCGGGGAGGCCAGGATCGCGTTGTACTCCTCGATCAGGGCCTGCAGCCGGTCGTGCTCCTCGATGATCTTCTGGCGCTCCAGGGCGGCCAGCCGGCGCAGCTGCATCGCCAGGATCGCGTTGGCCTGGAGCTCGTCGATCTCCAGCAGCTCCATCAGCCCGGTGCGTGCCTCGTCGGCGTCCGGGGACCGGCGGATCAGCGCGATGACCTCGTCCAGCGCGTCCAGGGCGCGGAGGTAGCCGCGGTAGATGTGGATCTGCTCCTCGGCCTTGCGCAGGCGGTACTGCGTGCGGCGCACGATGACGTCGATCTGGTGCTTGGTCCACTCACGGACGAACGAGTCGATCGACAGGGTGCGGGGCACATTGCCGGCCAGGGCCAGCATGTTCGCGGAGAAGTTCTCCTGCAGCTGGGTGTGCTTATAGAGGTTGTTCAGCACCACCTTGGCGACCGCGTCGCGCTTGAGGGTGATGACCAGGCGCTGGCCGGTGCGGCCCGAGGTCTCGTCGGTGATGTCGGCGATGCCCTGGATCTTGCCCAGCTTGACCATCTCGGCGATCTTGCGGGCGAGATTGTCGGGGTTGACCTGGTACGGCAGCTCGGTCACCACGAGGCACATGCGGCCGTTGATCTCCTCGGTGGAGACCACGGCGCGCTGCGTGATGGAGCCGCGACCGGTGCGGTAGACGTCCTCGATGCCCTTGGTGCCGACGATCGTGGCGCCGTTGGGGAAATCGGGCCCCTTGATGTGCTCGAGGCAGGCCTCGAGCAGTTCGGGCTTGGTGGCCTCGTAGTTCCTGAGGTACCACTGGACGGCCCCCGCGACCTCGCGCAGGTTGTGCGGGGGGATGTTGGTGGCCATGCCCACCGCGATCCCGGCAGAACCGTTGACCAGCAGGTTCGGGAAGCGGGCCGGGAGCACGACGGGCTCGTCGATGGTGTTGTCGTAGTTGCCCTGGGTATCGACCGTGTCCTGGTCGATGTCCCGCACCAGCTCCATCGCCAGGGGCGCCATCTTGCACTCGGTGTACCGGGGTGCGGCCGCACCGTCATCGCCCGCGGAGCCGAAGTTGCCCTGTCCAAGGATCAGCGGGTACCGCATCGCCCACGGCTGGACCAGGCGCACCATGGCGTCGTAGATCGCGCTGTCGCCGTGGGGGTGGTAGTTGCCCATCACGTCGCCGACGACCTTCGCGCACTTCGAGAAGGAGCGGTCGGGGCGGTAGCCGCCGTCGTACATCGCGTAGACGATGCGGCGGTGGACGGGCTTGAGGCCGTCGCGCACGTCCGGCAGCGCGCGGGAGACGATCACGCTCATCGCGTAGTCGAGGTAGGAGTGCTGCATCTCCTGGTTCAGGTCGACCTGGGTGATGCGGTCGACCTCGTTCTCATCCAGCGGATCGACGAGGGTGACCGTGCGATCGGCCGCCTCGGACTGCGAGACCTCGTGGGAGCCCTCCGGGGTGGAGGGGCCGACGATGCCGCCGGGCAGCGAGGGCGCCTCGGGATCCGGGGTCGCCTCGTCGGCGGGCCCGGTGCCGGGGTCCTGGGGCGTGGTCTCGTCAGGGCTGTTGGGGTCCTGCGGAGTGTCGCTCATGGCGTGGAAGGCCTTTCGGGTGGGGCCGAGGGTCGTGGGCGTTCCCGGGGGCGCTCGGGCCGGGCCGTGCGCGGCCCCGGGGAGCCCTCAGATGTCGAGGAAGCGGACGTCCTTGGCGTTCTCCTGGATGAAGCGGCGCCGGGACTCGACGTCATCGCCCATCAGGACGGAGAAGATGGTGTCGACGTCGGCGGCCTCGTCGACGGTGACCTGCTTCAGGGTGCGCGAGTTGGTGTCCATGGTGGTGGTCTGGAGCTCCTTCCAGTCCATCTCGCCGAGGCCCTTGTACCGCTGGATGCCGTTGTCCTTGGGGATCCGGCGGCCGGCGGCGCGGCCGGCCTCGAGGCGCTCGTCGCGCTCGTCGTCGCTGAAGACGTACTCGTGCGGGGCGTTGGACCACTTCAGGCGGTACAGCGGCGGCATGGCGACGAACACGTGGCCGAGCTCGATCAGCGGGCGCATGTACCTAAACAGCAGAGTCAGCAGCAGCGTGACGATGTGCTGGCCGTCCACGTCGGCGTCGGCCATGAGGATGATCTTGTGGTACCGCAGCTTGGTGGCATCGAAGTCCTCGCCGATGCCGGTGCCGAAGGCGGTGATCAGCGAGCGGACCTCCGCGTTGTCGAGCGCGCGGTCCAGCCGGGCCTTCTCCACGTTCAGGATCTTGCCGCGGATCGGCAGGATCGCCTGGTTGTAGGGCTCACGGCCCGAGACCGCGGAGCCGCCGGCCGAGTCGCCCTCGACGATGAAGATCTCCGACTCCGCAGGATTGCGGGAGGCGCAGTCCTTGAGCTTGCCGGGCATGCCGCCGGACTCCAGCGGCGACTTGCGGCGGGTGGCGTCGCGGGCCTTGCGGGCCGCCTCGCGGGCGGCGGCGGCCGCCTGGCCCTTCATGACGATGGCCTTGGCCTCCTGCGGGTGGGAGACGAACCAGTCCTGGAGCTGGTCGGTCATCACCTTGACCATGAAGGTGCGGGCGATGGTGTTGCCCAGCTTGGTCTTGGTCTGGCCCTCGAACTGGGGCTCGCCCAGCTTCACCGAGATCACCGCGGTCAGGCCCTCGCGGATGTCCTCGCCGGTGAGGTTGGCGTCCTTCTCCTTGAGCAGGCCCTGTGCGCGCCCGTAGCGGTTCACGATCGAGGTCAGCGAGCTGCGGAAGCCCTCCTCGTGGGTGCCGCCCTCGTGGGTGTTGATCGTGTTGGCGTAGGTGTGCACGGACTCCGAGTAGGCACCCGTCCACTGCATGGCCACCTCGACGGAGATGTGCGCCTCGGTGTCCTCGGACTCGAAGGAGATGATGTCGGGGTGGATCACCTCGGCCTTCTTCGCCGTGTTGATGAACTCGACGAAGTCCTGCAGGCCGCGCTCGTAGAGGTAGGTGACCGAGTGCGGCCCGGTCCCCGTGCCGGCGCCCTCGGCCGCCAGCTCGACGTCGACTATGTCGTCCTCGCCGTCCTGATCGTCCTCGGACGGGCGCTCGTCGGTCAACGTGATCCGCAGGCCCTTGTTCAGGAACGCCATCTGCTGGAACCGCTTGCGCAGGGTCTCGAAGTCGTAGACGGTCTCGTCGAAGATCTCGTCATCGGCCCAGAAGGTGATGGTGGTGCCGGTCTCCTCGGTCTCCTCGCCCTTGTCCAGCGGGCCCTCGGGGACGCCGCGCCGGTAGGCCTGGCGCCACACGTGGCCCTGGCGGCGGATCTCCACCTCCATCCGGGAGGACAGGGCGTTGACCACGGAGGAGCCCACGCCGTGCAGACCGCCGGAGACCGCGTAGCCGCCGCCGCCGAACTTGCCGCCGGCGTGCAGCACGGTCAGCACCAGTTCCACCGCGGGCTTCCCCTCGGTGGGGTGCATGTCCACGGGGATGCCGCGGGCGTGGTCGACGACGCGGACGCCGCCGTCGGCCAGCAGGGTCACCTCGATGGCGTCGCCGTGGCCGGCCATCGCCTCGTCCACGGAGTTGTCGACGATCTCCTGGACCATGTGGTGCAGGCCCCGCTCACCGGTGGAGCCGATGTACATGCCCGGGCGCTTGCGGACCGCCTCGAGGCCCTCGAGGACGGTGATGTCCGAGGCCTCGTAGTGCTCGGGAGCGTGGGCGGCCCGTTCGCCGGCGGACCCGGGCACCGGGGCGGCGGCGGTCTCCTCGCTGGTTCCGGACGACGGGTCCGGGATGCTCTGGGGCGCGTCCTGGTCGGGCATGGGTCGGTCGCTGTCGCTCACCTGGTGTGGCTCCTCGCAGTCCTGGGTCCCTCGGCCCGGAGTGCGCCGAGGGGAGTTCGGCAGTGCGCCGCGGCCCATGGGTCCGGCTCAGCACACAGGCGGCCCACGGAGCTCCCGCGCGCGCACGCGCGTACGGGGACCCGTAGGCCACAGCGGCCGAGCCGACGGCATGAGTCCACGAGGACGTCGGAGGACGTCGGCCGAACCTGCTCGATTCTACCGGAAAACGCCGTCTGGACCTACTACGCCACTCCGTCGTGTGGACAACGTGACGCAGAATCGGTGCCACGCGTCGCGCGAAGGGCTCTGCAAGGCGCCGACGGACCGGCCGACGGGGACCGGTACGTCGCCCGGGGTCCGGGCGCGGCACAGGCGAATCTGAGGATCCGATGCGTCCGCGCCGGCCGGTCCCCGCGGCTACTCAGCTCCTCCCGCCAGCGGCCGACGGGATCCTCCCGAGCACTCCGGCCGTGACCAGAGCCGCCGAGGCGGCCTCGTATCCCTTGTCCTCACCGGATCCGGGCAGACCCGCACGATCCAGCGCCTGCTGCTCATCATCGCAGGTCAGGAGGCCGAAGCCCACAGGGATCCCGTGGTCGAGGCTGACCCGGGAGAGTCCGTCGGTCGCCGCCCGGCAGACGTAGTCGAAGTGCGGGGTCCCGCCGCGGATGACGACGCCGAGGGCGACGACGACGTCGTGGGTGCGGGCCAGGCGGTCCGCGACCACGGCCAGCTCCATGCTGCCGGGGACGCGGAGCACGGCCGGATCGGGCAGCTGAGCCTCGGCGCAGGCGCGCAGGGCGCCGGCGATCAGACCGTCCATCACCTGGTCGTGCCAGGAGGCCGCGACGAGGGCGACGCGGGCGCCGGGCAGGTGGGGGATCTCCGCGGTGGGGCTTCCGGATCCGCTCATGGTCTCTCTCCGTTCGGTGCGGTGCCGGCCTCGCGGGGGAGGCCGGCGGAGGTGATCGGTGGCAGGCCGACGAGGTGATGGCCCAGCCGGTCGCGCTTGGTGGTCAGGTACGCGAGGTTCTCGGGGGTGGCGTGGGTGGTGAGGTCCACCGTGCCCGTGACCTCGACGCCTCCGGCGCGCAGCGCGTCGGCCTTCGCCGGGTTCTGGGTGAGCAGCTCGATCGCGCCGACGCCGAGGTGGTCGAGGATCTGCGGGACGATCGTGAAGGATCGGGAGTCGACGGGGAGGCCGAGATCGAGGTTGGCGTCGACGGTGTCGCGGCCGTGCTCCTGGAGCGCATAGGCGCGCAGCTTCTCCAGCAGCCCGATGCCGCGGCCCTCATGGCCGCGGAGCAGGATCAGCACCCCCCGACCGGCGGCATCGATGCGGGCGAGCGACTCCTCGAGCTGGGGACCGCAGTCGCAGCGCCGGCTGCCCAGGATGTCCCCGGTGACGCACTCGGAGTGGACCCGCGTCAGCACCGGCCCGGGCGTGGTGACCTCGCCGCGCACGAGGACCAGGTGCTCTGCCGAGCCCTCGCGGACGGCGAGCGCACGGAACCGGCCGTATCTCGTCGGCAGCTCCACCGGCGCCGTGACCTCCAGCGGCTCGTGCCTCGCCTGCGGGACGGGAGCGGCCGGCAGCTCCGGAGACTCCGCGAACGCCGGAGCGTCGTGGGTCCGCCGGTGCTCGACGAGGGCCTCGATGGAGATCATGGCCAGACCGTGCTCATCGGCGAACTCGCGCAGGGCGGGCCCGCGCATCATGCTGCCGTCGTCGTGGACGAGTTCGACGATCATCCCGACGTCCGGCAGTCCCGCCAGGCGCGTGAGGTCCACCGCGGCCTCGGTGTGGCCGCGCCGCTCGAGCACGCCGCCGTCGCGGGCTCGCAGGGGGAAGACGTGTCCCGGTCGGATCAGATCGCCGGGGCCGGACCGCGGGGAGGCCAGCACCTGCAGGGTGCGGGCCCGGTCGGCGGCGCTGATGCCGGTGGTGACGCCCTCGTGGGCGTCGACGCTGACCGTGTACGCGGTGCGCAGCGGATCGGCGTTGGAGGCGACCATCAGCGGCAGCTCGAGGGCGTCGGCCCGGGCGGCGTTCACGGGCGCGCAGAGCAGACCGCTGGAGTACCGCACGGCGAAGGCCAGCAGCTCCGGGGTCACGGCGCTCGCGGCGAGGATCAGGTCGCCCTCGTTCTCGCGGTCCTCGTCGTCGATCACGATCACGGGCCGGCCGGCTGCGATGTCGTCGATCGCGCGGGGTATCGGGTCCAGTCGCAGCGTGCTCATCGTCCGGTCTCCGCTCCGGCCAGTGCGCCGGCGGTCAGCTTCTCGACGTACTTCGCGAGCACGTCGACCTCCAGGTTGACCCGGTCGCCCACGCGGCGCAGGCCAAGCGTGGTGCGCTCGAGGGTCTCGGGGATCAGCCCGATGGTGACCAGGCCGTCCTCGAGCGCGGCGACGGTGAGGCTCACCCCGTCCACGGTGAGCGAGCCCTTCTCCACGAGGTAGCGATCCAGGCCCGGGGTGCTCAGGCGCAGCAGCGTCCCGCCCTCGCCCTCCTCGCGGCCCAGGATCTCGCCGACCCCGTCGACGTGGCCCTGGACGATGTGCCCGCCCAGGCGCCCGTCGGCGCGCAGCGAGCGCTCGAGGTTCACGCGGTCGCCGGCGCTGAGACCCGCGAGGGTGGTGGCGGCGAGGGTGGTGGGGATGACGTCGGCGGTCCAGATCTCGCCGTCGATGTCCGCGACGGTCAGGCAGCAGCCGCTGACGGCGATCGAGTCGCCGAGGGCGACGTCCTCGAGGACGTGGGGCGAGCGGATCCGCAGCCGGACGGTGCCGTGGTCGGGCCCGGTCCCGTCGGGCCGGGGCTGGTCGGGATGGGACTGGTCGGGCGGGATGACGGCGTCGACCGTCCCCAGCTCCTCGATGAGGCCTGTGAACATGGTGGGTTCCCTTCGGGTCAGGGTCGGGTGGTGCGGGGGCGCAGGGTCAGCTGGAGGTCGGTGCGCCCGTCGGGTGAGGTCAGTGGCTCGGTGGTGACGAGGTCGAGGTCGAGGCGGTCGGCGATCGTGGTGATGCCGAGGTCACCGATCCCGGCGGGGCCGGCGCCGAGCAGGGTCGGGGCGAGGTGGACGATGAGTTCGTCGACCGTGCCGGCGGCGAGGAAGGCGGCGGTGAGAGTGGGCCCGCCCTCGAGCAGCACGTGGCGTTGCCCGCGCTCGAAAAGATCGGTGAGGGCGCTGGAGGGATCCCGGGTGCGCAGCGGGATCTCGGGGCCGGCTCCGTCCAGGGCCGGCAGCGGCGGGTGGTCGCTGGTGCCCATGACGGCCCGGTGCGGCTGCCGGGGCAGGAGCGTGCCGTCGCCCCGGCGGGCGGTGAGGGTCGGATGGTCCGCGCGCGCGGTGCCGGTACCGATCAGCACGGTGTCGCAGGTGGCGCGGAGGCGGTGGACCTCCTGCCGGGCGGTCTCGCCGGTGATCCAGCGGCTGCTGCCGTCGGCCGCGGCAGCCTTGCCGTCCAGGGTGAGGGCGATCTTCGCGGTGACCAGGGGGCGGCCGTGCCGCAGGCCGTGCTCCCAGCCGCGGTTCAGGGCGGCCGCCCGCGCCGCGAGATCCTCCGGGACCTCGTCCTCGACCTCGATCCCTGCGGCGCGCAGCGTCTCGATCCCGCCGGCGGCCACGGGGTTCGGATCCCGGCGGGCGATGACGACCCGGGCGATGCCGGCGGCGATCAGCGCGTCCGCGCACGGATCGGTGCGGCCGACGTGGGTGCAGGGCTCGAGCGTGACGACGGCCGTCGCCCCGGCCGGCGATCCCCTTCCCTCACGGCGAGCGCCGGCGAGGGCGTCGGCTTCGGCGTGGGCCGTGCCGGCCCCGCGGTGGTGGCCTTCGGCGAGGACCGTGCCGTCCGGGGTCAGCAGGACGCAGCCGACGCGGGGATTGGGGCCGAGGGGGACGCCAGGATCCGCCGCGATCTCCAAGGCGCGGCGCAGGGCGTCGCGCTCATGCGTGTTCAGCATGCTCTCTCCTCCGGTCCGCGTCGCTCGCGGTCCGGAGTGAGGGAGGGGTCACGGAGGCGGCGTCACTCCGGGGTGCCGCTGCCAGCGCACGGAGAGTGCGCGGCCAGGGCCGTCCGGAGGACGACGTCGCGTGCGCTTCCCATCCGGACTCTGACCGTCGGTCCAGGAGTTCCACCTGGTCAACCGAGGGCCGAAGGCCATCGGGTCGCGGACTGTCACCGCCGGCTCGGAATTTCACCGACCCCAGTGCACGCGAGCTTTCCAGCTCGTCGGAGCCCACGCTAGCAGTCGGTGGCCCGCCGTGGCGGGGCCGAGGCGCGTATCACCCGTAGGTGTCGCGGGGTCCGCGCCAGGTGACAGTGCGCCGGCCCTTCTTCCAGCTGCGCTCGGCCGCGGCCGGGCCCGTGACCCGCAGCTCGGAGATCACGTGGGCGCCGATGTGCTCCTCGATGGTCGTGATCAGCTGGGGTGAGAGCATCCGCAGCTGGGATGCCCAGGCGGAGGAGGAGGCGCTGACCACGAGCACGCCGTCCTCGAAGCTGACGGGGCGGCAGTGGGTGCTGATCCGTTCGCCCACGATGTCGTCCCATTCCTCCAGCACGCGCCCGGCGCTCATCCCCGCGTTCCAGCCCAGGTTCCCCAGCACTTTGCGCAGCACGGTCTCGATGCTCTGGGGGTCCCGGGGGTCCGGCCGGGAGCCCGAGTAGCCGGGCGCGCTGCCGGATCGGTCGCGCACATCTCGTGCCTGGGTCTTCGCCGAGATGGGGAACAGGCCCCGGTCCCGCGCCGCGGCCCGCGAGCGGTTGACCGTGCGGCGGGCCAGTTCGAAGGGGTCGGCCACGGCGGCGAGGTCCGGCGGGTCGTACAGCTCCTCGGTCTCGTCCGCGCCCACCGTGCCGTCACCGTCGCCGGGACCACCAGGGGCGCCCGCCCCGAAGGCCGCGTCCGGGCCGGTGCTGCCCTCGCGGCGCGACCGGGCCGACCCGCTCGGGGCCGTCGCCCGTGAGCCGCGGCCCGACTCCTCCGGTGGAGCCGGCAGTGCCTGTCCGGCTGAGGGGCCGGGACGCGCGCCGTCGGTGCGACCGGTCCAGGTGGAGAGGTCGTAGGGATTGGCGAGGCGCGGCCGGGAGGGACCGTCGCTGCCTGGGTCGCCGCCGGGACGCGGGGTCATGGCCGGCTCCCGTCCTCGCGGGGCACGGCCGCTCCCAGGCTGACGTCGACGACGTGGATCTCGCCGTCCAGGGACGCGGGGATGTCACTGTCGTTCGCGGTGGTGATCAGCACCTGCGACGCGTGGGTGACGATCCGCCCCAAGCGGTCGCGGCGGCGGGTGTCGAGCTCGCTGAAGACGTCGTCGAGGATGAGGATCGGTTCACCGTCCCCGAGGTCGCCCTCCTCGAGCCGCAGCAGATCGTAGGAGGCCAGTCGCAGGGCGAGGGCCAGGGACCAGGACTCGCCGTGGCTGGCATAGCCCTTGGCGGGGAAGTCGTGCAGCCGGATCTCGAGGTCGTCGCGATGCGGCCCGCTGAGCGTGACGCCGCGGTCGATCTCCTCGTCATGGCGGCGGGCGAGCAGATCCAGCAGCACGTCGTGGATCTCGCGGGTGCTGGGCAGCTGTCCCGGCGCGGCCCCGAGCTCGTCCAGTGCGGTGGAGCGGTAGGCGACGTCGGCCGGGGAATCGACGTCCCCACGCTGGTCGGGCGGGAGGTCGAGGGCCTCTTCGGCGCCTTCGTCCGTGGCGACCCGCAGGTAGGAGTAGCCCAGGTGGGGGCGGAGGCGGTTGACCAGGTGGAGCCGGGCGCGCAGCAGATCCGCGCCGAGGCGGGCGAGCTGCTGGTCCCACACCTCGAGGGTGGAGGCGGCCGTCTCGGATGGGTCCAGGCCGCCGACGGGATTGGCGCTGCTGCCGCGGCGCAGGGAACGCATCTGCTTGAGCAGGTTGCTGCGCTGCTTGAGCACACGGTCGTAGTCGGCCTTGACCGAGGCGTAGCGGGGGGCGATGACGAACAGCAGCTCGTCCAGGAAGCGTCGCCGGCCCTCGGGATCGGCCTTGACCAGGCCCAGGTCCTCGGGCGCGAAGAGCACGGCCCGCACCTCGCCGAGCAGGTCGCGCAGGCGGGAGACGTTCTGGCCCTGCAGCCGGGCGCGGTTCGCCCTGCCCGGGGTGATCTCGAGGTCGACCTGCAGCGGGCGACCGGCACGCTGGAAGGTGGCGCGGATGATCGCGGTCGATTCCCCGCGGCGCACCAGTGCCGCGTCGTGCGGCACGCGGTGGCTGGAGAGGGTCGCCAGGTACCACACGGCTTCGACGATGTTCGTCTTGCCCTGGCCGTTCTGGCCGACCATCACCGTGATGCCCGGATGCACCGGCAGGGTGAGCCGCGGGTAGGAGCGGTAGTCCGTGAGGTCGAGAGCGGTCAGCTGCACGGAGAGACCACTCCCGCCCTCAGATCCGCATCGGCATGATCAGGTACTTGTACGAGGTGTCGGGAGTCCCTTCGAGGGAGTCCTGACCGCTCATGACCGAGGGCTTGATGGAGTCGGTGAACACGAGCCGCGCGAACTCCGCGCCGAGGGCGCCGAGCCCGTCGAGCAGGAACCCGGAATTGAAGCCGACGACGAGATCCTCGCCCTCGAGGTGCGCCTCGAGGACTTCGCTGGCCTGGGCGTCGTCACCGGCGCCGGCCTCGAGGGCGACCTGGCCCTCGGTGAAGGACAGTCGCACGGGGGTGTTGCGCTCGGCGACCAGGGAGACGCGCTTGACGGCCTCCATCAGGGGGCCGGTGGCGACGACCGCGGTGATCGCGGTGGTCTCGGGGAAGAGCCGACGCACCGGGGGGTACTCGCCGTCGACCAGCGTCGAGGTCGTGCGGCGGCCGCCGGCCTCGAACCCGATGAGGTTCGCCGAGGCGTCCTCGGCCAGAGCGATGTCGACGCTGCCGCCGGTGGACATCGAGCGGGCGACCTCGTGGAGGGTGCGGCCGCGCACCAGGGCGGTCTGCTCGGCGCCGGGCGTGGTGGGCGTCCAGGTGAGCTCGCGCATCGCCAGGCGGTAGCGGTCGGTGGCCATCAGGGTCATGGTCTCGCCGGTGATCTCGACCTTCACGCCGGTCAGCAGCGGGAGGGTGTCGTCCTTCGAGGCGGCGACGGTGACCTGGCTGATGGCCTCGGAGAACACGTCGGCCGCGACGGACCCGGCCACGGGCGGCATCGACGGCAGCTGCGGGTACTCCTCGACCGGGAGCGTGGCCAGGGCGAAGCGGGCGCTGCCGCAGCGGACCTGGAGCTTGGTGCCCTCGAGCGCGATGGAGACGTCCTTGTTCGGCAGTGCCCGGACGATGTCGGAGAGCATCCGGCCCTGGACCAGGACCTCGCCGGGCTGCTCGACCTCGGCATCGAGTCGGATCTGGGCGCTGACCTCGTAGTCGAACGTGGACAGCTGCAGTTCGCCGCTGGCATCGGCGACGATGCGCACGCCCTGCAGGATCGGCATCGCCGGCCGGACGGGGAGGGTTCGGGTGGCCCAGGAGACGGCGTCGCCGAGGACGCCGCGGTCGAGGTGGAACTTCACCGTTGCCACTCCTTCGCAGTGGTCGAATGCCAGAACTTGATCGAACGGAGCACAGCGTATCGGTTTCGCGGACCTCTCGCCGACACACCGTCCAGGATCCTTGACAGCCGTCCCGCCATCGCGCGTCGATCACCTGTCATGGGCCACCGCGTCATCGGCCCCGTCGTCGGCGCTTCCGACACCCGCGCATCCACATCCCCGTCGAGCAAAGAACTACAGTCCTCTTCTTCACGGCTGTGTACTTCGTGGACAACCACCATCGTCGCAGGTGAGCCCGTATGACGGTCACGTGGACCAGCCGGGGATCGGCGTCATCGCAACGTGCATCGGTTGTGCATGCACCCTTGCGTGCACGGCATTTTTGTCATTCAGCCGTTCACATCGGCTCCTGCGCAGATGCCGATCACTCCACACCGTCCACAGAGTTGTCCACAATTGGGGAGAAGCTGGCGCTGACCAGGAATGTTCTTCAGACACCCGTCAGGGGCCGGTCACTGTCCACAGCATCGTCCCCAGCGCCGTCGGTTTCTCGGGACCACAGGCCCCGCGAGCCTCACGCCCGGGTCGAGGAGCTGGAGCTCTTGATACGCGCAGTCAGCTCTGTGACCTGGTTGAAGATCGCCCGGCGTTCCTTCATCAGCTCGCTGATCTTCTTGTTCGCGTGCATGACGGTGGTGTGGTCCCGCCCGCCGAACTCCTCCCCGATGCGGATCAGCGGCATGTCCGTCAGCTCGCGGCACAGGTACATGCCGATCTGCCGGGCCGAGACCAGCCGGCGGGAGCGGCCGGTGCCGACGATCTCGTCGACCGAGAGGCCGAAGTAGGTCGCGGTCTGGGCGATGATCGTCGACGCCGTGATCTGGGCGCCGTCGTCGTGGGAGAGCAGATCCTTCAGCACGCTCTCGGCGAGCGTGACGTCCATCGGCTGCCGCGAGAGCGAGTGCAGCGCCTGGACGCGGATCAGAGCCCCCTCCAGCTCGCGGATGTTGGTGGCGATGTGCGAGGCGATGTACTCGAGCACCTCGTGCGGGACCTCGCCGGTGTTCTCCTGGGCGACCTTCTTGCGGAGGATCGCGATGCGGGTCTCGAGGTCGGGCGGCTGCACGTCGGTCATCAGCCCCATCTCGAACCGTGACCGCATGCGGTTCTCGAAGCCTCCGAGCTCCTTCGGCGGCAGATCGGAGGTGATCACGATCTGCTTGTCGGTGTTGTACAGCGTGTTGAACGTGTGGAAGAAGGCTTCCATCGTCTCCGGGGCACGCTGGAGGAACTGGATGTCGTCGATGAGCAGGATGTCGATGTCGCGGTAGCGGCGCTGGAACTCCTGGGCCTTGCCGAACTGGCCGGACTGCACGGAGTTGATGAAGTCGTTGGTGAACTCCTCGGAGTTCACGTAGCGCACCACGATGTCCGGGTACAGGCTCTGGGCGTAGTGGCCGACGGCGTGCAGCAGGTGGGTCTTGCCCAGGCCGGAGCCGCCGTAGATGAACAGCGGGTTGTACGCCTTTGCCGGGGTCTCCGAGACCGCCGAGGCGGCGGCCTGTGCGAAGCGGTTCGAGGACCCGATGACGAACGTCTCGAAGGTGTACTTGCCGTTCAGGCGCGAATCCTCGCCGAGCGTGGGCTCGCCGGCGGCCGGCGCCGACGGGCGACGCGGGGCCGGGCCCGGGGACGGCGCCGAGGACCCGGTCAGCGCTGAGAGTCCCGCGTAGGCGCTGGGATCATCGGCCGCGCTGCCGGTGTAGGACCCCGTCGACGTGAAGCGGGTCGAGGAGAACCGGGGGGAGAACGGGTCGGCGTCGGAATCGGTGCCGGCGGAGCCCGCCGAGGCGCTGCTGGGAAGCGCGGGGCGACCGGTCTGGTCCCCCGAGGGCAGCACGGATCCCTCGTCGCGCCGGAAGGGGCCGCTGGTGTCGTCACCGCTGTGGAACTGGTGGACATCCGGCAGGGACGTGTCCACATCTCCGTCCACAGGATGTGCACCGGAGGCGGTAGAAGCCGAGGTCGCGTCGGCCGAGGGCGCGGGCTCGTCGGTGTCCTCCTCGAGCAGCAGCGACTCGTCGACGGTCACGGCGAAGCGGATGTCGCGGCCGGTGGCCTCGCTGAGAGCAGCCTTGAGGGACCCGGCGATCCGGTGCTCGAACAGCTCTTTCGCCGAGGTCGACGGCGCCGCGAGCAGGGCGGTGTCCGCCACCACGGCCATCAGACGGGACAGGGTCAGCAGGGCGATCACGCGCTGGGACACGGTGTCGTCACGGCGCAGTGTCTGCAGGGTGCGTTCCCAGATCGCGTCGACGTTCGCGTCAGGCATCAGGTTCTCCATAGGGGCGATCAGCGGTCCGGGTAGTTTTCCACAGTAGCCCCTGTATTGTGGATCCCGGCTGTGGACAGCTCACCCGTGAGGTCTCTCTCCCGGCTGCCGGGTCGGTCTCGGCCCGCGGTGGCGTGAGCCGGCGCTCGCAGTGAGAATCCGGCCACAACCGGCGGTCACGGCGTCTCAGCCGTTGACCCCCCGGTCCGCCGCGCCTAACATCGTGCAGTCAGCGCTGCGCGCCGTCCCCGACACGGTCCCGGGCCGCCCCCATGCGGCCTCCGGTTCCGGCGGTGTCGTTCGGTCTCTCGGCAGCCGCCCCGTCACGGCGGGTGCGCCCGGGCAGACCGGTCGCAGCAGACCTCAGACCACCGCGAGGGGCATGTTCGTGCCCACGATCGAGGAGAACCGATGAGCAAGCGCACGTTCCAGCCGAACATCCGCCGTCGTGCCAAGAAGCACGGCTTCCGCGCCCGCATGCGCACCCGCGCCGGCCGCGCCATCCTGAACGCCCGCCGCGCCAAGGGCCGCGCCGACCTCTCCGCGTGAGGCGGAGGGCCGCCGTGACCGGACCCGCAGCACCATGGCTCTGTGAACTGGTCTAGTCACCGGCTCCGCACCGGCGACGAATTCCGCGCCGTCACCCGGGGTGGCGTGCGCAGCGCCCGATCCCACGTGGTCGTGCACCTCAGCCTGCTCTCGCAGGAGGGGGACGCACCCCGCGTGGGATTCGTCGTGTCCAAGAAGATCGGCAACGCCGTCGTGCGGAACCGGGTCACCCGCCGGCTGCGGGAGATCGCCCGTGCCCACCTCGACCGCTTGCCTCCCGGATCGGCGGCGGTGATGCGGGCGCTGCCGGGCATCGAGCAGCAGCCCTTCGCCGCGCTCGAGGCCGACGTCGTCGCCGCGCTGGGCTCGGCCGCGCGCAAGCTCGAGCGTCGTCGGGAGGCGGCGCGATGACGATGCACCAGGCCAACCGGGCTCGAGGGCGCAACCGGGGCAACGCCTCGCACGGCGCGCTGCGGGCGGTGCTGCGGCTCCCGCGCCGGGTTCTCGCACTGCTGGTGCGTGCCTACCAGGTCGGCATCTCCCCGTACACGCCGCCCGCCTGCCGGTACGACCCGGTGTGCTCGCAGTACGGCATGGACGCCCTGCGCGTGCACGGCGCGCTCAAGGGGACGCTGCTGACCATCGGGCGGATCGTGCGCTGCAACCCGCTCACCCGCGGCGGTCCCGATCCGGTGCCTGCACCGGGCATGTGGAGGAATCCACGCCGACTGCGGCACCCGGCCCGCTAGGGCCTACCCTTGTCCAAGACTCCCGACCACAGCCGTCACCTCGTATGAACGTCATGCGCATCCGGGCGGCAGGAAGACCAGGCCGATGAACCCCCTGTTTCCCATCGAGTGGGCCGTCGCATGGCTCATGGTGCAGTTCCATGCGCTGCTGTCCACGTTCATGGAACCGGACTCCGGCATCACGTGGGTGCTGTCGATCGTCGGCCTCACGGCCGTGGTGCGCACCCTGATCATCCCGCTGTTCGTCCGGCAGATCCGGGCCTCGCGCGCGATGCAGATGGTCTCGCCCGAGCTCAAAGAGGTCCAGAAGAAGTACAAGGGCAAGACGGACCAGGCCTCCCGCCAGAAGATGGCGGAGGAGACGATGGCGCTGTACAAGGATGCCGGCGCCAGCCCGTTCTCCTCGTGCCTGCCGATGCTGCTGCAGATGCCGATCTTCTTCGGCCTCTTCCGTGTGCTCTACGTCAAGCTCCCCGATGCGGCCGACGGTGAACGCTTCGGACCGCTGACCTCGGACCTGGCTCGCAGTGCCAGCAACTCCACCATCTTCGGCGACGTCACCATCGCCGATTCGTTCCTCAACGCGGGCGAGGGTGGCATGACCACCCGGATCGTCGCCGCCATCATCATCGCGTGCATGTGTGCAGTCACCTTCTTCACCCAGAAGGAACTGACCATGAAGAACATGCCGAAGGCGGCCCTCGAGGGCCCCATGGCGAACACGCAGAAGATGATGCTGTACATGCTCCCGTTCATCTACGTGATCACGGGGCCGGGCATGCCGATCGGTGTGCTCATCTACTGGCTGACCACCAACGTGTGGACCTTCGGCCAGCAGTACATCGTCATCCGCGCCACCCCCACCCCGGGATCGGACGCGGAGAAGGAGCGCCAGTCGCGCATCAACGCCAAGCGCGAGCGCAAGGGCCTCGAGCCGCTCGACTTCACCCCGCCCAAGAAGGTCAGCGAACCCGAGCCCGATCCGCAGATCCGCGTGCAGCCGGTGAGCAAGAACCGCGGCGGCAAGAAGCTCACTGACCAGGAGAAGCTCGAGCGCGCCCGCGCGGCCCGTGCGAAGGCCGCCGAGGAGCGGCGCAAGGCCCAGGAGGCGGCCGGCGAGACCCCGACGCCGCCCCCGTCGACGTCCCCGCTGAACAAGAGGGCGAAGAAGAAGTCCAAGCGCAAGAAGTGACCTCGCACCCCGGGAGCACGGACGCTCCCGGGAGCGCACCCGATTCATCCCAGCATTCCTCGGAGGACCGAATGAACGACACCACGCCTGATGTCCCGACCGCCGGCGAGGCCGACGACCAGCCGGTGACCGCGCCCGAGCAGTCCGCCGCGTCCGAGGCCTCTGCCCGGTCCGCCCCGGAGCCCGCCGCTGAGTCCGGGCATGCCGGGCAGTCCGGCCCCGAGGTGGCCCGACCTGCCGAGTCGGCCGACGAGGAGGACCGTGGTGCCTCCGGCGACCTGGAGGACGGCGGGGAGGACGAGGCCGATCCGACGGAGTCCTCCCAGGAGCGGCTGCGCCGGCTCGAGGAGGAGGGCGATATCGCCGCCGACTACCTCGAGGAGCTGCTGGACATCGCCGATCTCGATGGCGACATCGACATCGACGTGGACGGGGATCGCGCCTCGGTCGAGATCCGCGGCGCCCACCAGCTGGAGAAGGTGAACCGGCCCAAGGGCGAGGTGCTCGACGCTTTGCAGGAGCTCGCGCGGCTGGCCGTGCAGACCCGCACCGGCAACCGCTCCCGGCTCATGCTCGACATCGGCGGCTTCCGCGCCGAGCACAAGGACAGCCTCGAGGCCCTCGCCGCCCAGGCGGCCGCCGAGGCGAAGGAGACCGGTGCCCCGGTCCCGATGCGACCGATGAACCCGTTCGAGCGCAAGGTCGTCCACGACGTCGCCAAGCGCGAGGGCCTGCGGTCGGAGTCCGACGGGGACGGCAAGAGCCGCCATGTCGTGATCTACCCCGGATCCTGAGGCGCCCGATGCTGTCCCTGCCCGACTCGCTGCGCCCGTCGGCCGAGCGTCTGTTCGCGGACCGTCTCGAGCTGGCGGAGCGCTTCACCGGCATGCTCGCCGAGCAGGGCCCCGAACGCGGACTCATCGGCCCGCGCGAGGTGGAGCGGCTGTGGGAGCGGCACATCCTCAACTGTGCGCTGATGGCCGACGCGATCGACCCCGACGCCTCGACGCTGGCCGACGTCGGATCCGGTGCGGGACTGCCCGGTGTGGTGCTTGCGATCGCGCGGCCGGGAGTGAGGGTCACGCTCATCGAGACCATGCAGCGCCGGGCGACGTGGCTCGAGGAGATCGAGGCGGAGCTCGGCCTGGGGCTGGAGGTCGTGCGCGCCCGCGCGGAGGATCTGCACGGTGCGCGCAGCTTCGACGTCGTCACCGCCCGGGCGGTCGCCGCCCTGGACAAGCTCGCACGCTGGACGCTGCCGCTGGTCGGCGAGGGCGGCCAGCTGCTGGCGATGAAGGGCAGTTCGGCCGCCGACGAGCTGGACGCCGCCCAGAAGGTGCTGCGCCGGCTCGGCGGCACCGATGCCCAGATCTCCCAGTACGGGGTCGGTGAGGTCGAGGTTCCCACTACAGTGGTCCAAGTGCGTCGCCGGGTGCCGGCGAGCAGGAAGGGAGATCCACGTGGCTGACCAGCGCGAAGATTCCTCTCCGGGCCGTGGGCCGATGGAGGACACTCCGCTGATGCGCGAGCTCGCCCGGGATCACGCTCGCCGCAAGGAGCTCGAGGGCCTCGAGTTCGAGGCGCCGGCGAGCACGCGCGTGATCACCATTGCCAACCAGAAGGGCGGCGTCGGCAAGACGTCGACCGCCGTGAATCTGGCGGCGGCTCTGTCCATGGGCGGCCTGCAGGTGCTGGTCATCGACTCCGACCCGCAGGGCAATACCTCGACCGCTCTGAACATCGAGCACCACGCCGAGGTGCCCAGCATGTACGAGGTGCTGGTGGAGTCGGCGGCGATGCAGGACGTGGTCCAGGACGTCCCGGACATGGCCGGCCTCCACTGCGCCCCGGCGACGATCAACCTCTCCGGCGCCGAGATCGAACTGGTCGCTCTGGTGGCCCGTGAGAACCGGCTGCGCAACGCCATCCGGGACTATCTGGCCTTCCGGGAGGAGCAGGGCCTGCCCCGGCTGGATTACGTGCTGATCGACTGCCCGCCCTCGCTGGGCCTGCTGACCGTGAATGCGCTGGTCGCGGCCCGCGAAGTGCTGATCCCCATCCAGGCCGAGTACTACGCGCTCGAGGGCCTGACGCTGCTGCTGAACAACATCGATCTGATCCGCCAGCACCTGAACCCCGAGCTGGTGGTCTCCTCGATCATGCTGACCATGTACGACGCCCGAACCCGGCTCGCCGCACAGGTCGCCCAGGACGTCCGGGACCACTTCCCGGAGCAGACCCTGGAGACGACGATCCCGCGTTCCGTGCGGATCTCCGAGGCGCCGAGCTACGGCCAGACGGTGCTGACGTACGATCCGGGTTCCAGCGGCGCTCTCGCGTATCGAGCAGCGGCGCACGAACTGACCATTCGCCCCGCTCCATGACACCGACCTCGGAACGACGCCGCGGTGAGACCGCGAGCGTTCCTGGTCCCACCCACGGTGGACGACATTTTCCGGAAGGACAACGGCCATGACGCAGAAGCGAGGACTGGGTCGCGGACTCGGCGCCCTGATCCCGGGAGCGGGCGCCACACCCGCACCTGAGCAGGAGCTTCGTACTCGCACGCGCCCGCCGTCGGAGGCCGAGGACCAGGGGGCCAGTGAGCGCCCGGTGGACATGTTCTTCTCCGGCGAGAAGGCGTCGGACGACGAGAACCGCCCCGCGCGTGAGCGGGCCGATCGCCAGGACCTGGCCGACGCGATGGCGCGCGCCGCTGCCGAGCGCCGCGGCCGAGGGTCGACATCGTCATCCCGCTCCGCCGGCTCCCGGGGAGCTTCCGCCGCGAAGCGGTCGACGTCGCGAGCCCCGGCCGCCGGGCAGTCCGACCAGGCCGACCAGGCTCCCGACGGTGCTGCGAGCACGGCCGGTACGGCATCCGGCTCGACATCGAGCGGCGGCAGGAAGCCCGCTGCCGGCAAGAAGACCACCGCCGGCAAGAAGCCGGTCGCCGCCAAGAAGCCCGCCGCTGCCAAGAAGCCTGCCGCCGACAAGGAGACTGTCGCCGACAAGGAGTCTGCCGCGCAGAGCGCGGACAGCAGCACGGAGAGCTCGTCGGCGTCATCTCGTGGCACTGCTGGCGGCACGGGCTCGTCCGCCCGCACGACATCGAGCCGGAAAGCCTCCACCGGGAGCACTTCGATGCGCTCCCGCGGCTCCTCCGCCAGCGCCGCCGCCAGCGGTACGGCCACTGCTCCTGCGACGGCGAAGGAAGCGGACCCGGCAGCGGCAAGCGCTTCCCCGGGACCCGCCCCGGGTCGTTCCACGACCGCTGAAGACAGCCCCGTGGTCGACGTCGAGGCCGTGGAGCTGACTCCTGCGCAGGCTGCCGAGGCTGCCGCGGGCCAGGAGTCGGCTGCCGGCTCCTCGGCGGGGACTTCGCCGGTCACGCACGCCGACACCGACACCGATGGGGCCGGGGCGGTCGATGGGACCGCGCCGGAATCACCGGAGGACGTCCGCGAGAGCCAGGACGGCGCGCCCGGAGGCCGGGATGGCGGGGAGGGCGACTCCGCGGAGACGCGGCGCGAGAGCAGCGTGGAGCCGGCCGCCGAGGGCGCTGAACCGGAAGCGGCGCAGGGGCCGTCGGCGGAGGAGGACCGTCAGGGTCTGCTCAGCGTGCCCGGTGCGGAGTTCGCGGAGGTCCCGATCCACGAGATCCGGGAGAACCCGCGCAACCCCCGCACGATGTTCGACGATGACGAGCTGGATGAGCTGGCGTACTCGTTGCGCGAGGTCGGCGTCCTCCAGCCCGTGGTAGTGCGCCCGATTCCGGTCACGGAGGATGGGGAGTCGTTCGAACTCGTCATGGGTGAGCGGCGCTGGCGCGCCGCTCAGCGTGCGGGACTCACCTCTATCCCCGCGATCATCCGGGAGACCAGCGATGACGATCTCCTGCGGGACGCGCTCCTGGAGAACCTTCACCGCACGCAGCTGAATCCGCTGGAAGAGGCCAATGCCTACCAGCAGCTCCTCGAGGACTTCGGATGCACCCAGGATGAGCTCGGCGAGCGTATCGGTCGCTCACGGCCTCAGATCACCAACACGATGCGTCTGTTGCGCCTGCCCGCCCTCGTGCAGCGACGGCTCGCCAGCGGGGCGCTGAGCGCCGGTCACGCCCGCGCGCTCCTGTCGCTGGACGACCCCTCACTGATGGAGGAGCTGGCGCAGCGAATCGTCAGTGAAGGGCTCTCCGTTCGTGCCGTGGAACGCTTGGTGGCCCGTGGCGGGCAGCAGCAGGCGACCACCCGCACGCCCCGCCGCAGCACGTACGACCCGCACGTGGTCGATCTGACCAGCCGACTGTCGAACCGCCTGGAGACCCAGGTGCGAATCGACGTCGGCAAGCGCAAGGGCAAGATCACGCTCGAGTTCACCAACCTCGATGACCTGGAACGTCTGGTCGAGAACATCGGAGCCGGAGCAGGCGGGCACGCGGACTCGGAGGACCAGCCCGAGAGCTGAATCCGCTGGACTAATGCATGGAGGGGGTCGGCAGTGATGCCGGCCCCCTTGTGCATGGTCGCTGCCCGTGGCCGGGGGCGGGGCGTCGTATCCGCGATGAGCGCCTCGGACAAGTAGCTGCCCCTAGTGAAGCCAGAGGGCGCCCGTGCCAGCTGGGCTCGGCCTGGTGTCGGGAGGGCCCCGACCACGGGCGAGTCTCTTGCTGCGCCCGGAAGTAGACGGTCTGCCGGGGATGGTCCGCAGGGAGCTGACGCGAGGGGCTCTGCATGTCAGAATAACGCGCCATCGCCTCGATCCTTACCCCCCCCCCGGCCCGGACAGGCGCGCCGGTGAGCATGTGCGGTACCGCGGGCCGCGGTCTCCCTCTTGCAGTCCGCGGCGCCCTTCTGCCTTTTCCACCGATGTGCATGATGTTGTGGATAGTGCCCGTCGGTGAGGGGTGCCGAGGCAAGGTGGCGACATTGCTTGGGTGAATGTGGATGGTCCCCCGCGCCGGCGAGCCGTCGGGCGATCGTCGGTTCCCTTGTTTCCCGTGGAACGTCAGGCGCGGGTGCGCTGAAAGCCCCGCCTCCGGGCCGGCGGGTTTGGGTCAGCAACGCCTTATCGCTTTGCTGTCGCGAAGGGTCACGCTGGGTTCCCCGTGAAACGTACTGTTGTCAGTGGCGTGGCGAGGACGGAGCGCATCCGTATCTCAGGACGAGTAGACGGCCCGACGGCGACTAGGGTGCCACTCGGCGTTTCCCGTGAAACTCGGTCGTTGCGTCGTTGCGTCGTTGCGTCGTTGCGTCGTCGCGTCATTGCCTCGTTGCAGCCGCTGCGGGCCGCCTGACCCAGCAAAGGTGCAAGCAGGTTCGGAGCGTTTCCTGTGAAACCACAGCCGACGGGGATGCGGGGACGTTGAGTCGGCTGACAAGCTTCGGGAGAGCCCTTCGCGCCAACCATTGGGCGCGAACGCGATCAGGGCTGCACTTTGCTTGCCGGCACGTACCGGTTCACGTGAATCTCCGTCGATCTCGGCCTCGGATTCGCGATGTCGGATTCGCCGGTGGGTTCACGTGAAACCGGGATCCATTGGAGGGCGTCTCGAGGGCATCGCAGTGGCGCTCCTTCGTGGCGCACAGCGACGCCCTCGCATTCCACGGGGCGGACGCTTCAGTCAGCAGCTTCCCCGCAAAGTCAGTTTCCCGTGAAACCCGTCTCGGGCGGCCTCAGGGGGTCCGGGCTGCAGTTCGGTGCGGCTCGTGGCCGCGATATGGGCCTCGACGGGGTGAGTTGTCCACCGATCGTATTCTGGGAACCCGCGACGTCCGACACGAACGGTCTGACCTCGCTGGCCTGCGTGGGTACCGATCCTGCGGACGTGAAGGCTCTTCGCCTCTCCCATGAGGAGGCCGACCGTCGTAGTGAGCGCGGGTGCGGCATGTTGGCGGGTGAGCCTGCGGCGCAGCTTGCCCCGCCTAGCGTTGCGTTTCACGTGAAGCGGGCAAGGTAATGGCAACAGTCCTGGTTGGACCCCTCGGTCGGCGCCTGTCGCTCCACCTGTCCGGGTCGTCGGCTGGAAGTCGTTCTGGGGCCCGCAGTGAGCTCCCACCGTCACCGCGCTGCGTGGCCACGTAGTAGGGAGGGAGGGAGGCAGCTGGCGTTGCTGTGGTCTCTGGGCCTCGCTACACGTGAAACGCTCTGTGACTGGCGAGAGGTACCGAGGGCGTCCCAGGCTGGACGGCCCCTCCCATGAAGACGCAGGGCTTTCCGTTTCACGTGAAGCCGCCAGGGGCCCATGTGTGGCGGGAGCGGAGTGCGCGGTGGGTCGATCGCCGCGGATTAGTGCGTGTTGTATCGGGCTAATGCGCCGTCGATGTGTCAGAGCAGGCCTCGGGCTCGGTCGGCAACTGGCTCGCACAGGAACAAACTGCCCTAGTTTCACGGGAAATACGCTGCGGCGAATGGTCCTCGCGTTGGCGTGCAGCGTGGGCGTCCGACGCGCAAAGACTCCTACCGCCGTTTATTTCCGTTTCACGTGCAACTCGGGCTGCGCGCCCGAGGGTACAACCGGGGCGTGGGTACGCTTTCAGATGGGCACGCATTCAGACCAGCCTCCGCCCGCCACGATGGTCCGGGTCGGCATGACTCCGCATGGTTTCACGCGAAACCTGGGAGCTCATATCGTCGGCGGCGGGTGTCGAGGAAGGACGACCCAGCGGGACCGGCGCCATCCCCAGGCGAGACGTTTCACGGCGAACCGACAGTACGTGCCTGACATTGCAATCGGGCCGGCGGTTAACGCGAGGTGGACGGCGGGTGGCAAGGAAGCGGACCGAGCGCGCTCGGCACTCTCAACTCCCGGCGCTGGGCTCACGCCAGAGCACGCCAACCAAGAGCCCGGACCACGTGAAACTACGGGGAAGTTACGCCCGTAGACGGCTGCGGGCTCCGTCGGTAGCCGAGTAGTGCGATGTTGACGCGCTCTGCAGTGGACCGATCCACGTGAGTACCGTGCACAGTGTGCGTAACGATGTGGAAAAGTGCGCCAAGCGGGTTCCAGCACAGTTGGTCCGCGTGGAGATAACACTGCCGGGAACGAGTGAAGTACATCACTAGAGCGACCATCTGTGCAGGTCAGCCCCGCGATCGCTCTCCTTGAGGACGGACCGAGACCCCGGACTTGTCCACACCACGTTGTGGACAACGGTGTGGACCACGCGCCCGGCGCCTGTGGACAGCCGTGTGGATAACCCTGTGCACAACCTATTCGCGCACGCCACTGCGGTGGTTCTCGGACAACTTGACAGCCACTGCGCGGAGAGCTTCCGGTGGCGCCTCCCCCTCCAGAGCTACGCGTCGGCCCGCCCCGAGCGCGGGCCGAACTCGGAGGCGACCACGTGCTTCGGAAGCGCACCGCGGCGGCGGTGGACCAGCCGCCACGGCCCGGCGAGAACGAGATCCTCTCCCGTCATGCCGAGGCCGCGTAGTTCCTCGACGACCAAGAGCGCGGAACCCGTCGCGTGAACGTCCGTGCCGGCCACCCCGTCGTCGGGAACCTCCCCCCGCTCGAACCCCAGCCACGTCGGGAGCACGTCGACCTCAAGACGATCCAGCACGTCCTCGTGCGGGTCGTCGATGATGAGCGTGGCAACGGTGCTGCCCCAGCGCCGTGAGAGCTCGCGCAGCACCGTCGGGGCCGGCCTCGCCGGGCCGGCCCAGTCAGCCGTGAGCAGTACGACGGCCTGAGACGGTGCGTGAACCATGGGTGCGGGCGATCACGGCACCTCAGCCAGCGGCGGGCTGCGCCTCGGCAGTCACCACGACGGTCTCCTCCGGGTCCGCCGTCTTCGCCTCCGCATCGGCCAGAGCGTCGCGATCGGTCAACCACCGCTCCGCGTCCAGCGCCGCCTGGCATCCGGTCCCGGCCGCGGTGATGGCCTGGCGGTAGGTGTGGTCCACGACGTCGCCCGCCGCGAACACCCCCGGCACGGACGTGTACGTGGAACGGCCCTCGCACACGATGTAACCCTGCTCGTCGAGCTCCAGTTTCCCGCGCAGAAGCTCCGTGCGGGGAAGGTGGCCGATCGCCTCGAACACCGCGGAGGTCGCCATGGTGCGCTCCTCGCCGGTGACGGTGTCCCGCAGCGTCACGGACTCGACCTTGTCGCCCCCGTTGATGCTGACCACTTCGCTGTTCCACGCGAACTGGAGCTTGGGATCGGCTTCGGCGCGGCGGGCCATGATCTTCGAGGCGCGCAGCTGATCACGGCGATGGACCAGGGTGACGGACTTGCCGAAGCGGGTCAGGAACGTCGCCTCCTCCACGGCGCTGTCGCCGCCACCGATCACCACGATGTCCTGATCCTTGAAGAAGAACCCATCGCAGGTCGCGCACCAGCTGACGCCCTTGCCGGAGAGCTCCTTCTCCCCGTCGACGCCGAGTTCGCGGTACGCAGAGCCCGTGGAGATGATCAGGGACCGGGACCGGTACACGGTGCCGTCGTCGAGGGTGACCGTCTTGACGTCTCCCTCGAGCTGGAGGTCGACGGCGTCCTCGTAGAGGATCTCGGCACCGAAGCGCTCAGCCTGTTCCTGCATCGTGGTCATGAGCTCGGGGCCCTGGATGCCGTCGGCGAAGCCGGGGTAGTTCTCGACGTCCGTCGTGGTCATCAGGGCGCCACCGGCGTCGAGCGCGCCCGCGATGACGATGGGCTTCATCTCGGCGCGCGCGGTGTAGATCGCGGCGGTGTAGCCGGCAGGCCCCGAACCGACGATGACCACCTCGTGGATGGTCTCGTCACCCGTGGGCTCGGGTGCAGCCGCCGGTGCGGTGTCCGCCGAGGCGGCGGCGCCCCCGAGGATGTTGAGGGCCTGGATGGGCTGCGACATGGGTGATGTCCTTCCGTGGGATGCGTCGTGGTCGGTCAGCGGGAGCACCGCGATCAAGTATGGAACAGAGGAGGGCGAGACGCCGGTGGCCGGTCGTGACCGAGGTGCGTCGGTGACGTCAGAGGGAGCCGATCATCACGCTTCCGGACCACAGTCGTGACTGCTGCGGGTCCACGTCGCCTCTGTCGGCCGATCCGCAGTTGGGCAGGACGACGGTCGCCGAGACGGTGCCGCCGTTGGCGCGCAGCGTCTCGCGGTCCATCGGACCGTGGACGAGCAGCCAGCCGTGCGTCTCGTCGGTGCCCCACGCCACCTCCTCCATGATCAGGATCGAGTCCTGGATTCCTTGTTCCCGCAGGCACTCGGTGGCGTCGAAGCTGGTCGGCGGCTGGATCATGCCGGCGTCGACGAGCCTCTGGACCTCGGTGCCGAGAGTTGTCTCCGTGATAACGGGGAGACCGGACGAATTCTTCCCGGCGCCCGTGGGCGCATCGACCGCGGAGGACCCGGAATGGGTGCGACTGGCGGTGGACTGTTCGAGAGCGGCCGCCAGCAGTGCACCCAGGAGAGCGGCGATCACCATCGCGACCAGGATCAGCTGGACCGGGATGCCCAGTACCGACGTGCGGCGCGGACCGCTCCCGCCGCGGTGACGCCGCGACGAGGAACGGAACCCGAGCCGTCTCATTCGACGCGGATCTCCGCGATGCGGGCCCGGAACTTGCCGGACTCCTCGCTGTCGGGCGGCAGGTCGCTGGGCCACAGGATGACCTTGTCCGTCTCCACGGGCTCGCCCGGCTCCAGACGGACCTCACCGTCTCCGGCGAACTCGCCGCTGGCCAGGACGTCCCCCGGGGAGCCGTCGTCGTTCACGGCGCGCAGCTCCAGCGTCCCGCCGCTGTTGCGGGCGGTGGTGACGGTCACCGCCGAGAGCTTCGACTGCTCCACCAGATTCACCCGGACGCCGACGCCGTCCTTCAGGCCGCCGTAGTCGGGGCTCGCGTAGTACTTGGTGGACCAGAAGGTGCCGGGGTCCCCGTCGGTGATCCGCTCCTGCTGGTCGGCGTTGTCCGGCGGCTGATCAGTGCCCTGTGCGAACAGCTCGATGCCGCCGATCTGCGCGGCGGGCAGCTCGGGTTCCTCGGTGTCCTGGGTGGGCTCGACCGGCGCCTCGTCCGTCTCGGTTTCCGTGGGTGAGGCGACGGGCGAGGTGTCCAGCGGGTTGGCCATGCGTTCGCGCAGCCCGGACGTGACGGTGGTCAGCGCGAACACCAGGGCCACGATGACCACCAGCACGCCGCCGATGAGGATCCACTGCGACTGGCGGGAGCGTTCCTCGGCCTGCGTCGGGCCCAGCGCGTAGGTTTCGGGGTCGTCGGCGTCGACAGCGATGCCGACCACGTCGCGGAACAGCGTGCCGCGGCCCGACGGCACCGTGGCCTCCTCGGGCGGATCCTCCAGGGCGGAGCGATCGCGACCGCGCACCACGATGGGGCCGTCGCTGACCACCGGCGCCAGGGACTCGGTGCGTCCCGAGACCGCCATCGGTGCCGGTGACCCGGCGCTGGGGGTGTGATGGACCGGGCCGGCCGAGGTGGGAGTCGCCGCCTCGGCAGCCGCTGCGTCCTCATCCTGCTGCGGGGTCTGCGTATCGGGCACACCGCTCGCGTCGGGATGCTCGGGCGAGGTCCGACGCGGCTGCTCGGGAGGTGCCGTGCTGTGTTCCGGAGCCTGTGACGGCGAGAGCGGATCGGCGGCTTCGGCGTCGTGGACCGGAGTCAGCGGCCACTGGGTGCCTGCGGTGCGCGCGGGGATGTCCGGGTCGACCGATTGCGAGCCGGCGGCCACACCTCCGGCGGCGACGGCGCCCGCTCCCGCTGCGGCAGGGGCCGATGACTGCTCCGGGGAGCCGGACTGCGGGGCGTGGCCGGAGTGCGACGGCTGGGTGCGGTCCGACGCCGCCGGCGCCTCCTGCGGCTCGGGAGCGGCAGGGGTGGTGGGACGCGGCGGCGGCGTGATGTCGAGCTGACCGGGGAACGGACTGCTGGACCGCTTCTCGTCCAGGTGGAGATCCTCCACCAGCCCTCGGGCCTCGGCCGATGTCTGAGCGGTCTCCACGGACTCTACGGCCTCCGCAGGCTCCGCTGTGTCCACCGGCTTGGCCGTGTCCTCCGGCTTCGCAGCACCTGCAGGGCCCGGCGCGGCCCCGCGGGCCGCTGCCACCGCAGGCTCAGCTGCCGGCGCGGATGCTGCGGCGCTCGGGGCCTGGTCGCGCGCGGTATCCACCGGTGGCACGGGGCCGGGCGTCGAGCCGGGCGGAGTCGTCTGAGAGGTCGCCGCACCGACGGCGCCGGCCGCTGCCAGCGCTCCAGCGGTGGTGGGACCGGCAGCGGAGTGGGCCTCCGTGCCGGGGCCGGCCGGGCGGACGACCGTGTCCTCGTCCGGCTCTGACGGCTTGACCGGCTCGCCCCGCTCGTCCGTCACGGACGGTTTGTCCGGCTCGCCTCGCTCGTCCGTCCTGCCCGGCTCCCCGTGCTGCTGCGAGGGGCCGGCCGGGCGGCTCCCGCGCGGGTACGCCTCGAGCGTGACCGGGATGGACTGCCACGGCTCGAGGGCGGCGATCAGCCCGCGGGTGGTCTCGGGGATGTCGTCGGCCGTCTCGTTCAGCACCAGGTCGCACAGCAGGTCGAGATCCGCCGGGATCTCGGTGTCCACGATCGACGAGGGTCGCGGCACGGTTCCCGAGGCGTCGTGCTGCGGACTGCGGCCGGTGAGCGCGCGATACAGCAGCGCGACCAGGGCCGCGGTGTCCTGGAAGGAGGCGACCTCGCGCGAACGGTCGAGGTTGGTGTGCGCAGCCGCCTCCACGCCCACGCCGAGCACCGAGACCTCGCCCGAGGCCGTGTCGACGAACACGCGGTTGGAATCCAGGAACTGGTGGCGCACCCCGCGGCGGCGGGCGACCTCCAGGCCGGTCGCGGCCTCGCCGATGATCGAGCGGGCCGTCTCCGGGTGCAGCGGCCCCTTGCCCAGCAGGGCAGCGAGCGGCGGCGCGGGTGGCGGCGGGTACTCGACGATCGTCATCGGCCCCTCCCCGGTCCGCGCCTCCCCGTCGGCTCCACCGGTTCCCTCGGCGGCGCGGGCGGGGCCGGCATCGCCAGGGTTCTCGTCCGAGCCCTCAAGCACCACGATGTCGCGCACGGGAACCAGGTGCGGGTCCTCGACCAGATAGGCGCGGCGGACGGCGTCGGCGGCCTCGAGAGCGGCCGGGCCGCGCACGATGAACAGGGTGACGCTCTCACCGGTGGCCACCGATCGGGCGCGATGCCACGCGGCGCCGTCGGCGACACCGGCCAGAGGGATCGTCCCCTCCAGGGTCCACCGGGAACGCAGCGCGTCCTGTTGCTCAGTCGTGTTCACGGACCGTCCTTCTCCTCGTCCTGCGGGCGTGCGCCCGTCACGAGCGCCTTCCATGCTACGAGCTCACTCTCGGACCACGGCGGGCCAGCTTATTGGTCGCTCGCTGGGCGTAGCCCACGAGCATCCGCACCTCGGCCACGTTCATCAGCCACGCCAGGGCCACGAACACGGCCGTCATGACGGCCGCGACGATCGCGCCGAGCCCCGCTGCCAGGACCCGGTGGACCCAGAACAGGTCCCCGGCCAGGGCGACCAGTCCCGTGCCGACCGCCCAGCTGACCACGGCGGCGCCGAGCAGCTTGCCCAGCACCCTCGCGCCCACGGCGAGCTGCGGCGGCGTGGTGCCCACGGCGCGCGCGTGGCGGCGCAGCTGCCAGGCGGCCACGATCCAGGCGATCAGGTTCCCGAAGCTCGTGAAGGCGGCGGCGGAGAATGCCGCCCACTTCGGGTCCACCGTCGTGAGGATGATCGGCACCGAGAGCAAGGAGATCACCGTGATCGGGATCTGCGTGAGGAACGGCGTGCGTGCGTCCTCGTAGGCGTAGAAGACGCGCTTGATGAGGTAGAGCGACGCGAACGGCACCAGGCCCAGGATGTAGCCGATCAGCACCGTGCCGTTGGCGCGGGCCCCGATCTCCCCGGTGCCGCCGCCGATCACCCACATGATCGGCCCCGACAGGGCGATGAACACGGCCGTGCACAGCACCATCGGCACCGCCAGCAGCCGGTTGGTCTCGGCATAGCGGTCCAGCGCCCCGGCGTGCTCGCCCTCGGCCGCGTGCCGTGAGAGCGACGGGAACGTGGCCGTGACCAGGGTGACGGCGATGATGCCCTGCGGCAGCATGAACGCGAGGTAGGCCCACTCCATGGTCAGCAGCGCCGGGTACCGGGCCGCGAGGTCCGGCTGGTCCGCCAGCTGCTCCGTCATCCGCACCGCGTCGCCGGTGGCCCATCGCGAGGACCAGATGCCCAGCTGACCCAGACCCAGCATGGCCAGCGTCCACAGCCCGATCCGGCTCAGCTTGCCCAGCCCCAGCCCGCGGAAGCCCCAGCGCGGGCGCAGCCGCAGGTCGAGCTTCTTGACGTACCAGAACAGGAACAGCACCTGTGCCGCGGATCCGCCGACGTTGATCGCGGCCATCGCGATGACCATCGGCATGGTCCATTCGTCCGGGGAGCCGACCTTCCCCCACACGCCCAGGAACATCGCGGCGCCGAGGATGGCGACGAGGTTGTTGAGCACGGGTGCCCACTGGTACGGACCGAAGGAGTCGTGCGCATTCAGCAGCTGGCCGCACATGACGTACAGCGCCGAGAAGAAGATCTGCGGCATCATCCAGTAGCCCAGCTGCACCGCGAGCGCGAACGTCGCCGGGGGCAGCACGCCGCTGGTGACGGTCAGCAGCAGCGGCACCAGCAGGGTGCAGATGGCCGTGATCCCCAGGGCGACGGCGGCCACCAGCGTCATCAGCCGGGAGATGTAGTCGCTGCCGCGATCGGGACGCTTGACGGCGCGCACGATCGCCGGCACCAGGATCGCGTTCAGGGTGCCGCCCCCGACGAGCAGCCAGATGGTGTTGGGCAGGACGTTCGCAGCGCTGAAGGCGTTGGCGACGGCAGACATGGAGCCGGTGAAGATGGTGCCGAACAGGAAGTTCCGCACGAAGCCGAGCATGCGCGAGACCACCGAGCCGGAGGCCATCAGCACACTGGCCTGCAGCAGCTTCGTGCTGCTGGAGGGGACGGCCCCGACTCGGCGGTGGCGCGGGACATGCTGGACGCGGAGGGACGTGCTCATCAGGTCTCCTCCTCTCCGTGGTGGTGCTCGTGGTCGTTGATGGGACGGCGATGGGTGGCGGGCCCGCTCCGGCGCCCCCGGCGGGACTCGCCGGCGGCGCCCGGGGGGCCGGAGTCCCCGGGCGGGTGCCGCTCCTCGTCCTCGCTGTGCTGCTCGGCCTCCTCGTCCTCGGCAACCACCGCCTCGGTCGCCGTCGTGTCGAGCATGGAGCGGCCGGTGCGGGAGAGCTCGACGGGATCCTCGGGGCCGTGCACGGCGGGAGCCCGGGTGGCGGAGCCGGTGCGCCGGGCGCGGGCCACGCCGACGACCATCAGCACCCCCATGGCGATCACCAGCAGCAACGTGGTCCAGTTCTCCCACGCCGGGTTCACCGTCAGCGGGACATCGACCGGTTCGGTCAACCGCTGGCCGTCCTCGGCGGTCAGCACCGTGGTCAGGGTGACGGTGCCGTTGGCGATCGCCTCGACGGGGACGGTGGCGTCGACCTGTCCCTGGGCGGGGACCTCCACGACGGGCGCCTCACCGATGCGCACCAGCGGACGGTCCGAGGAGACGGCCGTGCGGACCCTGATGGGGGTGTCGAGCTGATTGGTGATGGTGATGGGCACACCGACGGAATCGGAGATCAGGTTGTATCCCGAGGCGGGAACCACCTGGATCTTCTCCTGCAGCTCATCGGAGACTGCGGCGGCGTCCTGGGCGCGCTCGGCAGGCACCTCGGGTGAGCCGCGCCATCGCACCGACGTGCCCGCCAGCACCTCGAGCCGGGGCGCCTCCAGCGGGGTGTCGTCCTCCATGGCGGCACCGAGGGCATCCAGCCGGTTCCAGGTGCCCTCCAGGTCCGCCAGCGCGTCGGGGTCCAGGAGCTGGGGGGACTCGGCCTCGTCCAGGTGGCCCCAGCGGCCGTTCTGCCCGGGGCCCGAGGGCCGGACGTCGCGCATGCTGAGCCGGCCCAGGGCCAGCAGCTCCCCCGATTCGCTCTGGGGGTCGGTCGTCCAGGAGCGATGGTCGGCAGCATCGAGCAGGTCGCCGGTGCGTCCGGGCTCCACCCAGGGCGCCGCGGCCAGCGCGTCCAGGGCGCTTCCGGCGGCCGCGGCATCCAGCGATGCCTCGGGATCCGGAGCGATCAGGAGGTGGCGAGGGGCGTCGGTGTACTCGGAGGCGATGGTGGCGGTCTCGGCGAGCAGGCGCTGGCGCGTCTGCTCCGTATCGGAGTCGCCGGTGAGCTGGGAGAATTCGGAGGACAGCACGGGATCCGGCGCGAGCACGGGCAGCTCCGATCCGGAACCGGCGCCCCCTTCGGCGGTGGATTCGACGACGCCGACGGAGCTCGGTGTCACGCTCGAGCCGGCATCCGCGCGCAGCGAGGTCGACGGCACGATCGCGGTGGTGGCGCCCGCGTCGGCCAGGCGCTGCAGGCCGGCGGCGTCGGTGTTCGGCCCCTCCAGGCGCATCGCCGAGGCGCGGGACGCGATGTCCGCCTCCTCCCATGTGCTGCGGGCGCTCTCCTCGGCGGCACTGCGCACGCCGTCGGCTCCCGCCTCGCGCAGGCTGACCAGGTCGGCGCGCGCGTAGGGCATGCCCAGCACGGTGCGGTCGCCCACGCCCTGGCCCAGCGCGTCGGCCATCTCGGAAGCGGGCGCCGGGGCCTCGTACTCCCGGGGCGACTGCGGGGCCTCCTCCTCGCCCTCCGCGTCGTCGGGGGCGGGTGTGCCCTCCTCGGGCTCGACGGGCAGCTGCGGCGGATCCAGCAGTGCCGGGTCCAGCCACCAGTCGACGTCCTCGCGCAGCGCGAGCTGCTCCAGCGAGGCCAGGCGGCCGGACTCCGCCGACTGCGCATGCGCCTCAGGAGCGGTGACCGGGGCGGAGGCGTCGAGGGCGGCCACCGGCAGCAGCACGGACTGGGTGATGGAGTCCTCGGTGCCGGCGGGCCGCCACACGACGAAGGAGCGGATCGCCGCCAGCGGCTCCTCGTCGGCGACGACGGTCAGCGAGATGCGGCGCGTGCCCCAGAAGTAGGGCTCCTCGGAGTAGGCGAGCTCCTCGGCGGTGGCCTCGATGGACAGGGTCGCGGACTCGCCCGGCTCCAGCTGGGGCACCTCCGGCGAGGTCGTCAGCGCGGGGCCGGTGGTATCCGGTGAGGAGTCGGCCTGCCAGTCGGCCACCATCGCGCGGTCGGTGACTCGGGAGGTGCGGGTGCGCAGCTCGAGCTCGACGTCGCTCAGCGGCTGCGACGAGGTGTTCGTCACCTCGACCTCCGCCTGGACCATCCCGCCCGGAGCGAGCGACGTGGGATCCAGGGAGACGAGATCCATGCTCACCGGCGAGTCGCCGGGAGGGTCCGGTGGCGCCTCGGGAGAGGGGCCGGTGCCCGCGGGACCAGCGGCGTCGGCCGCCGGAAGCAGCGTCGCCGGTCCGCTCACCAGCGCTGATGACGTGAGCAGCAGGACCGCCAGCAGCGCCGCGAGAATCGGGCGCACGAGTGGCGGGGACGACGGCATGGTGACACTGTAAGCGGCCGCTACCGTAGAGGGGCTGTGGGTGCACGAGACCTCTACATCGCGGCGACCCGCTTCCCGACCCCATGACAGGACGAGCAGTGACCAACCCCGTCGACCCCGTCGAGCCGACCGACCCCGCCGATGGCGATGCCGCTGAGACCGCTGAGCGGCTCGACGTCGCGCGCACCCGGTCCGCCTCGATGTTCCGCGCGCTGCCCGAGGAGATCCACGACCTCGGCCGCCGGTTCGAGGCGGCCGGCTTCGAGCTCGCCCTCGTCGGCGGGCCGGTGCGGGACGCGGTGCTGGGCCGCTCCAGTGCCGATCTGGACTTCACGACCTCCGCGCGGCCCGAGGAGACCGAGGCGATCCTGCGCGGCTGGACCCATGACGGTGCGGTGTGGGACATGGGCCGGGAGTTCGGCACCCTGGGCGGTGCCCGCGGGGGCGTGAAGGTGGAGATCACCACCTACCGCACCGAGTCCTACGACCCGGCCAGCCGCAAGCCGCAGGTCGCCTTCGGGGACACCCTGGCCGGGGACCTCTCCCGCCGCGACTTCACGGTCAACGCGATGGCGGTGCGCATCCCCTCGCTGGAGCTGGTCGATCCCTTCGACGGGCTCGGCGACCTCGCCCGCACGGTGCTGCGCACCCCCGTCGGCCCCGAGCAGTCCTTCACCGACGACCCGCTGCGCATGCTGCGCGCGGTCCGCTTCGTCTCCCAGCTCGGATTCCGCATCGAGGACTCCACGGCCGACGCGATCGAGGCGCTCGCGGAGCGTCTGTCCATCGTCTCGGCCGAACGCGTGCGCGAGGAGCTGGTCAAGCTGATGCTCGGTGCGCATCCCCGCGGTGGCCTCGAGCTGATGGTGGAGCTGGGCCTGGCCGACCATGTCCTCCCCGAGCTGCCCGGGCTGCGGCTGGAGATCGATGAGCACCACCATCACAAGGACGTCTACGAGCACTCGCTGACGGTGCTGGACCAGGCGATCGATCTCGAGAGCCCCCGAGGCTCCGGCGGGCCCTGCGAGGCACCCGACCTGGTGCTGCGCATGGCCGCGCTGATGCACGACGTGGGCAAGCCCGCCACCCGCCGGTTCGAACCTGGCGGTGCGGTCACCTTCCGGTTCCACGAGACGGTGGGAGCGAAGATGACCGCGAAGCGGATGCGCGCGCTGACGTTCGACAAGGACACCACCAAGAAGGTGGCCCGGCTGGTGGAGCTGCACCTGCGCTTCCACGGGTACGCCGACGCGCCCTGGACCGACTCGGCGGTCCGGCGCTACGTCACCGACGCCGGTGATCTGCTCCAGCACCTCCACCGCCTCACCCGGGCCGATGTCACCACCCGCAACCGGCGCAAGGCGCGCCAGCTGGCGCTGGCCTACGACGAGCTCGAGGCGAGGATCGATCACCTCGCCGAGCAGGAGGAGATCGGGAGGATCCGGCCCGACCTGGACGGCAACCGGATCATGGAGATCCTCGGGATGAGCCCCGGCCCGGCGGTCGGCGAGGCCTACAAGCATCTGCTGGATCTGCGCATGGAGCACGGCCCCCTCGGCGAGGAGCGTGCCATCGAGGAGCTGAAGGCATGGTGGGCCGCCCGCGGCCAGGAGTGACACCCTCGGGACCGGCGTCCCGGGCGGCCTCCTCGTGAGGGACGTGTGCAGGCGCGCAGGCTGGGTGTGAGCGGCGCCGCACGAGACGTGGATAGTCTGTGTGCTTCGACGCCGGGCCGTTCCGTCGGGCGCAGCGGCGTGCGCATACTGGGGAGCTGCGTGCCCCGGTGGCACGTGCACGCGTCCGTGCCCCCGAAGGACGTGTCCCCGAAGGACCAGGAGCAGCCATGAGCGAATCCCGACGCTCGTCCCGTGGCTCGTCGGACCGATCGAACCGATCGAAGAAGCCGACGAGCGGTGGTGCCCGTCGTGCCGCTGGAGTCCGTCGCGCGACCCCGGCGAAGCCGGCGCCGAAGACTCCCGCGCCCAAGGGCACCAGCCGCACCGGCCGCAGCTCGTCCGCCACGGGTGGCCGCGCCGCCGGGGCAGGGGCCGCAGCGGCAGGCGCGAGCGCCGGCGCCGCAGGCGGCAGCGCCCGGGGCGCAGGCAGCGGCTCCCGGGCCGGCGGTGCCTCGGGTGCCGGCGAGGGCGGTCGCACCTCGGTCGCCGCCCGGCACGCCCGTCCGTCCAAGAGCGCGGGCACCGCACCCCGGACCGCTCGTCGCGGCGCGGCCACGAGTGCCGCCGCGGCCGGAGCCGGAGCGCGCGGCACGGGCGGTGGCGGCCGGGGCGGAAGAGGCCCCCGCAAGCCGGTCCCGGCCAACTTCCTGAACTACCCGCGGGCCGGTGCGCGGAACCCGTGGCGCTGGATCCCCTCGCTGCGCATGATCGTGGGCGCGATGGCGCTGATGGTGCTCGCAGGCCTCGGCTTCGCCGTATGGCTGTACAACGACACCGAGGTGCCGGAGCCCTCCGACTTCGCGCTGTCCCAGACCACCCGCGTCTACTTCGCCGACGGCGAGACCGAGATGGGCGAGTTCAGCGAGGTCAACCGCACCGAGCTCGATGCCGAGGAGATCCCGCAGAACGTCAAGGACGCCGTCGTGGCCAGCGAGGACTCCAGCTTCTACGAGAACCGCGGCGTCTCCCCGCGCGGCATCGTGCGCGCCATGGTCAACAATCTCTCCGGCGGCGCCCGGCAGGGCGGTTCGACCATCACCCAGCAGTACGTGGAGCGGTACTACACCGGCACCACCACCTCCTACGCCGGCAAGGTGAAGGAGATGGTGATGGCGCTGAAGATCGACCAGGAGCTGAGCAAGGACGAGATCCTCTCCAGATACCTCAACACGATCTACTTCGGGCGAGGCGCCTACGGCATCCAGGAGGCCTCGCAGGCGTACTACGGCAAGGACGCCTCGGAGCTCACCGAGGAGGAGGCCGCACTGCTGGTCGCGGTGATCCCGGGCCCCTCCACCTACGATCCCGCCAAGAATCCCGAGGACGCCCAGAGGCTGTGGAACCGGGTCATCTCCCGGCAGGTCAACACCGGCCAGATGACGGCCTCCGAGGCCGACGCGATGCAGTTCCCCGAGACCATCGAGCCCAAGAGCGAGAACACCCTGGGCGGCACCAACGGGTATCTGCTGGCCCAGGTCCGCAACGAGCTGATCGAGCAGGGCTTCACCGAGGAGGAGATCAACACCGGCGGGTACAAGATCGTCTCCACCATCGATCCCTCGATCCAGGACAACACCGTCCAGGCGATCGAGAACCTGCCGGAGGACCGCCCCGAGCAGAACCGCGTCGGCACGGTGACGATGGATCCCTCCTCGGGAGCGATCCGCGGCATGTACGGCGGGCCGGACTTCGTCTCCCAGTCCGTCAACGACGCCACCCAGTCCCGCATGCAGGCCGGATCGATCTTCAAGACCTTCACCCTGATCTCGGCGCTCGAGGACGGCTACCCGCTGGACTCCCGCTGGGACGGCAACTCCCCGAAGGAGTTCCCCGGCTGGACGGTCAAGAACTTCGGCGACAACTCCTACGGGCGGGTCTCGCTGGCCGAGGCCACGACGCACTCGATCAACACCGCCTACGCGGAGGCGAACATCGAGGTGGGTCCCGAGCGCACCCGGGACACCGCGGTCGCCCTCGGGCTGCCGGAGGAGACGCCGGGCCTGGGTGCCGAGGCCTCCAACGTGCTCGGCTCGGCGTCGCCGACGGTCACGGAGATGGCCGAGGTCTACGGGACGATCGCCTCCGGCGGCGTCCTCCGGGAGTCCTACATCGTCCAGTCCGTGACCCGGCCCGACGGGTCCTCGCGCTATGAGCATCAGAGCGAGGAGAAGCGGGTGATCGACGAGGAGGTCGCCACGAACGCGACCGTCGCCCTGCAGGGCCCGCCGACGGAAGGCTCCGCCCGTGACCTGCAAGGGATCATGGATGGTCGCCCTGTGGCCGGGAAGACGGGCACCTCGGAGAGCTTCCGCTCGGCGTGGTTCGTCGGCTTCACCCCGCAGCTGGTCACCTCGGTGGGCATGTTCCAGCCCTCCGAGGACGGGACCTCCGAGGAGCAGCTGACGGCGTTCGGCGGCGAGCGGAACATCACCGGCGGCACGTTCCCCACCGCGATCTGGGGCGACATCATGTCGAGCTCGCTGGAGGGGCAGGAGAAGCTCGACTTCCCCGAGGAGGTCCAGCTGGACAACGAGGAGCGCTCCCGCAGCACGCCGGAGCCGCAGCCGAGTGAGCAGCCGCCGGCGGAGCCCGAGGAGCCCGCCGACGAGCCGTCGGAGGAACCCTCCGAGGAGCCGTCGGAGGAGCCCGCCGAGCCGAGTGAGGAGCCGTCCGAGGAGCCGACCCCGGAGCAGGGCGAGGACCCGGCCGGTGAGGGCGACCAGGCTGATCAGGGCCAGGGGAACGACGCCGGCCGCAATGAGCAGAACGAGCAGGAGCAGCAGCAGGGCGCCGGCCCCAGCGACGGCGGCGGGGGCTGAGCGGGCCGACACGTCCGGTGGCCGACGGTCGCCGCCGGATCCCACGGTCGCCGTGGCACCGGCTCTCCCTACCACTCGGCCCGTGACCTCCCCGCCGAGCCGCTCGTACACTCGGCAACGCTCACCCGGTCCCCTCGGCAAGGGAGTCGTGATGTTTGTTCCTGATGTGGCGACCGGCGTCCACCTGATTCGTCGCGCTCACGTCAACTGCTATCTCATCGAGGGCGGGAACGGCCTGACTCTCGTCGACGCCGGGCTCCCCGGTGTCTGGCGCGAGCTGGGATCCGCCATCCGCACCCTCGGGCACCGTCCCGAGGATCTCCGGGCGCTGGTCCTCACCCACGCTCACTTCGACCACGTCGGCACCGCTCGCCGGCTCGTGCAGCGCCTCGGCCTGCCGATCTACGCCCACGCCCGGGATGCGGAGCTGGCCGCGCATCCCTACCGCTACGCGCACGAGAACCCCAGCGCCGTGTATCCGCTCCGACACCCCCGCGCCGTGCCCATGCTGGTCTCGATGATGCTGGCGGGTGCCGCCCTGGTGCGCGGGGTCAGCGACACCCTGCCCCTGGCTCCGGACACCACCCTCCACGCGCCGGGTCGCCCTCGGGTGATCGCGACCCCGGGGCACACGGACGGGCACGTCGCCCTCCACCTTCCCGACCGCGACGTGGTCCTCACCGGCGATGCGCTGGTCACGCTGGACCCGTACACCGCGCGCACGGGCCCGCGCATCGTCGCCGGGGCCGCTACGGCCGACAGCGCCCAGGCACTCGAGTCGCTGGCCGCCCTGGAGGCCACGGGCGCGCGCACGGTCCTGCCCGGCCACGGGGACGTCTGGGACCGCGGGGTCCGCTCCGCCGTCGAGCACGCCCGGCGGGTCGGGCCCGCGTAACGCGAGGACGGAACCGGTCCGACACGGGGCCGACGCGGCGATGCGACCGGCCGGCCCGAGCAGGCCGGTGGGCCCCTCCGGACCGTTCGGACGGGTTCATTGCCGCTGGATGAGCGCGGCTCTATTCTCCGACCAGGGGCGATGCCCCGTCGTCACGAGAGGCGCGCACCGCGCGCCCGGGAGGAGAGCACCATGCTGACCAGACGAGGAGTACTCCAGGCGGGCGCGGCCACCGGCGTTCTCGGGCTCGCCGCGTGCAGCGGCGGCGGCGAGACGTCCGGCGGGGGCGGCGGCGAGCAGGACCACGAGTTCTCGACCGAGGCGACCGGTGCCCTGTCCACGATGGGCTTCAACCCCTCGGACGAGGTCGGCCAGTCCCGCGCCGACTACGCGGCCGAGCAGCTCCCCGATCTCCAGATCGACATGGACACCACGAACTTCGACCCCCAGAAGTTCACCGCGCAGGCAGCATCCGGGCAGGTGCCCGACCTCATCCAGCTCGACCGGGCGGTGGTGGCGACCTTCGCCGCCCAGGGACTCATCCTGCCTCTCGACCAGGGCTTCGAGGCGCACAGCGTGGATCCCGTGCAGCAGTACTACGAGCCCGCCGTCCACGACGTCACCTACCAGGACGCCAGGTACGCGATCCCGCAGTTCTTCCAGCCCAGCGCGATCCTGGTCAACGCGCGCGCGGCCGAGGCCGCCGGCGTCTCTCCCGAGGACTTCGACACCTCGGACCCCGACGCGTTCCTCAAGACCGTGGAGAAGGCCACCGCCCTCGAGGGCTCCGCCCCCGTGACCCTCGGGTTCGACGGCGACATCCCCGGCTCCACCGAGATGTGGCTGCAGGTGTTCGGCGGCGGCAGCATCGGCGAGGACGGCGCCCCGACCCTCGACAGCGCCGAGAACATCGAGGCCCTCACCTGGATCAAGGAGATCCTCGACCTCCAGGGAGGATACGAGGAGGTCACCTCGCTGAAGAACTCCATGGACGTGTTCGGCGAGCAGAACCAGTACGTGAGCGACCAGGTGGTCTCCCAGTCCTGGGCCCAGTGGTACCTCAACGTCCTCACCGATTTCGCCGACGCGGTCGAGCTGCACGCCGTGCCGATCCTCGGCACCGACGGCACCACCATCGCCTTCGCCGGCGGTTCCGCCTTCGCGGTGCCCACCGGCGCCGCCAACCCGGATGCGGCCCTGGCCTGGGCCCTCGCGGTCACCTCGACGGACGCCTGGCTCAAGGCCGGTGAGGCCCGCGAGGCCGCGGTCGAGGAGGCCGGCGGGATCAACACCGGCGTGTTCACGGGGTCCCCGGAGGCCGATCAGCAGATCCGCGAGCAGTTCGTGGCCGAGTCCGGTGACGCCGACTTCGACCAGGCCATCGGCGTCTACTACGACGTGCTGGCCGAGCCCCGCTCGACCGGTCCCTCCCCGGCCGGCCAGCAGATCCAGCAGGCCCTGAATGACGCCGTCTCCGCCGCGATGACCGGGGAGAAGGACGTCGAGCAGGCGCTCGCCGACGCCCAGTCGACCGCCCAGCAGGAGTACGAGAACAACTCCTGAGCCGGTGAGCGGCCGCCGCTCGGCGGCGCCGCTCGGCGCTGTCGTTCGGCGGTGTCGTTCGAGGCCGGGCCCGCCCAGGCCGGGCCGGGTCAGCGCCGCTCAGCCCGGGGTCAGCCCTTGACGCCGACCCCGGCCAGGCCGCCCACGAAGTACCGCTGGCCGACGGCGAACAGGATCAGCATCGGCAGGGTCACCACCACGGAGGCGACCATGACGTACTGGTAGTCGCCGTGGCCCCCGGCGGTGGGCGAGAACAGGGTCATGGCGTAGTTGATGCCCAGCGGGACGGTGTAGTCCTCCGGGGAGCCGAAGTTGAGATAGATCAGCGCCCCCTGGAAGTTGTTCCACGAGGCCTGGAACTCGAACAGCCACACGATCACCGCCGAGGGCAGGGCGAGCGGGAAGGCGATGCGCCGGAAGAGCCCGAAGAAGGTGCAGCCATCGACCCTGGCCGCCTCGAACAGCTCGCGGGAGATCCCTCGGTAGAACTGGCGCATCAGGAAGATGTAGAACGCCGATCCGAACAGCGCGCCGCCCCACAGCGGTACCGAGGTGCCCAGGAACCCGAGGTGCTTCCAGATCAGGTAGTTGGGCACCAGGGTCACGGCACCGGGAAGCATCATCGTTGCCAGGACCAGGCCGAACAGCACGTTGCGACCGGGGAACCGGAAGTAGGCGAAGCCGAAGGCGACCATCGAGCTGGAGACCGTCATCAGCGTCGCCCCGGCCACGGCGATGAACACGGAGTTCAAGAACCAGCTGGCCAGAGGCAGCTGCGACCACACCTCGGTGTAGTTCTCCGGGGACCAGGTGTGCGGGATCAGCCGGTTGTCGAAGACCTCCCCGCGAGGCTTCAGGCTGGCCGAGAGCAGCCACAGCAGCGGGTAGAGGAACAGGGCCCCGATGGCGAGGGTCAGCGCCCAGCGCAGGAAGACGACCACGCGGCGCAGCACACGGCGCGGACCGTCGGCATGACCGGTGACGGCCCCCTCCAGTGCGACCTCGGGACGGGGCGCGCGGGGACGTGCGCGGCCCCGAACGGGCGCCGGCGCCGCGTCGGTCCCGGGGATCGGAGCGGCGGTGACGGACTTCGCGGTGGTCATCGGTTACTCCCCCTGGTAGTGGACGAGGCGCTTGGAGACCCGGATCTGGATCAGGGTGATGATCATGATGATCACGAAGAGCACCCAGGCCATGGCGGCGGCGAGCCCGAAGTTGAACTGCTGGAACGCCTGCTGATAGAGGTGGATGCCGTAGAAGAGGGAGGCCGACGGCGCCGAGCTGCTGGTGTCGCGATAGAACAGCAGATACGCCTGGTCGAACACCTGCAGCGAGGTGATGGTGTTCGTGACGACGAGGAAGAACGTGGTCGGTGAGATCAGCGGGATCGTGATCTTCCAGAACCGGCGGACAGGCCCTGCGCCATCCAGCGCCGCCGCCTCGTAGAGATCCGTCGGGACCCCCTGCAGCGCCGCCATGTAGATGATCATCGACCCGGCCACCGCCCAGGCGGACATCAGCACGATCGAGGGGATGATCCAGTCGGGATCGATCAGCCACTGAGGCCCGGGGATGTTGAAGATCGCCAGGAACTGGTTGACGGCTCCGCGGTTGCCGTTCAGCAGCAGCAGGAACACCGCCGCCGTCGCGACGGCAGGAGTCATCTTCGGCAGGTAGTACAGGACCCGGAAGAAGCCCTGCCCGCGCGGGATCGACATCAGCAGCAGCGCCAGCATGAGCGCGAACGCCGTCTCCAGCGGCACCGACATCAGCGCGAAGGTGAAGGTGTTGCCCAGTGACTGCAGCACCTTGGGGTCGTCGATGAGCTGGGCGTAGTTGGCGCCTCCCACCCACGGAGCCTCGTTGGTGGCCAGGTCGTAGTCGGTCATCGAGAGGAACGCGCTGTAGCTCATCGAGATCACGGTGAAGATGAGGAATCCGATGATCCACGGGGAGATGAACGCGTAGCCGGCCAGGGCCTCCCGGGTGAAGCGGCGGCGTCTGCGTCGCGGCGGGCCGGAGGCGGCAGGAGCCGGGACCGGCACTGCGGTGCGGTCGGCTGTCGTCATGTCACGTCCTCTCGAAGAAGTCGTTCCCACGGACCCGGCGGCGGCGCCGGCGAGATGATCTCCGGCAGCGCTGTGACCTCCCGCTTCGCCCGCGCCGAGGCACTGAGGTCGAGGCACGGAGTCGGAGAGGCTCGGCCCGGCAGCGCTTCTCGGCTGACAGTAGAAGTGCTTCTCCAGTGCGACAAGTCGGCGAGCGGTCTGCCGCCCCGGAGAGACGGCTCGCGCAGGCCCGGTATCCGCGGTGGTAGGGGGCCTTCGATGACCGACGAGACGTCGGGATCCGCCGGTCGCTGCCCGACGCCCACTCCGGCCGGTCCGTCCGAGAAGAGCACCGTTCTCCCTGATCAGCCGACGACTTCTCCATACTCTCCCGGCGCCCGGGAGCAACGAACCGCGCGGGCCGGCCGCCTCGTGGGCTGCCCCTGCGGGGGTGCCGTACGGGGCAGGACAGTGATGCCCGCGGCGGGGCGCGACCAGTCGGTCCATCCCCGCTGTGTCGGGCCGCGCCACGCACTCACTCCCTACAGTGGGCCCAGCGGGTCGGTTCCGCCGTCGGGCGCTCCGATCAGCCTCCGATCCGCCCCGATCAGCCCGGACCCGCCCCGATCCCGGCCCATCAGCGACCGATGGAGAACAGACGCCATGACCTCACTCTGGCTGGACACCCACGACCCCTCGCGCGTCCCCGTCTCGGCCATGCCGGCCGGGATCTCGTACGACGTGGCCGTCGCGGGCGCTGGGCTGACCGGGCTCGCCACGGCGGTGGCCCTCGCCCGCACCGGGCGGCGGGTGATCGTGCTGGAGGCCCGCACGGTCGGGGCGGTCGCCACCGGCAACACCACCGGAAAGGTCTCGCTGCTGCAGAGCACCCGACTGTCCCGGATCCGCCGACGGACCTCGCTGGAGGCCGCCGCGGCGTACCTGGCGGCGAATCGGGACGGGCAGAACTGGCTCCTGGAGCTGTGCGCGCAGCACGACGTGCCCTTCCAGCGCCGCACCGCCTACAGCTACGCGAGCACCGATGCCGGCACGGCGCAGCTGCGCGAGGAGCTGGAGACCGCGCAGGAGCTGGGCCTGGATCTGCAATGGCAGGAGACCAGCGAGCTGGCGCTGCCGATGGCCGGCGCGGTCGCCCTCGCGGACCAGGCGCAGTTCGACGCGATGGATGTGCTCACCGCTCTCGCGCGGGAGCTGCGCGGTCTCGGCGGGGTCATCGTCGAGGGGGTGCGGCTGACCGGCGCCTCCCGCCGGGGACCGCTGAGGCTGAGCACCACCGGCGGGGAGGTCCGCGCCGACCGTCTCGTGCTGGCCACCGGCAGTCCGGTCCTGGACCGCGGCGGCCACTCGCTGCGGATGGTCCCCCAGCGCTCGTACGCCCTGGCCTACCGGGTCCCCGAGCACAGGCAGGTGCCGTCGGGCATGTACATCTCCGTGGACGGCCCCACCCGCAGCATCCGCTCGGCGCCCCACGGCGGCGAGGAACTGCTGCTGGTGGGCGGCAACGGGCACGTCACCGGCCGCACCGACTCCCACGCGGCCCGGATCGCCGAGCTGGACGAGTGGGCGCTCCGCCTGGTCCCCGGGGCGCAGCGCACCCACACCTGGGCGGCGCAGGACTACGAATCCGCGAGCGGTCTGCCGCTGATCGGTGCCCTGCCCGGCAGCGACGGCACCATCCTGGCCGCCACCGGGTACGCCAAGTGGGGAATGACCAATGCCGCCGCGGCGGCTCTGGCCATGACCGGGGTCATCGAGGGGCGCACCCCCGTGTGGTTCGAGGTCCTGCGGTCCGCGGGCGGCGGGTTCGGCGCCCTGGCCGCCGAGGCGTCGATGGGCGCGCAGGTGGGCAAGGAGCTCGTGCAGGGCTGGGTCGGCGCGGAGCTGACTCAGCTCCCGACGGGCCCGTCGGGCCCGTTGCAGCCGGCAGCACCGGCCCGAGCCGTCGAGCCCACGGACGTGCCTGGGGCGGACGACCCCGGGGCCGGCGTGACCGAGGCCGACGTGCCCGGGGCGGACATGCCCGAGGCCGACGTGCACGGGGCGGCCGCGACGCCGCCCGAGGGGCGGGGTGTCGTCGGCCGGTGGCGCGGCAGGCCGGTGGGGGTCTCCACCGTGGAGGGACGGACCTGCGCCGTCTCCGGCGTCTGCACCCATATGGGCGGCGTGCTGCGCTGGAACGACGCGGAGCAGTCCTGGGACTGCCCCCTGCACGGCTCGCGTTTCGCCCCCGACGGCGGGCTGCTGGAAGGGCCGGCGGTGAAGGATCTGGACCGGGTTCCGGGCTCCGACACCTGAATCCCGGGCTCCGCTGAGCTGTCGGCAGTCCTCGGTCTCGTCCCGGACCACGAATCCTGAGCAGTTCCGTCGGGACCGGTCAGTGCTCCTCGTCCTCGCGGGAGAGGCGACGCAGCTGCTCGCGGCGACTGTGCGTGAGCTGTCGCATGTCGGCCTCGTCGTCGAATCCGGAGCCCAGGCCGCCGGCGACGACGCCCATCGCGGCGCTGAGCCAGGCGATGTCGACGTAGCGTGCGAACTTCGCCGGTTCCTGAAGGATCGTCGCCATGAAGTCCGGGCTGATGATCACCAGGCTCGCGCACAGGATCAGCACGACCAGCGACAGGTACAGGCCGAGTACGCAGAGGAAGATCGTCAGCACGGTGGAGAGGTTGTAGTACAGCAAGACCATGGTGCGGTCCTTGGTCGAGGGCCTCTCCCACAGGCTGTTGCGGAAGATCAGCCATCCCGTCATCAGGATGATCGCGAGCAGACCGATCAGGAGCAGTCGCACGGTCGACAGGGCCGCGGACATCGTCCAGATGGAGTTGTAGAAGATGCCGAAGGCGCCGGCGCCCGAGGCGGCGGCCAGCGCGCTGGAGAGCTTCGGGAAGGCGCGCCAGGGCGCGTTCGTCGCCACCATGCCCGTGACCGTGCGGACGGCTCCGGTGACAGCTCGCGAGCGCAGCCGAGGAGGACCTTCCGAGGGCTCGGACCACTGGTTCCAGGTGACCGCGTAGCGGTCACGGTCCTCCTCCGTCGCGTCGTCGATCAGCCGCATCACGCAGGCCATCAGCACTTTCACCAGTCGCTGCCGGGAGGCGAACAGCCCGATCGTGGGGTAGGACAGGGTGGCCGCGGACTTCTCCGGATGAAGCTCGGCGATCAGCGGGCGGCCCTCCGAGCGGCGCGGCATCTCGGTGAGCATCAGGGCCACGTCGATCGGTTCGAAGTCCTCGCGCACGGCATCGACGGAGCCGAAGTCGATCGTGTTGTGGTCGCTGATGCCCAGGAACTGGGTCTGCACCGTCACCGTTGCGTTCCCGTAGACCTCGGTCAGCTCCTCCTCGAACAGCTCGCGGGCGGCCTCCGCCCGGCGGGCGCACAGGCCGGGGTCGGCAAGGATCAGGACGTTGATCCCCTCGTCCTGTCCATCCCGTGGGTCGTTCATGCGGCGCTCCCTGGTCGCTGGGGTGGTGGGGTCCCGGCAGGCACGCCCCAGGTTAAGGCTCCACGGTACGGGAGGCCCTGCGCGGCATCACCGGACGAACCGGTCGGTCCATTCGCGGGGCGGGTGGTCACGGGAGCCCCGGGTTCCCGGCCGCCGGTCCCGGCCGTACGGTGAGCGGCGTCACCACGTCCCGGTCCGTCGTGCGGAAATCCGCCGTGTGGAGGGAGCATGTCATGGCACCCACGAAGAACAGCCCGACCCCGCCGCCCGGCCGCCCCAGCAGCCGCCCGCCGTCGTTCGAGGAGCCCACGGAACCGGTCGAGCCGCTTCCCCCGAAGCCTGACCAGCGAGGCGTCGAGCCCCGCACCGCCACCGGGGCCGAGCCGGGCCCGGACCCCGCCACGAGGGCGCAGCAGGGCGAGTTCCTGACCACGTCGCAGGGCGCGAGGCTGCGCGACACCGACCACTCGCTCAAGGCGGGCCGGCGCGGACCCGTGCTGCTGCAGGACCATCATCTGCGCGAGAAGATCACCCACTTCGACCACGAGCGCATCCCCGAGCGCGTGGTCCACGCCCGAGGCGCGGCCGCCCACGGCGTGTTCGAGGGCTACGGCACCGCCGAGTCCGTCACCCGTGCCGGATTCCTCGCCAAGGGGAAGACCACCGAGGTCTTCACACGGTTCTCCACCGTCGTCGGATCCCGCGGCTCGATGGACACCGCCCGCGACACCCGCGGCTTCGCCACCAAGTTCTACACCGACGAGGGCACGTTCGACCTGGTGGCCAACAACATCCCGGTGTTCTTCATCCAGGACGGCATCAAGTTCCCCGACGTCGTCCACGCGGTCAAACCGCACCCGGATCGGGAGATCCCGCAGGCCCAGAGCGCTCACGACACCTTCTGGGACTTCGTCTCCCTGCACACCGAGGCGCAGCACCACACGATCTGGTTCATGGGTGACCGCGGCATCCCGCGCTCGTACCGGATGATGGAGGGGTTCGGCATCCACACCTTCCGCCTCACCAACGCCGAAGGCGCGACGTCGCTGGTGAAGTTCCACTGGAAGCCGAAGCTGGGGGTGCATTCGCTGACCTGGGAGGAGGCCCAGCTGCTCGGCGGCGCCGATCCGGACTTCCACCGTCGGGACCTGGCCGACGCCATCGAATCCGGAGCGCACCCGCAGTGGGAGCTGGGCATACAGGTGTTCCCGGACACCGAGGTGCAGACCTTCGAGGGCATCGACCTGCTCGATCCGACGAAGATCGTGCCCGAGGAGCTCGCCCCCGTCCAGCCCATCGGACGCCTCACCCTGAACCGCAACCCCAGCAACTACTTCGCCGAGACCGAGCAGGTCGCCTTCCATCCCGGCCACCTGGTGCCCGGCATCGACGTCACCGACGATCCGCTGCTGCAGGTGCGCCTGTTCTCGTACGTCGACACGCAGCTGACGCGCCTGGGAGGGCCGAACTTCACGCAGCTCCCGATCAACCGCGCCCACGCCCCGGTCAACGACATGCTGCGGGACGGCTACGGGCAGCAGGGCGATCACGCCGGAGTGGCCCCGTACCAGCCGAACTCCCTGGACGGCGGCTGTCCGTTCATGGCCGGTCACGCCGAGGGGGCGCTGGAGGACGTACCCGTGCGGATCCCGGAAGGGGTCAAGGAGCGCGAGCTGTCGGCATCCTTCGAGGACCACTTCAGCCAGGCCCGCCTGTTCTGGCGCAGCATGAGCCCCGTCGAGCAGGACCACATCGTCGACGCCTACTCCTTCGAGCTCGGCAAGTGCTACGAACCGACGATCCGCGAGCGGCAGCTGCAGTGCCTGGCGAACATCGACAGCGAACTGTGCGCACGGGTCGCGGCGGCGCTCGGCCTGCCGGCCCCGGAGCCGACCGAGCCCGCTCCCGCCTCCCCGGCCGACGGCGAGGTCACCGCCAGCTCACCGCTGTCGCAGCTGGGCGGGCAGTGGCCCACCGAGGGCCGCATGATCGGCATCGTCGTGGACCCCGCCGACGCCGACGACAGCCTGCTCGACCTGCACGAGACGATCGTCGGTGCCTCCATGACGCCCGTGGTGATCGCGCCGCGCGGCGGCGAGGTCGCCGGTGTGCCCGTCGGCAGGACCTTCGCCACCGCGCGCTCGGTGGAGTTCGACGCCCTGCTGCTGGCCGGCAATCCGCTCAGCGCCCCGGATTCGCAGCCGTCCATGGACCCGAAGGCCGGGGCTCCGGCGACCGAGGTGGAGCCTCGCGTGGGCCTGCTGATCGACGAGTGCTGGCGGCACGCCAAGGCCATCGGCGCCTGGGGCCGCGGCCGTGAGGCGCTCGAGGCCCGCTGCACGCCGGGCGCGCCGGGTCTGGTCACCGGTGAGGACGCCACCACCGTATTCGGCGAGGTCCAGCGGCTACTGGAGAACCACCGCGTGTGGGAGCGGTTCCCCGCCGGCGTCTGAGTCCCGACCACCGGGGCGGGCCCTCTCTGCCAGGGCTCTGACCAAAGACGGGACGTCATTCGAGGGTGGCCCGTCACATGCAGGCCGCCCTCGAATGACCGCCCACCGGTGGTCAGCTCACGAGCGCCGGTGGTGGTCAGCTGACTCCCGGGTCTCGCCGCTCAGGTCGTCGTCGTGCGGCGGCGCCGCCAGGCCGCGAACAGTGCGAGCAGAGCCCCGACCGCCAGGATCGGCAGCCCGAGCTTCCACACGGCGGCCTCTACCTGCGTCATCAGCAGCACGCACGAGAGCAGGCCGGCGATGGGCAGCACCGCCGGCACGCGGAAATGGCGCTGGTCGACCCGGTCACGGCGCAGCACCAGCACCGCGGCGTTCACGGCGACGAACACCACCAGCAGCAGCAGCACCATGGTGCTGGCGAGCACGTCGATGGTGCCGGTCAGCGCCAGGAGCAGCGAGAGTGCGGTGGTGACGATGATCGCGACCCAGGGAGTCCGCCGGCGGGGCAGGACGCGGGTTAGGGGCCGCGGCAGCAGCCCGTCCCGCGCCATCCCGTAGGCCAGGCGGGAGGACATGATCCCGGTCAGCAGCGCGCCGTTGGCGACGGCGACCAGGGCGACCACGCTGAACACGACGGGCGGGATGATGCCGGCGGCGGAGACCACCTGCAGCAGCGGAGCGCTGGAGTCGGCGAGCTCGGCGGTGGGGACCACGGCCGCGGCCGCGGCGCCCACCAGGGCGTAGATGAGGCCGGCGACGATCAGCGCGCCGAACAGTGCGCGCGGGTAGGAGCGGGCGGGGTCCTTGGTCTCCTCGGCGATGTTCACGCTGGTCTCGAAGCCGACGTAGGAGTAGAAGGCGAGGATGCTGCCGGCCAGCACCGCGGCGACCGGCCCGTTCTCCGGGGTGCCCAGCTCGGTGAGCCGCCCCAGGTCGCCGTCCCCGCGGCCCACGACGATCGCGCCCAGCACGATCACCGCCAGCAGCCCACTGACCTCGATGATCGTCGCCACCCGGTTCGCGCCGAGCGACTCGGAGATGCCGCGGGCGTTCAGCAGCGCGAGCAGGGCCAGGAACACGATCACCACGAGGAAGGTCGGCAGGGAGACGAACTCCGCGAGATAGTCCCCGGCGAAGCCCAGGGAGAGGGCCCCGACGGAGACGACGCCGGCGGCCAGCATGCAGAAGCCCACCAGGAAGCCGGCGAACGGACCGAACGCCCGGGTCGCGTAGTGGGAGGAACCGCCGGCCTGCGGATACTTCGTGGCCAGCTCCGCATACGAGCCGGCGGTCAGCAGCGCCATCAGGAGTGCGACGACCAGCGGCACCCAGACCGCTCCGCCGGCCAGTGCGGCCACCTCTCCGGCCAGCACATAGACACCGGCGCCGAGCACGTCTCCGAGGATGAACAGGAACAGCCCCGTGGTGGTCACCGCGCGACGCAGGCTGGTGCGGTCGGCGGCTGTGGTGCTGGAGCTGCTCCCGGTGCTGGTCATCCCGCAAAGATAGCTATGACCGGCGCAGATGCCCGGACCGCTCGGTCGTGCACGGTGTCGGGGCGCCGGGGATCGCTGTTGTCCAGATCACTGAATCGCTCGTGGACGCCGGTTTCCCCGCCAATTACGTGAGGCTAGGCTTGCCTAAGTCGCTGGGAGGTCCCCGGTGGCCCGTCCCGTCCTCGTACGCAGGAGAGCCATGAGCCCCGTCCCCGCCCGCCCGACCCGTCGTTCCTGGATCGCCGGAGCGCTCGCCGCGCCCCTGGCCCTGGCCGCATGCAGCGGCGACGGGCAGGAATCCGGCTCGAACGGCTCCGACGGCGGCGGCGCCGGCGACTTCAGCCCCGTCACGATCGAGCACGCCCTGGGAACCGCGGAGATCACCGCCAAGCCCGAGCGCATCGTGACCCTGGGCCAGGGCTCCGCCGAGACCGCGATCGCCCTGGGCATCATCCCCGTCGGCGTCGAGGAGTACCCGTGGGGAGCGGACGAGACCGGATACCTGCCGTGGATCCACGAAGCCGTGACCGACGCCGGCGGCGAGCTGCCGACCCAGTTCACCGGCGCCACCGAACTCGACGTCGAGGCGATCCTCGAGCTCAGCCCCGACGTGATCCTGGCGCCGTGGTCCGGGCTCACCCAGGAGCAGTTCGACGTGCTCACCGACATCGCCCCCACCGTCGCCTACGCGGAGCAGCCCTGGGTGATCACCTGGGAGGAGCAGATCACCACCATCGGCAAGGCCCTCGGCGAGGACGAGGCCGCCGCGGGCCTGATCGACGAGATCACGGCGACCTTCGAGGAGTCCGCCCAGCCCGGCTACGCGGACTACACCTTCTCCTTCATCTACAACGACGGGCCCGGCACCCTCGGGGTGTTCTACGAGAACGAGCAGCGTGTCGCCATGGTCCGCGGTCTCGGCCTCACCGTCGACCCGGTCAACCAGGAGCTCGACGAATGGGATGTGCCCGGCACGGACTCGGCCATGATCGGGCTCGAGAACGCGGACAAGCTCGCCGGGTCCGACCTCATCTTCACCTTCTACTCCGACGAGGCCAACCGCAAGGAGACGGAGGCGCAGGAGCTCTACGCCTCCATCCCCGCAGTCGCCAGCGGCGCGATCGTGGCCCCCACCGACCAGTCCTTCGTCACCGGCTCCTCGATCATCACGCCGCTGACGGTGCCCTGGGCGCTCGAGCGGTACATCCCGATGATCGACGAGGCGATCGCCAAGGTCGCCTCGGCCTGAGCCGGGCCGCATCCACGTGAGCCGGATATCCGCGACCCGCCGACCCCGGGCCGACGACCCCGCCGACGGGGCGAGCCTCCCGTCGGCCGATCGGCCCGCGCGCAGGCGCATATCGCCGTGGCTCGCCCTCGGGCTGGCCACCGTCCTGCTCGCGCTCGCCGCGGTGGCGAGCCTGTTCCTCGGGACGCGGGAGACCGATCTCGAGGCGGTGTGGGCGGTGCTGCGCGGGGAGGGCAGCGACTACATGCGGGAGGTGGTCGCGGCCCGCGAACCCCGAACCGTGCTCGGCGCCGTGGTGGGTGCGGCTCTCGCCGCCTCGGGCATGCTCATCCAGGGCGTCACCCGCAATCCCCTCGGCGAGCCCGGACTGCTCGGCGTCACCTCGGGTGCCTCGGCCGCCGTGGTCACCGCCACCGCGTTCCTCGGCTTCTCCGGCGGCACCGCCATGGTGTGGGTCGCGCTGCCCGGCGCCCTGCTCGCCGTGGCCGTGGTCCACCTGCTGGGCCGCCCGGCCGGCACTCACTCGGTGGTGCCGCTGATCCTCGCCGGCGCGGTGATCTCCGCGGTGCTGTACGCCTACATCCAGGCCATGATCCTCACGCGCCCCGCCGTGTTCGACTCCTACCGGTACTGGGTGGTCGGGTCCCTGGCCGGGGCCTCCTACGACACGCTCGCCGCAGTCGCGCCGACGCTGGTGATCGGCCTGGCGCTCGCGATCGTGGTCGTGCCCGGACTGAACACCCTGGCCCTCGGGGACGACGTCGCCACCGCCCTGGGCACCCCCGTGAGCCTGCTGCGCGCCGGTGCCCTGCTGGCCGCCACCCTGCTGGCGGCGGCCGCGACCGCCGCGGTCGGACCGATCGCCTTCGTCGGCCTCGCCGTGCCCCATCTCGTGCGCGCCATGGTGGGCAGCGAGCACCGGTGGCAGCTGCCCCTGTGCCTCGTCCTCGGCGGGGCGCTGCTGCTGGGGTCCGACGTCCTCGCGCGCAGCCTCGCCCACCCCGAGCTGATGGTCGGCGTGGTCACCGCCTTCGCCGGTGCCCCGTTCCTGCTGCTGGCCGTGCGCCGTGGGACGGTGAACGCCTGATGGAAGGCCCGACGACGTCCGCGACGACTCCCAGCGCCCCGACGAGCCATGCGCTGATCGGCGGTGCGCCTGCAGGCCAGGGCACGAGGGGCCATGCTCCGACAGGGCAGGCCCCGACAGATCATGAACCGGCGGGCCATGAACCGTCGGGCCGTGCCCCGACGCCTCGCCCACCCGCGCGCCGCGCGCCGCTGCCCCGAGCCGTGGCGGTAGGGGTGCTGCTGGTCAGCGGGATCCTCGCCGGAGGCTTGGCGACGCTGGCTTGGGGACCGCTCGGCGTGACCGCGCCGGATCTGCTCGCGGCCGCCCGGGGCGAGGCCGGCACCAAGGCCATGTTCGTCCTGGAGCGCCTGCGCGGGCCCCGCCTGCTGGTCGGCATCGGCGCGGGCCTCGCGTTCGGGCTCGCCGGAGCCCTGTTCCAGACCGTCACCCGCAACCCGCTGGGCAGCCCCGACGTGATCGGCCTGGGCAGCGGCGCCGGGGCCGGCGTGGCGCTGGGCACGCTGCTGGCACCCGGTCTCGTGCCCGCCCCCGTCGGCGCGGTCCTCGGCGCCGGGGTCGCCATCACCCTGGTGTACGTCTCCACGGGGCTGGGCTTCACCTCTCCGGCGCGGGTGATCATCACCGGCATCGGCGTCAACGCGATGGCGCTCGCCGTGACCCAGTACGTGGTCGCCGTGGCGCTGCGCGATGCGTCCTCCCAGCTCGCCGGGTACCTGGTGGGAACCCTGAACTCCCGCAGCCTCGACCAGGCCCTGTTCATCGCCGTGGCTCTGCTGGTGCTGATCCCGCCGGTGGCCGTCCTCTCGCACGACCTGCAGATGATGGACCTCGGCGACCAGCTGGCCGACGCCCTCGGTGGCTCCGCCCACCGCACCCGGACCTGGGCGATCGTCCTGGCGGCGCTGCTGGCCGCCGCGGCCGTCGCCGTCGCGGGGCCGATCGCCTTCGTCGCCCTCGCCGCCCCGCACATCGCCCGCCGGCTGGCCGGCGCCCCCGGGCCGCACCTCATCCTCTCCGCGCTGGTCGGGGCGCTCATCATCGTCCTGGCTGACTTCACCGTCCAGCACGTCGGCCCCGTCGAGAACCTGCCCGTCGGCGTCATCACCGCCGGTGTGGGCGGGATCTACCTCGGCTACCTGCTGATCACCACCTGGAGGAGGGCCGACGCATGAGCGCCGGACGCACCGATCCCCATGGCGCATCCTCGCTGCGCCTGGAGGCCGCCACCATCGCCTACGGCGCGAAGCCCGTCCTCGAGCAGCTCGACTTCGAGGTGCCGCGAGGCGTGTTCACGGCGGTGATCGGCCCCAACGGCTGCGGGAAGTCGACGATGCTGAAGGCCCTCGCCCGCACCCTGCGCCCGCGCGCCGGCACGGTCCGGCTCGATGACCGGCCGCTCGGGCAGTGGCGCTCGAGAGCAGTCGCCCGGCGCATCGGCCTGCTCCCGCAGGACCCCGTCGTCCCCGACGGCATCACGGTCCGGGCGCTGGTCGCACGCGGACGGCACCCGTATCACTCGCCGTTGCGGCAGCGCGTGCCCGGGGACGAGGAGGCGGTGGCGGCAGCGATGGCCGCCACCGGGGTCGAGGACATCGCCGAGCATCCGGTCGCCGGGCTCTCGGGCGGCCAGCGTCAGCGCGCATGGATCGCGATGATCCTCGCCCAGGACACCGAGTACGTGCTGCTGGACGAGCCCACGTCGTTCTTGGACATCTCCCATCAGATCGACGTGCTGCACCTGTGCCAGGACATGCGGGAGCAGGGCCGCACCGTCGTCGGCGTCCTGCACGACCTGAACCAGGCCGCGCGCTACGCCGACCATCTCGTGGTGATGGATGCCGGCCGCATCGTGGCCACCGGCCCGCCGGCGCAGGTGCTGCGGGCCGACCTGGTCCGCGACGTGTTCTCCCTCCGCGCGGAGGTCACGCTCGACCCCCAGAGCGGGAGCCCGATGGTGATCCCGCGCCGCCGCGAGCCGGACCCCTCGCAGCCGTGACATGCCGGGGCGGTCGCGGCCTGGACGCCGACGGCTGTGACATGCCGGGGCGGCTGCGGTCTGGACCCTGGCGGCTGTGACATGCCGGGGCGGTTTCGGCCGTTCCACCGTTCCGTGTCGCTGCGGCCACGTATCGGTGGAATCGATGCGCGCGTCGGAGCCGATCTCGTGGGAGAAACGGGCTCAGCCCGTCACCGAGAGCCCGTCCAGGAAGATCGCGACCATCCGCTCGGAGAAGCCGTCGGCACCACCGGGCACCGGCTGGGACAGCAGCGCGATCGCCGTCAGCACCTCGCGGGCGCTGACGTCATCCCGCGCCTCGCCGGCCGCGGCCGCCCGGTCCAGCAGGCCCTGGAGCGCCGGGACCAGCTGTTCCAGCAGCTGGTCCGGCAGTCCCTCGTAGGCCGGATCGCCGGAGTGCAGCGCTGAGGCCAGCCCCTGTTTGGTGCCGACGAACTCCGTGAAACGACCGATCCAGGCCACCAGCGCAGCGCGCGGTCCGGCGCCGCTGCTGAACTCGTCGGCCGCGGTGACGCACTCGTCGATCTCATGCTGGAGCACGGCGACGATGAGGTCCGACCGGCGCGGATAGTGGCGGTAGAGGGTTCCCACTCCCACCCCGGCGAGGTCGGTGATCTGCTTGGCCGGCACATCGACCCCGCTCTGGGCGAACGCCGTCTTGGCGGCATCGAGCAGCGCCGCGGCGCTGCGCTTCGCATCCGAGCGCTGACGCCGAGGCGGCCCGGCACCGTCCGGCGCTCCCGCGGCGGGCGTGGTCGATCGCGACATCTGGTCCTCCCGTGTGGCCCTTCCCTTGCCAAGCGGAAAGGCGTTCCGTATTGTTCCGGAATGGGCTTCCGCTTCGCGCAGTCTACGTCCCGGAGCCTGCCACCCGCACCCCTCACCACTCGGAGGACACCATGCAGTACCGCACTCTCGGCAGGACAGGCATCCAGGTCAGCCCCTATGGGCTGGGAGCCCTCATGTTCGCCACCCAGATGGGCAACGACGCCGAGGAGTCCGCCCGCATCATCCACAAGGCGCTGGACGGCGGCATCAACCTCATCGACACCGCCGACGCCTACGCGGACTCGGAGGAGGTCGTCGGCCGTGCGCTCCAGGGCCGACGCGACGACGTCGTCCTGACCACCAAGTTCGGCCTCCCCGACCGGGCCGCGGCCGGCGTGCCGAACCGGCAGGGCGGCTCCCGGCGCTGGATCACCCGGGCGGTCGAGAACTCCCTGCGACGCCTGCAGACCGACTACATCGACGTCTACCAGCTCCAGCGTCCCGACCCCGCCACCGACATCGAGGAGACCCTCTCGGCGCTGACCGACCTGGTGCGGGCCGGCAAGATCCGCGCCTTCGGCACCTCGACCATGCCTGCCTCGGACCTGGTGCAGGCGCACTGGACGGCCGAGCGGCGCGGGCTCGAGCGGCCCCGCACGGAGCAGCCGCCGTACTCAATCCTCAACCGCGGCATCGAGCGCGAGGTGCTGCCGGTGGCGCAGGAGTGCGGCATGGGTGTGCTGACCTGGGGGCCGCTCGGGCACGGGATGCTCACCGGCAGGGTGCGACGTGGCCAGGACACCGACGTGATCCGCGCGAAGTTCCTGCCCAGGGCGTTCACCGACGAGGCGCGTCTGGACGTGGTCGAGCAGCTCGCCCCGCTGGCGGCCGAGGCAGGGCTCTCGATGCCGCACCTGGCGATGGCCTTCGCGATCTCGCACCCGGGCGTGACCAGCGCACTGGTGGGAGCGCGGACCATGGCCCATCTCGACGATCTCCTGGAGGGCCTGGACACCGTGCTGAGCGACGACGTCCTGGACCGGATCGACGAGATCGTCCCGCCCGGCACCGACATCGGCGTGCTCGACCAGGCCTACGTGCCCCCGGCCCTCGCCGAGGTCGAGCGGCGCCGCCGCCCGGTGGGACAGCGCTCGGCCGCCTGAGCTCGGCCCTCCGGCCTCGGCTCTCGGTGCCTGCCCGGGACGCCGCGCTGGACCCTGGTAGCCGGGGCATCCCGGCGCGGCCCCGGCCGTTCCACCGATACGTGTCACTGTCGCCACGTATCGGTGAAATGGTGGGCGTGTCGAGGCCAGCCAGCGGCCTGCCGACGGTGGACCGCCGACCTGGCAGCCCCCTGCCAACGCCGCGCCAACCCCCTGCCGGCTCCCGGACAGCGGCGTGCCCGCCCTGTGATCCCCCGCGCACGTCCACAGCATCCCTGGCCCGCACCCCCGCGTGCGGGTAGTCTGTGCCGGTCCGTGAAGTGCATCGCCGATGTCCTCTCCGGGCGGCATGAACCCTCCTGCCACGGAGAGACCGTGGCCGCAGAGACCACAGGAGGTGGGTACCAGAACATGCGTAAGTACGAAATGGTCGTGATCCTCGACCCGTCCATCGATGAGCGGACCGTCAGCGCAACCTTCGAGAAGCTCGTCCAGGTCATCCCGACCGAGGGCGGCACCATCGACAACGTCGACGTCTGGGGCAAGCGCAAGTTCGCCTACGAGATCGACAAGAAGTCCGAGGGCATCTACATCGTCCTGTCGTTCACGGCCAGCTCCGAGACCGCTCAGGAGCTCGATCGCCGCCTCGGCCTCAACGAGTCCGTCGTGCGCACCAAGCTGATGCGCCTCGACGGCAAGTGATCTGCGCTCACTGATCCCCGCACCACCCTTACCGACCCCGGAGCAGAGGAGCACCCATGGCGAATGACACCGTCATCACGGTGATCGGCAACCTCACCGCTGATCCCGAGCTGCGTTTCACGCAGTCCGGCATCGCGGTCGCGTCGTTCACCATCGCGTCCACCCCCCGCACCTTCGACCGTCAGGCGAATGAGTGGAAGGACGGCGAGGCTCTGTTCCTGCGCTGCTCCATCTGGCGCGACGCCGCGGAGAACGTCGCGGAGTCGCTGGAGAAGGGCACCCGCGTCATCGCGCAGGGCCGCCTCAAGCAGCGCTCCTTCACCGACCGTGAGGGCAACAACCGCACGAGCATCGAGCTGGACGTCGACGAGATCGGCCCCTCGCTGCGCTACGCCACCGCCAAGGCCAACAAGGTCCAGCGCGGAGGCGGCGGTGGTGGCCGCGGCGGCTTCGGCGGTGGCGCCCCCCAGGGCGGTGCCCCGCAGGGCGGCGGCTACGGCGGCCAGGGTGGCCAGGGCGGTTACAGCAACGCGCCGCAGGGCGCCCCCGACGCCGACCCGTGGGCCGGCGGCAACCAGGGCGGGTACGACGACCCGCCCTTCTGATCGGGACGACGGGCGCTACACCCAGGTGCTGCGGCTCGTGCCGACCAGCGTTCACACCGAATCCATTCCATCCCGGGTCGATGCCCGGGCTCCCCTCAGGAAAGAAGGAGCACCACGATGGCCAAGCCTGTTCTTCGCAAGCCGAAGAAGAAGCAGAACCCCCTGAAGACCGCCGGTCTCGAGACCGTCGATTACAAGGACGCCGCGCTGCTGCGCAAGTTCATCTCCGACCGCGGAAAGATCCGCGCCCGTCGGGTGACCGGCGTCTCCGTCCAGGAACAGCGCAAGATCGCGAAGGCCGTGAAGAACGCCCGCGAGATCGCGATCCTGCCGTACTCGACCTCCGGCCGCTGAGCGAGGAAGGGACGAACATGACCACCAAGCTCATCCTCACCAACGAGGTCACGGGCCTCGGAGCCGCCGGGGACATCGTCGATGTCCGGGACGGCTACGCCCGTAACTTCCTCCTGCCCCGCGGTCTCGCGACCCCGTGGACCAAGGGCGGTCAGCGTCAGCTCGACCAGATCCGTGCCGCCCGCGGCAAGCGCGCGATCGCGACCCTGGAGGAGGCCCAGGCTCTCAAGGCCAGCCTCGAGTCCAAGCCCCTGGTCGTCGCCGAGCGCGCCGGCGAGAACGGCCGCCTGTTCGGCGCCGTCTCCTCCAAGGAGGTCGCCGAGGCCGTCAAGGAGACCTTCGACAAGGACATCGACCGTCGCACCGTCGAGTTCCCGACCCCGATCCGCTCGCTCGGCGAGCACAAGGCCACGGTGCGCCTGCACGACGAGATCTTCGCGAACCTCGTCATCCAGGTCGTCGCCGCCAAGGCGTCTGCCAAGGCCTGAACGACCCGCTCGACGTCCGCGTCGACCGCTGAGGATGCCCCGCACCGCTCTGGTGCGGGGCATCTTCGTCTCCGGGCGCTGTGCGGGCAGGCCCCGTCGTGCGACCCCCGTCGTGCGACCGCGATAGATTCGTCCCATGTTCGGACGCGCGAAGCAGCAGCAGGCACGGATCGAGTCGCTCGAGCGACGGGTCCGCGAGCTCGACGGGCTCGTCGGCCATCTGGCTGAACGTGCGGGGCTCAGCGAGACGGAGCGGCTGCATCTGCGCGAGACCGCCGGGCCGAGCATCCCCGAGCAGTGCCGCCGACTCGTGGCGGAGGGGAAGATCATCCAGGCCATCAAGGTGTACCGCGAGCAGACCGGCGCCGGACTGGCGGAGGCCAAGGACGCCATCGACGCCTATCGCGGCCGCACTTCCTGATCGTCCTCGGGGACGTCCCGGCGGCTTCGAGCACGCCGCGCGCCCGGTGAGCACGCAGTCACCCCGGATTCTGGCTACCCTCGTGCGGTGACCTCTCCAGCTTCCTCTCCCGGCCCCGCGACCGACGGCGCCTCGCCGGCCTCCTCCACCGACGGCCACCTCGCCCGTTCCCTCGGCCATGGCCAGATGGCCATGATCGCCATGGGCTCGGCCCTGGGCACCGGGCTCTTCCTCGGGTCCGGCGAGGCGATCGGCATCGCCGGACCGGCGGTGATCATCTCTTTCGCGATCGGTTCCCTGATCGCCGCGACCATCGCGCTGGCCATGGGGGAGATGGCCTCTCTCCATCCCGTGCGCGGCGGCTTCGGCACGCTCGCGGCGCGCTACCTCTCCCCGTTCTGGGGATACCTCTCGCGCTGGCTGTACTGGATCGTCACGGTCTCGGTCACCGGCGCCGAGCTCGTCGCCTGTGCCGCCTACCTCGCGTACTGGGTCCCGGCGATCCCCGTCTGGGCGGGCATCCTGCTGTTCGCCGCGGTGATCATCGCGATCAACCTCGCCAGCGTCGGCTCGTTCGGGACGGTCGAGTTCTTCCTGTCTTCGATCAAGGTCATCGCCGTGGTGGTATTCATCCTGGTCGGCCTGATCCTGGTGTTCGTCGGCATGCCGAGCGCGCCGGCCCCGGGGCTCAGCGAGCTCACGGCCGACGGCGGCTTCGCCCCGATGGGCTGGGCCGCCGTGTGGGTCGCCCTCTCGGTCGTGATGTTCTCCTTCGGCGGCATCGAGCTGCTGTCCATCACTGCCGCCGAAGCCAAGGATCCTGCCCGCTCGATCCGCACCGCCGCCCGCACCACCATCGTGCGCCTGGCGTTCTTCTACGTGCTCTGCATCGGCATCGTCGTCGCGCTCGTGCCCTGGCAGCAGGCCGCCGGCACCGGTGAGGACGTCGCCACCTCCCCGTTCGTGATGGTCTTCGACCGCATCGGCATCCCCGGCGCCGCCCACATCACCAACCTGCTGGTGCTGATCGCCGCACTATCGGCGGCCAACGCGAACCTCTATGCCGGCTCCCGCATGCTGCACTCCCTGGCCTCCGACGGGCTCGCGCCCCGGTTCGCCGCGGCGATCACTCGCAGCCGGGTGCCCGTCGTCGGCATCGCGTGCAGCTCGCTCGGCATCATCGCCGCCGCGGCCCTCGCCTTCAGCGGTGTGGGCGGAGTGTTCGGCTACATGATGAGCCTGGTCGTCTTCGCCGTGCTGATGGTGTGGTCACTGATCCTGGCCAGCTACATCTCCTTCCGCCGCACGGGGGCCACCGGGGCGACGTTCCGCATGCCGGGCGGGACGGCGACCGCGGTGGTGGGACTGATCGGCCTCGGCGCCGTGTTCGCCACGGTCGCGGTGCGGCCCAGCATGCAGGTGGCGGCTCTGGTCGGCGTCCCGGCGGTGCTGGTGGCGACCATCCTCTACTTCGCCATCGCGCGGCGCCGGATCGACCCGGACGACGTGGAGGCCGCCTTCGACGAGGCGGAGCGGATGCGCTGAGGTCCCACTTCGGATGACCGGGGCCGGGATGGCCTCGGTCGGCCTCCCTGGGCCTGCGCGTCGCACGTGCCTCGTCCGATCCGGCGGCGTGGCGTTCGTTACTGTGCGCCGTGTCGTTTTGAGCGGGGCGGCACCCGAGGGGTAACCTAGAGCAATCTTCGGTCTCGGTGAGTGATCCCCGGTGCCGAAGGCACGCGCGAGTGGCGGAATTGGTAGACGCGCACGGTTCAGGTCCGTGTGCTCGGAAGAGCGTGGGGGTTCAAGTCCCCCCTCGCGCACCGCAGGAATTTCCCCGGTTCACCCAGGTGGGCCGGGGATTTTCGCGTCCGGGGGCAGCCGCACCCGCGGGCCATCCGCGGGCGGCCCCACATGTACTGCCCCCACACGTGGACGGGCCCCATCCGCAGACGCCCCCACCGGCGGACGGTCCCCACCCGCATAGGGTCCCGACCCGATCGCTGGATCCGCGACCCTGTTGCTTAGCGCGCGCGATTCCAACAGGCTCACGGATCTCGCGGATCTCGCGGATCTCGCGGGCCTCACGGACCTCATGGAGCGCGCGGGCCTCACGGGTCTCACGGATCTCGCGGCCCTCACGGCTCCCACGGATCTGGCGAATCTCGTGGGTCTCAGGGTGCTCACGGCGCGGGGCGATCGTCCCGTGGGGGTGCCAGCCCGGAGAGCATGATGTCGAGCAGGAGATCCTGGTCCTGGCCGTTCCCGAGTCGGACGGCATGCTCCACGCCGCAGACCAGCCGCTGGACCTGGCCGATCGAGAGGTCGGGGCGCACCGCACCGGCGGCGACGGCGGCGTCGAGCAGCGCGCCGGCACGGTCGAAGAGCTCCGCGCGCAGTGCTCGCGCCTCCGTGGAGACGTCGTCCGCGAACCACATCTGCTGGAGCCCCTCGTGCTCGAGCTGTGTCCGCACCGCGCCGCGGAGGAACCGTACGAATCCCCGGCCCGCGTCGGGCTCCTCGGCTGCTGTACGGGCCAGGTCCACGGTCTGCTCCAGGGCATCGAACGAGAGCGCCTCGATGAGTGCCGTGACGGTGGGGAAGTGCCGGTAGACCGTCCCCACCCCGACTCCCGCGGCTCGCGCGACCTCGTTCAGGCGCAGATCGTCGAGGGGGCAGCCGCGGGCGGCTTCCAGAATCTTGGCGCGTGACCTCGCGGCATCCGATCGCAGTGCAGGCATGCAGGCATCCTACGCGATGCGGATAGCCCATCCGTTTGTGGGGTACGCTGAAGCGGATCAACTATCCGAATCGAGGAGCTCCCATGTCCTGGTACCCCACACACCTTCCGGACCTCAGCGGTCGCACCTACGCCATCACCGGGGCGACCGGCGGCATCGGCTACTTCGCCGCCGAGCAGCTCGCGGCGGCGGGCGCCGAGGTCGTATTAGCCTCCCGGTCGCGCGCCAAGCTCGACGTGGCCGCGGCGGCGATCCGCGCCCGGGCTCCGCACGCGGTGACGCACCCCATCGCCGTCGATCTCACGTCCCTGGCATCCGTGGCCGAGGGGGCCGAGCAGCTCGCGTCGCTGCCGCGCCTGGACGGGATCTTCCTCAACGGAGGGCCGATGCAGCTCTCCGCCGGCGCCACGACGCAGGACGGGCTGCCGCTGATGACCGGCGCGCACACGGTCGCGAACCTCGCCCTGGTCGCGGGTCTGCTGCCTGCGCTGGTGCGGCAGGGGGCCTCGGCCGATCGCTTCCCGCGCATCGTGCACGCCTCGACCGGTTTCGTCACGAGGTTCCCCATGGATGTCTCGGCACCGCGCACCGCGCCGCGGCTGGGCATCGCGGCCTACACCAAGGCCAAGACACTCACCGAGGTGTTCGCCTTCGAGCTGGACCGGCGACTTCGGGCCGCGGAGCTGCCCGTGGCCTCGATCGTCACCAAGCCCGGGGTGGGCGTCGATGCCAAGACACCAGAGCGCGCGGGGATCCGGGACTCCTCGGTGAGCTACCAGCGCAACCCGCTCACCCCCTGGGCACAGGGGAAGGACACGGCGGCCTGGTCGGGAGTGCGCGCGCTGGCCGACCCGGAGGCGGCGGGCGGGCAGTACTACGGGCCTGCGGGGAGCTTTCGCGGCCTCCCGGTGCTGGGGACCCCGGCGGCTCACACCGCTGCCCCCGATCCGCAGCTCGCCGATGCGATCTGGGAGCAGCTCGAGCAGCTGGCAGGAGTGAGCGTGCCCGTCTGAGGTCCGTACTCGTCAGTCGTTCCCGGCGTCGCTGCTGACGTGGCTCTGCGGCTGCTCCTCGTACCACTGCAGCTTCTCCTCGAGACGGGTGCGCCACCGCTCAAGCTGCAGGGCCTGCTCCGCGAGCGATGCCTGGTGCTCACGCAGCAGCGCGATCCGCTCGGGAAAGGTGGCGGGATCGCGGCACAGCTCCCCGTAACGGCGCAGCCTCTCGATCGGCATCCCGGAGTCGCGCAGGCAGTGCAGGAAATCCAGCGTGGCGAGATCCCCGTCGTCATAGGCGCGATGCCCTGCCGGGGTGCGCGCGACGGGAGGGAGGATGCCCTCGCGCTCGTAATAGCGCAGTGTGTCGATCGAGAACCCGCTGCGCTCGGCGGCCTCCGCCGTGGAGTACGTCCTCATGCCGCACACAGTAGCCCTTGACCCGGAGCGCGCTCCAGGGTGTGTGGTCCTGCCATGAACCCTGCAACCGATCACACGCACCCCACCCCCTCCGCTCGCCCCGTCTCCCCGCTGGTGCTCGGAGCCATGGCCTTCGGCACCCGAGTGGGCGACGAGGAATCCTTCGCCCTGCTGGACCGGTTCGTCGAGCAGGGCGGCGAATGGATCGACACGGCGGACTGCTACGCCTTCTGGGACTCGCCGGACGGACGCGGCGGCGCGAGCGAGCACGTTCTCGGCCGCTGGCTGGCCGCGCGGCCCGGCGTGCGCGAACGCGTGCGCTTGTCGACCAAGGTCGGCGCCGAACCGCTGTGGGCAGGCTCCTGGCCGCGGCACCGTGCCGGGCTGAGCCGACGCGCGATCCATGACGCGTTCGCCGGCAGCCTCGAGCGTCTCGGGGTCGACCACGTCGACCTGCTGTGGCTGCACCAGGAGGACCGCTCCGTCCCCCTCGAGGAGAGCGTCGACGCGCTCGGCGAGCTGATGGCCGACGGGTCGGTCCGTCGCGTCGGCGCCTCCAACCACCCCGCCTGGCGGGTCGAGCGTGCCCGGGCGCGAGCGCTCGCCCAGGGCATGAAACCTGTCGACGCGCTGCAGCTGCACGCGAGCTATCTCCGACCCCGCCCGGGTCTCCTGCCGGAGGGGAACATCCACCCCTTCGGTGTGCTCGGGGAGGAGCAGATGGACATCGCCGCCGAGCACCGGATGGAGGTCTGGGGGTACACCACGCTGCTCGGCGGGGCATACGACAATCCGGCGAAACCGATCCCGGAGGCCTACGAGCATCTCGGCAGCGCACGGCGCCTCGCCGCGCTGGACGAGGTGGCCGCCGACGCAGGAGCCAGCCGTGGGCAGGTCGTGCTGGCCTGGCTCGTCCACCGCGGCATCCGGCCGATCCTGGGCGGCAGTCGGCTGGAACAGCTCGAGGCGGCGCTGGAGGGCGTCGGCCTGCCCCTGTCCACGGACCAGTTCGCTCGACTGGACGGAGCCGGCTGAGAGCACCCGGTGGTACCGGGCCCGGGCTCAGATGAACTCGAGCGGATCGAACTCGTCGATGTCGATGATCCGCACGCGGGGCAGGCGGCTGGTGAACGCGCCGACGTCGTACTCGAGGTCGTGGAACTCGATGCCGGGGATCTCCCGCAGGCCGGTGGCCATGAACTCGCCGAAACCGATGATCGCCGTGCGGCGATCCGGCGTCGCGGCCAGGTTCTCCATCTGCGGGGTGAAGTCGTTGTCGTGGCTGACCAGCATGACGTCGGCCGGACGGTCCTGGAGCGCCTCGGCGGTGCGCTGGATCGCGATGTCGACGACCTTGCCGTCCCCGCGCAGCGGAACCGCCTTGTATCCCAGCGCGATCAGCGCCTGGACGAACCCCGAGGGCAGGCTGTCGCCGACGGCGAGGAAGAACAGGCCCTTGGCGGGCTGGTCCCAGGTGACCTCGGCGTGGTGGAGCAGCTTGTTCCACCGCGGCCGCTCCTCGGGCTGGGGGCGACGCCCCAGGACGGAGACACCGAGGGTCGCATCGATGTTCTCGCCGTCCACGAGGAGATAGGTGCTGCGTTCGCTCATACGGTGACCCTACGCGCTCGGCGGCGCCTCAGGGCGCGCCGCTCACACGGCCGAGACGTCGAGGACATCGAGCGCCCGCACGACGCCTGCCTGGTCCCCGACCAGCACGACTCCATGGCCCTCCAGCAGTGCGGGGGCGGCCAGGACCCGGTCGGGGCCCACCTGGCGCAGCGGCGTCACCGTACCGGCCGCGGTGTCCAGGAGCGAGAGCACGGCGCTGAAGCTGACCTGCAGCCACGTGCCCGCCGACGGGCCCGGGATCGGATCGGCGTCCAGCGAGATCTGCAGCGCCCGATCCAGCGGCGTCGCCGCTCCGTCGGCCGCGTCGATCAACAACGGTTCCTTGCGTTCCTGGACGGCGAGGATGCGTCCGTCCTCCAGCAGCTGCGGGGCCGAGTACATGGCACCGGCGGCCGTGCGCCACCGCTGCTCGCCCGTGGCCGCGTCGAGCGCGAACAGGTCGGTCACGGTCCCGAGCACGACGGTGCTCTCGTCCACGGCCAGCACCGTGCAGTTCCACGGGCCGTAGAGGAGGCGCTGATACGGGGTGGTGCGGGTGGTCAGCTCCGCGCTCCAGATCTCCGCGCCGGTCCGGGCGCTGTAGCAGCGGGCAGTGCCGTCGCCAGCGCCGAGCACGAGGCGGTCACCGACCAGTGCGGGGCGGCCGCTGGACTGCTGAGGGATCGCGGTCGACCACACCGTGCTCCCGTCCGCCGCCAGGCGGGCGAGCCGGTCACCGGCGCTGACGAACACCGCCGCAGCGCCGTCGACCGCGGTGGCCAGCGGGGTGGAGACCACGGGGAGGCCCAGGTCGGCGCGCCAGAGCTCCGTGCCGTCGGTGACCGAGAGCGCGTACAGGTGATGGTCCGCGCTGGGCACGTGCAGGACGGACCCGTCGGCCGACAGCGCCATGCCGCGGTGGACCCCGCCGACGCCGACAGACCAGTCAGTGCTCAGGCGCGAGCGGTCCAGAGACAGACGAGCGACGGTGCCGGAGCCGGTCGCGACCAGCGCAGAGTCCTCGCCCACCGGCAGGATCGCGCCGCTGACGGCACCGTCCAGCTCCAGGGCGTCCACCTCGGTGACCGACCCGCCCTCCACGGAGAAGGGTGCGGAGGCCTCCCACAGCCCACCGGCCTCGTCCACACCGCGCACCCGCATCGTGCAGCGGCCCGGCAGGGTCTGCGAGAGGTCGAGTTCGCCGCGCACGCGCCGGCCGCGCAGCTCGAGCTCGCTCCAGGTGCCTTCGGCGACCGAGCCGTACACGGACTGGTCGCGCAGCTGTGCTCGCGCCGCGGTGAGCGAGTGCGGGGCTCCGAGGCGCGCGGTGACCTGTGCGGTGTCGCCGGAGACATGCACCGAGACGTCCTGCAGGAAGGCGTCGGACTCACGGGCGGTGCCGAGGTGGAGCGGGATGGACGCGATCTCCTCCACGGTGCGATCCCCCTCCGCCCCGGGAGCCGGCTGGGTGATCGCCTCGACGAGCATCTCGCGCGCCTCCGGCTCGGGACCGCCGCGCAGCGTGAGCAGGTAGTGGACGGGCTCGTTCTTGATGGCACGGCCGGTGATCAGCACCGTCCCGTTGTCGGTGACCGTGGCCTCGCGGTGGACGTGCCCGGCCAGGACCAGGCGCACCGGGTGCTCGGCGAGCACCGAGAGCAGCTGATCGCCGGCCCGCACGTAGTGGTCGTCGGCCCCCGGCGGCCAGTGCATCACCAGGATGCTGGGCATCGTGCCGGCGGCCTGCAGGTCCTCGCGCAGCCACGCCAGGGCGGCGGGATCGACGTGGGCCTCCTCCTGCAGGGGCGCGCCCGCCTCGAGCATGATCACGTGCACGCCGAGATGATCGAAGGAGCGTGAGCCCTCGTGGAACCGCCGGCGGTACTCCTGACCGGCCGACGGGTCCCAGCGCAGCTCGTGGTTGCCCGCGACGTGCTGCGTGATCTCGGCGGCGTCAGGGCCCAGGAGGTCCTGGTAGGTCTCGTACTCGCCGCTCGATCCGAACTCGGTGAGGTCGCCCCCGTGCAGCAGCAGCGGGGCGCCGGAGGCACGGATGTCCTCGAGCACGAGGCGCAGGTGCTCCTCCTGCTGCTGGGGGATCGAGTCGATGTGCACGTCGGTGAGGAAGGCGGCGAACACCTGCGACTCCCCGTCGGCCGGTCCCTCCGCCCCCGCCCCGGTCGCGGGCAGCGCGGGGCCCGCCGCGTCGGCTCGGACCGTGGTCAGGCCCGCGGAGGCCAGGCCGGCCGCGCCGGCGGACACCGCGGCGGCGCCGAGCACCGTGCGGCGGCCGAGCGGCCTCGCCGTGACGGCCGAGGAGCGGGCGCGTGAGGACCGAGGCAGCGAGGACGGAGCCAGCGAGGACCGGCCGCTCGACGACGGGGCCGACGAGGACGCGGGGGACGAGGGCAGCGGGGCGTCGTACGACTCGGGGGAGGGCATGGCGAGAGGCTAGCGAGCGTGGTCGCCCCGCCGAGTGGACTGCGGGTGAACCTCTTTCGACGCTTCAGTCCGATCCGCCCACGTCAGCTCGACGTTCTTCCCCACGACTCCTCAGATCGACTCGACCTTCCCGGTGACCCCGTGCGGATCGATGACGTACTTCCGGGCCGCGCCCGCGTCGAAGTCGGCGTACCCCTTGGGGGCGTCGTCCAGTGAGATCGCGGTGGCCTTGACGGCGTCGGCGATCGTCACCTTCTCGTGCAGGATCGCCTCCATGAGCTGACGGTGGTACTTCATCACCGGGCACTGGCCGGTGGTGAAGGACAGCGCCTTGGCCCAGCCGAGCCCGAGCCGCAGCGAGAGCGAGCCCTCCTGGGCCGCCTCGTCCACGCCGCCGGGGTCGCCCGTGACATACAGACCCGGGATGCCGAGCCTGCCACCGGCACGAGTCACGTTCATCAGTGTGTTCAGCACGGTCGCCGGGGCCTCGCCGGCGTCCTTGCCGTGGCCGCGGGCCTCGAATCCCACGGCGTCCACGCCCGCATCGACCTCCTCCCGGCCGAGGATGCGGGCGATCCCCTCGCGCGGATCCTCGGAGGAGACGTCGATGGTCTCGCAGCCGAACGAGGCGGCATTGGCCAGTCGCTCCGCATTCATGTCGGCGACGATCACGACCGCCGCCCCGAGCAGCTGGGCACCGACGGCCGCTGCGGTGCCGACGGGGCCCGCGCCGGCGATGTACACGCTCGAACCCGGGCCGACGCCGGCGGTGACGGCACCGTGGTATCCGGTGGGGAAGATGTCCGAGAGCATCGTCAGGTCGAGGATCTTCTCCATCGCCTGGTCCTTGTCGGGGAACCTCAGCAGGTTCCAGTCGGCATAGGGAACCAGTGCGTACTCCGCCTGGCCGCCGACCCAGCCGCCCATGTCGACATACCCGTAGGCGCTGCCGGGCCGGTCGGGATTGACGTTCAGGCAGATCTCGGTGCGCTGGGTCTTGCACATCACGCAGCGCCCGCAGGAGATGTTGAAGGGGACCGAGACCAGGTCGCCCTTCTGGATGAACTCCACGCCGGGCCCGGTCTCGACGACCTCACCGGTGATCTCGTGGCCCAGCACCAGGCCTTCGGGGGCGGTGGTCCGGCCGCGGACCATGTGCTGATCGGAGCCGCAGATATTGGTGGTGACGACCTTGAGGATCGCCGCGTGGGGGAGCTGGCGGCCGACGTTGTCGGGGTTGACCCCGGGCCCGTCCTTCAGCTCGAAGGTGGGGTACTCGGTGTCGATGACCTCGACCTTGCCGGGACCCTGGTAGGCGACAGCGCGATTGGTGGACATGAACGGCCTCCTTGCCGGTGGGCGGCCTCCCGACGCTCCGTCACGTCGGGGACGAGCCGCACCACCTCAGGTTCCGTGTCGCAGGTCACATTGTCAACGGCCGGGAGCAGGTCCGCTCACAGGATCCGGCTCAGACCAGCGAGACCTCCCGGCCGGACTGCGCGGACTCGTAGATCGCCTCCAGGATCCGCACGATCTCCACGCCGTGCCACGCGGGGGCGACGCTCTCGGCGCGGCCCAGGCCGGCATCGACGAAGTTCGCGATCTCGTGGGCGAAGCCCGGGCCCATCTCGAACGTGCCCGAGGAGATCTGCGGGGCGATGTTGACCACCGAGTCGTGCATCTCGGTGGCGATGTGCAGATCCGGCTCCAGATCGGCGCCGCCCTTGTCGCCGTAGACGGACACGTCCAGGGAGTCTTTGGTGGCGTGCAGCGAGTAGGAGCAGTCCAGCAGCAGCGAGGAGCCGTTCTCGAAGCGGATCACGGCGTTGGCCATGTCCTCGACGCTGTTCTTCGTCGGGTCGTAGTCGGAGACCTGGTAGCGCGGCATCGTGGTGATGTTGGCCCGGTTGCCCAGGTGGTCGTAGGTGTTGCCGCTGACGGAGACCGCCTTGGGGCTGCCCATGAGGTACCAGCACAGGTCCAGCACGTGGATGCCGATGTCCAGCAGCGGGCCGCCGCCGGCGATCTCCTTGTCCGCGAACCAGCCGCCCGGGTTGCCCATGCGGCGGATGCAGCTGGCCTTGGCGTAGTAGATCTCGCCCAGTTCGCCGGCGTCGATGAAGGACTTCAGCACCTGGCAGTTGGGGGAGTGGCGACGCACGAAGCCCACCTGCACCACGCGGTCGGAGGCCTCGACGGCCTTCTGGATCTCCAGTGCCTCGGCGAGGGTGCGGGCGATGGGCTTCTCCACCAGCACGTGCTTGCCGGCTTCGATCGCGGCGATGGCCCAGGTGGCGTGGGAGTTGTTCCAGGTGCAGATGCTCACGCCGTCGATCTCGGCGTCGGCCAGCAGCTCGTGAGGGTCGGCGTAGGCGCGCGGGGCGCCGTAGCGGTCGGCGACGGAGCGAGCGCGTTCGAGGTTCACGTCGCTGATCGCGATCAGTTCGACGTCCGGGTTCGCGGCGTACGCGTCGAGATGGAAGCGGGCGATGCTGCCGGCGCCGATCACGCCGATGCGGAACTTCGTCATGGTGGGGTGGTCCTTCTGGCCGGGGCCGATGAGTGGTGCGGGGTGGGAGGAGGTCAGGCGTTCTCGAGCAGCCGACGGGCATTGGCGAGCCCGCGCGAGGCGCCGAGCAGGCAGTCCTCCCAGCCCTCGAACTCGATCGAGGCGTAGCCGCTGTAGTCGGAGTCCTTGATGGCGCGCGCGATGGCGGGCAGGTCGAGGTCGCCGTTGCCGACGACGGCTCCGCGCAGGTGCTTGCCGCCGCGGCTGCGGAACCAGCCCTCGCCGGGATCGGCATCGGTCGGGCGGATGTAGAAGTCCTTGAAGTGGACGACCATCGCGTAGGGCAGGTTCTGGGCGACGGAGACCTCGGGAGCCTCGTCGACGCACACGAAGTTGCCCACATCCAGCGTGGTGCGGAAGTTGGGCTCGTCGACGGCGTGGATGATCCGGCGCACCCGGTCGGCGGCCTGCACGAAGAAGCCGTGGTTCTCGAGGCTGGTGGTGATGCCCTTGGCCGCGGCGTACTGCGCGATCTCCTTGCTCGCGGCCACGATCGAGTGGAGAGCCCGCTCGAAGACGGGCGTGTCGTCGCCCGGAACCGGGGCGTGCGGGGCGACGTCGTGGCGCAGCTGGCGGATGCCGAGACGGTCGGCGAGGTCGACGTAGGCCTTCACCCGGGCGACGCGGGTGGCGAGCTCGGCCGGATCCTCGGTGACGAAGTCGGCGCCGATCGCCAGGGTGGACAGCGTCACGCCCGCGCCGTCCGCGGTGGTGCGGATCCGATCCACGGCGGCGCCGTCGTACCCGATGCTCGGGATGGGGGAGTCTGCGGCGTCGCTGAGCGCGGCCAGCTCCAGGTGCTCGCCCTCGCTCGCGGCGACCCAGTCGATCACCTGGGGCAGGGTCATCTCCCCGGTGCTGAGCTTCGCGTGGAAGCTGTAGGAGCTGAAGCCGAGGGTGAGATCGGAGGTCACGGAGTCATCCTTCTGTCGGGGCAGTGGCAGGGGCAGAGGCAGGGGCAGGGGCAGGGGCGGGAGCTGTGTCAGGAGCTGGGGCGAGGAAGCGGGTCCACGGGGGCGGCACGTCGGGCACCCCCACCAGGCGCGTCGAGCCGTGCTCGAAGGCCCGCCCGAGCGCTCCGACCAGGGAGCCGTCGGTGGTCAGGCGCGCGGCGACCACGTCGGGCCGCTCCGGCGCCATGAGCAGGTGGTGGATGTGGCGGCGGAGGGGGTCGAGCAGCGTGTCTCCGGCACGGGAGACGCCGCCGCCGACGACGACCAGCTCGGGGTCGATCGAGAGCAGAACGGTCACCAGTCGAGGGGCGATCTCGGCGCAGAAGGCGTCGATCTCCTGCTCCGCGGCGGCATCTCCCGCCGCGGCGCGCTCGAACAGGGGCCGGGCGTCCTCACCGGTCGACCAGGTCAGCCGGCCGCGGCGGGAGCTCTCGGTCCAGCGCATGCCGCGCTGGATGCCGAGTTCACCGGCCAGCCGATGGCTGCCCTGGAGGATCACTCCCTCGACGATCAGCGCCACCGAGATGCGATGCCCGATCTGGACGAAGGCGATGCTGTCCGCCGGCGGGCCGAGATGCCGTTCCGCATACGCGGCGAGCTTGATGTCGTTCTCGACCACCACCGGGCACTCCAGCTGCTGTTCGAGCTCGTCGGCGACGTCGATGCCGACGAGGTCGGGCAGGGCGAGGCTCTGCGCGAGGCGGCCGTCGGCGGCGAGGATGCCGGGGACGGCGACCGCGACCGAGCTGGGGCGGTGGCCGGTGGAACGGATCGCCTCGACCGCGGCCGGCAGGCGCGAGCCGTCCTCGGCGGCCACCGTGCGCTCCATGAGGATCTGACCGGAGGCGTCTGCCAGCAGGCAGCGGACCGAGTGCGAGCCGATGTCGACCGCGGCGGCGGTCGCGGCGGCCGGCCGGAAGGCATAGCGGCGCGCGGGCCGGCCGGGCTGACCGGGCTCGGCCGGGGCAGCCGGCTGCACGGACCCGGCGCCCTCGAGCTCCTGCAGGACGCTGGCGACCGTGGGGCGGGACAGGCCCGTGCGGGAGGCGATCTCGGCCAGCGCGAGCGGGGCGGCGGCCTCGCGCAGGGCGAGCAGGCACTCGCGCGAATTGGCCTGGCGCACCGCGAGCGCGGCGCGGTCGGCATGTGCCATGCGGCGTCCCTTCGGTGATCCGACCCGTCCGCGGTCCGACGCCGGCGAGGGCGGGGCTGCGACGAGGGCCCGGCGAGGCTTGTGAAACCGGGTTTCAGAATGGTTCGGCAAGCCTCGCCGCTCGATCACCCTCCTGTCAAGGCCGGGGGTGGGAGCGGTAGCGTGGCCGGGGACGTCGACCGGGAGGAGGCGATGGTATGGAGAGCACGGAGCCCGTGCAGCCCCGCGGCCCGCAGCTGCACCAGGCCTATGCCGCCGCGGTGCCCGCCCTGTCGGTCCCGTGGCAGGCGCAGACGCCGCCGTCACCGGAGATCGCCTGGGTGAACGAGGACCTCGCCGCAGACCTCGGCTATGACCCGGCCTGGCTGCGCGGCGAGGCGGGGATCGGGCTGCTGACCGGGCAGCTCGATGAGGCCGGAAGGCCCCTGCCCGCCGGTGCGCCGGCTCCCGAGCATCCCTTCACCACCGCCCAGGCCTACGCCGGTCATCAGTTCGGCTCCCCGAACCCGCAGCTGGGAGACGGCCGCGCCGTGCTGCTCGGCGACGTCCTCGATGCTTCGGGCAGGCGCCGGGACCTCCATCTCAAGGGCTCCGGACCCACGCCCTTCGCGCGCGCCGGGGACGGCAAGGCCCCGCTCGGCCCGATGCTCCGCGAGGCCGTCGTCGGCGAATCCCTCCACGCCCTGGGCCTTCCCACGACGCGCGCGCTCGCCGTGCTCACCACCGGAGAGTCCATCGCGCCCCGCCAGGGCGTCACCCCCGAGCCGGGGGCGATGCTGGTGCGCGTGGCCGCGAGCCATCTGCGCGTGGGCACGTTCGAGTTCGCCACCTGGCACCACGACCTCGACGTGCGCCGGGCGCTCGCCGAGCACAGCATCGATCGCCACCACCCTGCCGCCCGCGACGCCGAGAACCCGGTGCTCGCCCTCCTCGAGCACGTGGCAGGGGCCCAGGCCGAGCTGGTCGCGCAATGGATGCTGACCGGCTTCGTCCACGGCGTGATGAACACCGACAACATGGCGCTGTCCGGCGAGGGCATCGACTACGGCCCCTGCGCCTTCCTCGACGAGCATCGCCGCGGCGCCGTGTTCAGCTCGATCGACCGGGGCGGCCGGTACGCCTACGCCAATCAGCCCGGCATCGCCCTGTGGAACCTCTCTCGCTTCGCCGAGACCCTGGTCCCGCTCATCGATCCGGAGAACCCGAACGCCGCGGTCGAGGCCGCCACCGCCGTGCTCGAGCGGTTCGAGCCCCACTACCTCGACGCCTACGCCCGCGGCCTCGCTGCCAAGCTCGGCATCCCGGCTGCGGCCCCGCCCGATGTGGTCCGTGCCCTCGGTGCGGACCTGTTCACGCTGCTCGAGCAGCAGCACGTGGACCACACCGGCTTCTTCCGCGCACTCACCGACGGCCGCGCGGCGGAGCTGTTCCAGGACCGGGCGCCCTTCGAGGACTGGCACCGGCGCCTGCTGGAGCTGCGTGGCAACGGGGAGGCGGCCGATGCCGCCCGCGCGGCGATGGAACAGCACAACCCCGTCTACATCCCCCGCAACGTGCATCTGGACTCGGCGCTGCGTGCCGCGCACCTGGGTGACCTCGACCCGGTGCGGACCCTGCTGGAGGCCGTCCGTCGGCCCTTTGATCGTCGCGCGGGCCTCGAGGAGCTGGAAGGCCCCGGCGACGGCGGCGCGGATTTCATGACCTTCTGCGGAACCTGAGGTCGCGGGCTCCGGGGCCGCAGTTCAGGGCTGGCGTACCTGAGACCACCTCAGGGCCGGGGGACCTCAGAGCACGGAGAGGCTGAGCGCTGCGGCATCCCGTCGTGGCGGCGCCTCACGCTCGTCCGATCGGTCGGGGCGCTGGAGGGGCATTTTGCTACGGTCGATCCCGAGGCGGACCCGGCGCCGCAGCACTCCGCAGGGAGCCGGTTGCCGGGCCCTCGCCGCCGCGACATTTCGGGAAGCACGAGGGAAGGACAGCACCATGAGCACTGCCCTGAACGGCCGTAAGGTCCTTATCCTGACCAGCAACTTCGGTACCGAGGCCGACGAGCTCCAGCGCCCGCTGGATGCTCTGCGGGAGGCCGGCGCCGAGGTGACCGTGGCCGCGCCGAAGCAGGGCGCCGTGACCACCATGAAGGCCGACAAGGAATTCGGCCCGGAGGTCCCCGTCGACGCCACCACGGACTCCGTCAACGCCTCCGACTTCGACGCGATCGTGCTGCCCGGCGGCACGATCAACGGCGACACCGTGCGCACCGACGAGACCGCGCAGTCCCTGGTGCGCTCGTTCGCCTCCGACGGCAAGCCCGTCGCCGCGATCTGCCACGCCCCCTGGCTGCTGGTGGACACCGGCCTGGTCGAGGGCCGTGACGTCACCTCGGTCCCGACCATCCGCACCGACCTGGTCAACGCCGGCGGCAACTGGAGCGACCAGGAGGTCGTGGTCGATGAGTCCAAGGGCTTCCGGCTGATCACCTCCCGCACGCCGGATGACCTGGACGCGTTCAACAAGGCCATCGTCGACGCGCTCAGCTGAGCCGCGGGCCGCGAAGGCCGCGAGTCTGCATGACCGCGCGGTCCGCTCGTCCGCCCCGCCTGACCGAGGCCGCTCGGGTGCACTCCCGGGCGGCCTCGACGTAGCCTGTCGCCCCATCGAGTCCGGCCGGCTCGCTCCGTCGAGGTCGGCCGGCTCGCTCCGCCCAGCATCGTGGCCCCGTCAGCCCTGACAGCCCAGGAGGCATCCCATGACCCAGACCGGTGACTTCACCCCCGACCCGACGCAGGATCCGGCCACCGCCCCGGACCCCGACCCCGCCGTCGACCCCGAGCAGGACCCGGCGCTGGGGCCGACCCAGGATCCCGCTCTGGAACCCGAGGCGGACCCGGCCGAGGACGATGCCCCCGTCGACCCCGCCCAGGACGCGGCGGAGGACGCTGCCCTGGACCCGGCGCAGGAGACGGCCGAGAACATCGCTGTGGACCCGGACGAGGACCTCGAGCTCGAGGAGACCGTCGAGACGAGCCAGGACGAATACGCCCGGGCGGGCGACGAGGCGCCCGGCGAGCCCAGCATCGACGACGCCCTGGAGACCGACCGGGTCGCCGCCGAGGGCGGAGATTCACGCAACACGGACGGCTTCCGCTACGACGCCACACAGGACCGCGGGCTCGAGGAGTACGCGGCGGCCGAGCAGGGCAACCGCGAGGGCGACGAGATGGTCACCGACGGTGACGGGCCCGACGAGACCAGTCAGCTGGCCGGCTCCGACGCCGACACGGTGGCAGCCGACCCCGACACCACAGAGTTCAATCAGGAGTTCACCGACCCGGGAGCCTGAACGCCCGGTGTGACGGACGACACGCAGGGACCGTCGTGACCTGCGATGATGGACGAACCTCTCAGGATGCCCCATGCTACCTGTGAAGAGCCCGTGAGGATTCTTCGATCGATTCGGGACCGGTGACCCGCTCGCCGGTCGCGGTCGATGTGCACAACTGCTTCCCGATTCCCGGAGGACACCGTGGATTTCTTATCGTCCGTCGATTGAGCGGGGCTGGGACTGAAGATCCTTGCCGCCGTCGTCATCCTGGTCGTCACCGCGATCTTGGCCATGCTGGCCAAGGCCGGCGTCGCGAAACTGACCCAGAGGATCCCCGCCCTGCGGAGGCCCGGTGTCAACGGCGAGGGCCTGGGCAATTCCCTGGGCACGATCGCCTCGATGATCGTGTGGCTGCTGGGCCTGATCATCATCCTCGGCATCTTCCAGCTCTCCCAGGTCCTCTCGCCGGTGACGGCGATGCTGGAGCAGGGCCTCAGCTTCATCCCCAACATCATCGGCGCGGTCTTCGTCTTCATCATCGGCCTGACGATCGCCAAGATCGTGCGCGCGCTCATCGTGACGGCACTGAGCACCGTGGATTTCGGCAAGCTGCTGGGCACCGCCCAGGCGGGCTTCCAGAAGGCGACCGGTGGCATCACCTCCGCCGACGGCTCCGCGGCCCGGGCGCAGGGCGCGCCCCAGGGCGCCGCTGCGCAGGCAGGCCAGCCGGGACAGCCGCCGCAGCAGGGACAGCCGCCGCAGCAGGGCCGGCCGGGACAGCAGGCCAGCTCGGGCGCCAACGTTCCCGAGATCATCGCCTCGGTGGTGTTCGCCCTGATCATGATCGTGGTGTCGATCGCCGCGCTGCAGATCCTCGGGATCGCCTCGATCTCCGATCCGGCCTCGCAGATGCTCAGCGACGTCTTCACGGCGATCCCGAACATCATCGCCGCGGCTGCGCTGGTGGGAATCGGCGTGCTCATCGCCCGCTTCGCGACCGGCCTGTTCCGTCCGATCCTCGAAGGATCGGGCATCGACGGCTGGCTGCAGAAGCACGAGGTCCTCTCGCCCGGAACCTCCGCGACCCCGACGGTGCTGCGCATCATCGAGATCGCCGTGGTGCTGTTCTTCGCCGTGATGGGTGCCCAGGTGCTGGGCTTCCCGCAGATCACCGCCCTGCTCAGCGAGATCCTCGAGCTCGGCGGCAGCGTCCTGTTCGGGGCCGCGATCATCGCCGCCGGCTTCTTCATCGCCACGATCGTGGCGAAGCTGCTCTCGGGCACGGCCGCGACCATCGTGAAGTGGGCGATCATCATCCTGTTCACCGCCATGGGCCTGCAGTCCATGGGCGTGGCCGACTCGATCATCGAGATGGCCTTCGGTGCCCTGGTGATCGGCGCCGCCGCTGCCGCGGTGCTCGCCTTCGGCCTCGGCGGCCGCGACGCCGCCGCTCGTCAGCTCGAGAAGCTCGAGCAGAACCCGCCCACCGCCGGTGCCGGCTCCTCCGCGCCGGGCCAGGGCGGACCGGGCCAGGGTGGACCCGGCCAGGGTGGACCCAGCCAGGGTGGTCCGGCAGGGACGGGCCCGGCAGGGACCAGCGTTCCGCCGCAGCCCGGCCCGCAGGTCTGAGGCCACCACCGCTCGCGTGATCGGCGAGCACACCTGAACGGAGACGGGGCGCATCCATCCGGGTGCGCCCCGTCTCTGCTGCCCAGGACCCGCTCCAGCCGCCGATGCCACCGACCGCCCCCGAGCGCGACGATGGCGTACCGTGCCCGCCCGCCGTTCCCGGCCCCGAGCACGACGATCGCGTATCGTTCCCGCCCCCGAGCGCCCGGTCGCACAGCGGTCACACCACCGACATGCCGTAGCAGACGCGAGGCGACGCGGCGCGAGACCTCGAGGGCCTGCGCGACATCCGTGAACCTGTTGGTAACCATCCGGCATTCCCACAAGGTCGCGGATCCCGGGCTCACGGAGGTGCCGAAGCTGCGCAGATCGTGGCGGACTGCGCGGGCCTCGGCCTCCGAGAACTCGCGGCTCGGACGGTCCGCGGCGCAGGGACTTCGCGCTGCGAATAATCCGTTGCGTGCCTGAGGGAGGCGGTCGTACGTTGAGTGGACACAGGAAAGGAGGTGGTCCGAAGAATGAAGTCTTATCGGACATGTGAGGTGGCTCGCCGCTGAGGCGACCATCGACCTGACCCGCCACGGCGGGACATCAGATCGACGGACCCGCAGCGAATTCCACCGAGCTGCCCGGACCCGCAGGGGTCGGACCTCGTCCATCCGACCAGCGCTCAGGCGCAACCTGCGGGTCTGCCCCTGCCCGGAGACCTGTGCCGTCCTCTCGGCACTCCTCGCTCCGGTACCGCCCGTTCCGGACCTTCTCCGTCCGACGCCACTCTCCAGCCGGTCCTCATGCGCGACCGCAGCGCGCGAGTGATTAGCCTGCATGCATGAGCACCCCGCCGCAGAACCCTCCGGTCGAGCTGATCTCGGAGTCCATCGACGACTCCGCCGTGGTGTGGTCATCCGCTCCTGAGCCGGCGCGCACCTCGCGGCCCGAGCAGAACCTCCCGATCGTGCTGCTGCTGCACGGCCTGGGCAGCCACGAGCACGACCTCGCCGGTCTCGCCCCGTCGCTGGCGCCCCAGTTCACCTACGCCTCCCTGCGCGGCATCCACCGCTACGTCCAGGGCTACGCCTGGCTGGATGCGAGCATCGACTTTCAGCGCCCGGAATCGCTGCAGACGTCGGCCGCCGCCGTCGAGACCTGGATCTCCGCGCAGAGCGCCCCCGTCGTCGGTGCCATCGGTTTCTCCCAGGGCGCAATGCTCGCCCTGCAGCTGCTGCGCCGCGATCCCCGGGCGCTGGACTGGATCGTTCAGCTCTCCGGAGCGCCGTTCCCCGCGCCCATGCCGGGGGATGCCGCGCTCGCCGAGGTGCGCCCGCCCGCGCTGTGGGGCCACGGCGGCCTGGACCCCTTGTTCGATCCGCAGCGCGTGGACCAGGTACGGGAGTTCATGAGCGCCCACACCCGGCTCGACGAGGTGCATCGCCCTCAGCTCGGTCACGCGGTCGATGAGGTGGAATTGCGAGCGATCGCGAGCTTCGTCCGGCAGCGGGCCGACGAGCGCACGCGGTCCGCGGCCGACGACCGGTGAGCGCGACGTCCGCCCCTCCGCGTCGAACCTCGCTCTCCACATCCCTCCCGCCGCGCCCGTGCGGGTTGTAGCATTCCCTCATTCCACTCCGAGAGCCGGGGCGGAACCGAGGAGCACCAGGAGATCATGAGCGCCGCCAGCGACGCCCCTAGTGACAGTCGAAGGCCTTCGGGCCTGAGCACACAGACTTTCCGCGGGGGGATCCGCCGATGGACCTGATCGGTCCTCTCCTCTCGCTCGGCGCCGGGCTGCTGCTCGTCATCGCCTGCGGCGGTTTCGTCGCCGCCGAGTTCTCCCTGATCACCGCCAACCGCAACGACGTCGAAGCAGCCGCCGAAGCCGGCGACAAGCGCGCCGTCGGCGTTCTGCGGGGGATGAAGACCCTCTCCACGCAGCTCTCCGGCGCCCAGCTCGGCATCACCGTCACCAACCTCGGGATCGGCTTCCTCGCCGAACCCGCGATCGCCCAGCTGGTCGGCCCGCCCCTGGTGGGCGCCGGGCTCAGCGAGGTCGGGGCCCGCTCGGTCTCGGTCGCGCTGGCCCTGGTCCTGGCCACGGGCATGACCATGATCTTCGGCGAGCTGGTGCCCAAGAACCTCGCGATCGCCGAGCCGCTGCGCACGGCGAAGCTGGTGGTCGGCTTCCAGCGCCTGTTCACCACGATCTTCTCGCTGCCCATCCGGCTGTTCAACGGCAACGCGAACGCCGTGGTCCGGGCGCTCGGCGTCGAACCCCAGGAGGAGCTCGGCTCTGCCCGCAGCGCCGAGGAGCTCTCGGTGCTGGTCAAGCGATCGGCCGACGAGGGCGCCCTCGCCGAGGAGACCGCCAGCCTGGTCCAGCGCACGCTCGCCTTCGGCGACCGCCGCGCCCACGACGCGATGGTCCCGCGCGGGCGCATGGACGCCCTGGACATCGACGACACCGTCGTGGACCTGCTGGAGCTGGCGCGCACCACGGGCCACTCCCGCTTCCCGGTCCTGACCGATGAGAACGAGGTGGTCGGGGTGGCGCACATCCGTCACGGCCTGGCCGTCCCCTTCGACGAGCGCCCCACCACCCGCGTCGACGCGGTGATGGGCCACGTGACGTTCGTGCCGGACACGGTCCCGCTGGACGACCTCATGGACACCCTGCGCTCCGGCGGGCTGCAGATGGCCGTGGTCGTCGATGAGTTCGGCGACTACGCCGGGCTGATCACGCTCGAGGACCTGGTCGAGGAGATCGTCGGCGAGGTGCGCGACGAGCACGACGAGGAGATGGACGACACCCCCGAGCCCGACGGCTCCTGGGACCTCGATGCGCGCATGCGGCCCGACGAGGCCACCGAGCGCCTCGGGGTCACGGTGCCCGAGCACGAGGACTACGACACCCTCGGCGGCCTGGTCACCCTGGAGCTGGGCAGGCTCGCGGAGGTCGGCGACGAGATCGTCGTGGACACCGACCCCGCCCCCGGCGAGGACCCGGCCCGACTGCGGATTCAGGTCACCGAGGTCGACGGTCTGAGGATCGAGACAGTCCACGTGAAGGTCGAACCGGCTGCCGAGGACGAGGACGAGGACGACGAGGCGAACGACGGCGCGGGCGAGGATGGCCCGGCTGTCGATTCCCGCGCCCTGGAACACCGAGCCGCGGAGCACGATGAGCCCGAGAAGGTCGCCCGGCACCGCACACAGGAGGTGACCCGATGAGCACCTGGCTCGGCATCTCCCTCACCCTCGTGCTGCTGGCGCTGAATGCGTTCTTCGTCGGCGCCGAGTTCGCCCTGATCTCGGCCCGGCGCTCCGTGATCGAACCCAAGGCCCTCGACGGCAATCGGGCTGCGAGGATCACCATCTCCGCGATGGAGCAGGTCTCGCTGATGATGGCCGGGGCCCAGATGGGCATCACCGTGTGCTCCCTGGCTCTCGGCGCCATCAGCGAACCGGCCATTGCCCACCTGCTCGAGGTGCCCTTCGAGGCGGTCGGCGTGCCCGGCGCACTGACCCACCCGATCGCCTTCGTGATCGCGCTGTCCCTGGTCACCTACCTCCACGTCGTCTTCGGCGAGATGGTGCCCAAGAACATCGCCCTGGCCGGCCCGGAGCGGATGGCGCTGGTCCTCGCTCCGCTGCTGATGGGCATCGTCACCGTGCTGCGGCCTCTGCTGTGGCTGCTCAACGGCATCGGCAACGTGGTGCTGCGCATCCTCGGCGTCACCCCGAAGGAGGAGGTGACCAGCGTGTTCACGCGCAACGAGGTGGCGGCGATGGTCAGCGAATCCCGCCAGGGCGGGCTGCTGGAGGACAACGACGAGGCCCTGCTGCTGGGCGCGCTGACCTTCGAAGCCCGCAGCGTCGTCAACCTCGTCATCCCCCTGGAGAAGGTCTCCACTCTCCCCGAGGGCGTCACCGCGGCGGCCGCCGAGGCCGCCGCTGTGGAGGGCTTCTCCCGGTTCCCGGTGCAGTCCGCCGACGGGCGCCTGACCGGCTACGTCCACATCAAGGACCTGCTCGACTCGATGGCCGAGCACCGCGAGGACCCGATCCCGGCCGAGCGCATCCGCGCCCTGCCCTTCGTCGGAGCCGACGAGCCGCTGCGCCAGGCTCTGACCGTGATGCAGGATTCCGGGGCGCACCTGGGGGCGGCGACCGACGAGAACGGCGAGGTCATCGGCATCGTCACGCTGGAGGACATGCTCGAGGAGCTGGTCGGCCAGATCCGCGACGACTCCCGCGTGGCCGCCTGACACGGCCGGCGCCGGCGACCGTGGCCGGGTACTGGCGACATAGCGGGTGCCGATCGCTATATGGCAACGGCACCCGCTGACGCGCCAGTAGTCGGCGGGATCGATCGTGCGGGCGGGCAGGATCAGCCGTCGATGCGGCCGCCGCCGGTCTGCTGGTCCGTCTCACGCAGCTGCGCGGCCTGCTCCGCGTCGCTGGGCGGTTCGGCCTCGACCTTGGGCACCTCGCCGGTGCGTGAGCCGGGGCCGCCGTAGCTGTCGGTGCCGGGCACGCTGACCACTGCGGTCAGCAGGAACACCGAGTCCTCGAGCGCTTCGACCGAGTGCCGCTGGTGCGCGAGCGCCCCGATGATCCCGTTCTCCAGAACCACCGGCTCGTCCCCGGTCACGCGCAGCGCACCGCCGAGCACCTGGATGGACGCGGCCGGCGGGGAGTTGTGCTCGGGCAGCACGGTGCCCTTGGTCAGGGCGATGACCGTCTGGCGGAGCAGACCGTCATTGATGAGAATCTCGGCGTGGCGACCGTTCTCGGCCGCCCTCGCTTCGTCGATGGCCTTCGTGGTCACGTCGGTCAGGGCAACCATGGTGTCCTCCTGGGGCGTCGGTGGTCCCACCTCAGTATCCGTCACGAATCGCCGTCCGTCAGGCCGGCCGCGGATTCCCGTGCCAGATCGAGCATCGCGCGCTCGCTCATCCCCAGCACCCGAGCGGCCGCGGCGACGTCCCGGAACTCGGGTTCGCGGCGGGCTACGGTGCCGTCCGCATCGCGGGCGACCTTCACCGCGATGCGCTGCCCGCGCACCTCCACCTCGGTGAACTCCCGGGTGCGGATCACGCGCTCGACCCGGTGTCTGCGCACCCCGAGCGTGCCGGTGCGGTCCATCATCAGCTCAGCCGTCTTCCCGGCGCTTTCCTCCCTGACCAGGGCATGGACGGTGACCCCGGGGCGGCCGCGCTTCATGACGACGGGGGTCAGCCAGGCGTCGAGCGCGCCGTGCTCGAGCAGGTCGTCGATCACGCCGGGCCACAGCCGCGGATCGAGGTCATCGACGTTGGCCTCGAGCTGGAGGGCCGACGTCGGGGTGTCGTGAGCGTCTCCGAGGCCTATGGTCTCCGGGGCGGGGAGCTCGGAGACCGGCCTGCCGACGAGCACCCGGACGACGTTGGGACGTCCGGGAGTGTCCTTCGTGCCCGCCCCGATACCGACCGCTTCGCTGATCAGGGTCGGCTGGGGACCGGAGGTCGGGGCCAGGCCGCGCAGGAGGGCCACGCCGGTGGGGGTGGCGAGCTCGCCGATGCCGGGCGCGACGCCCGGCGGGACGCGGCGACCGCCGTGCTCGTGGGGGCCGCCGGCGACGTGCTCGGGGACCGGGGGAGCGGCAGACGAATCCCCGGAATGCGCCTGGTGATCGGCGTGGTCGCCGTCATTGTCGTCGGCGTCGGCGTCGGCGTGGGCGTGGGCGTGAAGGTGCCCGTGGTCGCTGTGGTGCCCGTGGCCTGGCTCGTGGTCGTGCCCGTGATCGTGGCCGTTCCCATGGGAGTGCCCCCGCGCCGGCAGCATCTCGCCTGCTACCGTCGGCCACCCCACCGCGAGCTGCACCACGGCCGGTACCGGCACCGGGATATCGCCGTGCGCTGCACGGATGCGTCCGCTGCCGACGGCGATCGTGCTGCCTGCGCCCTCGGTGATGCCCAGCTGCCGCCACGCCTCACAGGCGCCGATCACGTCGGCCAGAGAATCCAGGGCGCCGACCTCGTGGAAGTGGACGTCGTCGGCCGGGACCCCGTGGGTGTTCCCCTCGGCCTCGGCCAGGCGCCCGAACACGTTCAGGGCCAGGTCGATCGTGCGCCCCGGGACGTCCTCGCGGGCTCGAGCGCCCTCCAGCAGGGCGCGGATCGACGCCCACGTGCGGTGCGGAGGATTCTCGACCAGCACGTCGACGTCGACCTTCACCGCACGCTGGCCACCCCGGTCCACGGAGCGGCTCGCCAGACGCACCGAACCCGGGATCAGGGCGTCGAGCACCCGCTGCACGGCCTCGAGATCCGCACCCGCATCGACCAGGGCGCCCAGCAGCATGTCCCCGGCGATGCCGGCGGTTGCGTCGATGTAGGCGAGGCGTCCCTCGCTCCCGGGCGAGGCGGGGGCAGCGCTCGCTCTCGGTGCGGAGGACGGCGTGGGGGAAGGTGTCGGCTCCATGGGGCGATCGTATGCTGGCGCGCCTGTCAGGCTCTGCTGGAGGCGGGCGTGGGCGGGGACGGGGCGGTCGCTCCCACGACCTCGATGAGCGCCGCGGCAGGGGCGACGACGGACGGGGAGGGTGACGGACTGCGGCTCTGGCGGGCGGATCGCTGCTGGCCGTTGGTGTATAACAGTCTATAACAGTCGTGACTGTGTAACCGGACATAAACCGCATGGGCTAGCGTGGCGCTCGACGATTCGGGAGGTCGCGCATGGACAGCAATCCGTTCACACCGGGATTCGGGCTCACCCCGCGCGTACTGGCGATGCAGGGCTCGCCGCTGGAGGACTTCGGTGAGGCGCTCGCCGGCCGCCGCTCGGTGGGCGAGCGCTCCGTGCTGATCTCGGGCGCCCGGGGCGTCGGCAAGACGGTGCTGCTGACGCAGATGCACGACGTCGCCGACCTCGCCGGCTGGCGCACCATCATCCTGCACACCTCCTCGACGTCCATGGTCGAGGAGCTGCGAGGTGCCACCGTGGACCTGCTGCGGGAGACCGATCCCGAAGCCGAGTCGATCCGGCCGACGTCCGCGACCGTCGGCGCCTTCGGGGCGCGCGCCGGTGCCGGTGGCGAGCTCATCGACCGCTATGACGGCGAGGCCGTCCCCCTGGGGCGGCTGCTGGAGCGGCTCGCCGAGCTGCTGACCGAGGAGGGCGGCGGGCTCGTGGTCAGCATCGATGAGGTCCAGTCCGCTGATCGCGACCAGCTCCACGAGATCGCCCAGCACATGCAGGACCTCATCGGACGCGGCTACGCCGTCGGCTTCGTCGCCGCGGGGATCCGCGCCGGGGTCGACGAGCTGCTGGCCCACCCGCGCACCACGTTCCTGCGCCGTGCCCACAAGGTCGAAGTGGGGAGCGTGGACGAGGGAACCGCGGCCGAGGTCATCCGCCTGACCGTCTCGGACACCGCGAAGTCCATCACCCCCGAGGCCGCCGTGCGGGCCGGCCAGATCTCACGGGGCTACCCCTATCTGATGCAGGTGGTGGGATCGCACGCGTGGCAGCGCAGCGGCGAGGCCGACGTGATCGAGATCGAGGACGTCGAGGGTGCGCGGGAGCCGACGATCGACGCGATGATCTACAACGTCCACGGCCCGGCGCTGCGCGACATCACCGGCCGCAAACTCGAGTACCTCTACGCCATGATCGAGGACGAGGGGCCGTCCCAGGTCTCGGAGATCGCGGCGCGGATGGGCTTGAACGTGAACAACCAGAACGTCCATCGCAGTCGCCTGATCAGGGAAGAGCTGATCCAGCCCGCCGGGCGCGGGGCGGTGGAGTATGCGATGCCGTATCTGCGCGAGGCACTGCTGCGGCTGCGCGAGACCGGCACGTCCAGCCGAGCCGCGGGACCGGCGCGCGTCGCCCGGCCGGTGCGGCACCAGAGCGGGCGCCGCGGCGAAAGCTGAGGCACGCCGTTCGTGCACCGGGGCAGGCTCGAGGACCGGACGGTCCGTGGCCCGCTGACTCGTGACGCCCGCCCGTTGCCTGCGCCGTCTCGTCGCCGCGGGATATCTCTTCCCTCACGCCCCGTGCGCGACCTCGCGCACCCGTGATACCCAGGACTTATGAGAGCCATCGGAGTAACCGAGCACGGAGGGCCCGAGGTCCTCCACGAGATCGACGTCCCGGCCGAGGACCTCGGCCCCGGCCAGGTGCGGGTCCGCGTCACCGCCGCGACCGTCAACCCCACCGACACCGGCAAGCGCAGCATGCCGCCCCGCGACGGCAGCGACCAGGGCATCGCCGGCATCGTCCCCGGCATGGACATCGCTGGTTCCGTGGTCGAGGTCGGCCCGGACACCGAGACCGATCTGGCCGAGGGCGACCGCGTCATCGGCATCGTCGTGCCCCACGGCGAGCACGGCGCCTACCGCGAAGAGATCGTCCTGCCCGTCGGCTCGGTCGTCCGCGCGCCGCGCGAGGCGAACGACGCCGAAGCCGCCACCCTGCCCATGAACGGCATGACGGCGCGCCACGCGCTGGACCTGCTGGGTCTCCCGCCCGGCGGGGTGCTGGCCGTGACCGGCGCTGCCGGAGCGCTGGGCGGCTACCTGATCCAGCTCGCCAAGGCCGACGGACTGGCCGTCATCGCCGACGCCGCCGAGAAGGACGAGGAACTGGTGCGCTCCCTCGGGCCCGACGCCATCGTGCCCCGGGGCGACGAGGTTGTCGAGCGGATCCGCGAGCTCTACCCCGAAGGCGTCGACGGTCTCGCCGACGGGGCGATCCAGAACGAGCAGGTGCTGCCCGCCGTCAAGGACGGCGGCTCCGTGGCCACCTTCCGCGGATATCGAGGCAACGGTGAGCGCGACCTGCGGGTTCATCCCGTGATGGTGGCCGAGGTCGCCGAGGAGCGCGAGAAGCTCGAGACCCTGCGTGACCAGGCGGAACAGGGCGTGCTCACGCTTCGCGTCGCCGACGTGTTGCCCGCCGGCGAGGCGGCCGAGGCCCACCGCCGGTTGGAGGCGGGCGGCGTGCGCGGTCGGCTGGTCCTCGACTTCGCGCGGTAAGACTGGCCAGCTGGCCAGCTGGCCAGCCGGCCAGCGAGCCGGTCGGGCAGCGAGCCAGCCGGCCCGTCAGTCGGCGAATCCTGTCTGTCCGTGCGTGACCGGTCCTGTCGAGCCTGCGAGGCGACGAATCTTGCCCGCGTGCCCGTTCGTGACCCGTTCGACGAGCAGGTGCTGTCCGTCGACGGGACGTCAGTCGGGCTCGCCGTGCTCTCAGCACGGCATCTGCGACTGACGTCCCGCTGATGGACAGTGGTCCCGCTCATGGACAGCCATGCCAGAGGGCGAGCCCCTTCATCGCACGAGGCGCAACAGTCCCGACAGCTGCTCGCGAGTGGAGCGTCAGCCCTCGTCGGAGCCGGAGATGTTGACCTGCCAGACGATGCCGAAGCGGTCGGTGAAGCTGCCGTAGACGTCGCCCCACATCTGCTTCTCCAGCGGCATGGTGATGGTGCCGCCCTCGGAGAGTTTCTCGTAGGCGCTGCGCAGCACGGCGTCGTCATCGCCCATGAGGGACAGCGTGACGTTGTTGCCCTGGACGAAGCCCTCGGGGGACATGCCCTCGATGACGTCCGAGACGTAGAGCTTGATGAGGTCGGTGACCTCGAGGCTGCCGTGCATGATCTTGTCGGCGCTGGGGTCGCCGTCCGGGACGGCTCCGAATTCTCCGAAGGTGGCGAACTGGGGCGTGGCCCCGAGGGCCGAGCCGTAGAACTCGAAAGCCTCTCGGGCGTTGCCGGGGAAGTTCAGGTAGGGGTGCAGGGCTGCGGGCATGATGTCCTCCTCCACGAGGGCGCCGACGCGGCGTCGTGCGCTCACCGGAAGCGTAAGCGCGGGGGCCGACGGGTGGAGGAGTTTTCGGGCAGCACGAGCCGGAACGGTAGGCGACGCGCCGTTCCGTTCCACTGATCCGTGCCGCTCGCGGCATGTTTCGGTGGAATGGGCGCGCTGGGTCGCGTGTCGTGCTGGTGGCGGGGGCGTTGGGCCGCGTGTCGTGCTGGTGGCGGGCGCGTTGGGCCGCGTGTCGTGCTGGCGGCGGGGGCGCTGGGCCGCGGGGCGCGCTGAGCTGTGGGGAGCGCTCGCTCTTCCGGGCGCTCAGTCCTCCGGGCCCTGGCCGGCGTCGAAGTTCTCCTCGTACACGCGCTCGGCCTCCTCGAGCACGGAGGGCTCCAGCCGCGCGATGGGCTCGACGTTCGTCATCAGCGGTTCGCAGTCCGGCCCGTTGCCGACGCGCTCGCCGCGCAGCACCCACGCAAAGCGTTCCGGGTTCTTCTCCGCCAGATCCTTATACTGGCACAGCTGCCGGGCCAGCCAGTCGGTGACGGGCCGGGTCCACCACGACTCGGGATGCATGGGGTTCACGGACAGCCCCGGCATCTCCAGCCCACTCTCACTGTCCATGCTCCCGCCCTCCCGGTCCGCATCGGGACCCTCTGAGTAGCGCAGGAAGAGCTCGGGATTCTCGCGCAGCTCTGCCTCGAGCTCGTCGAGCGACCCGATGCGCCGCATCTCGGTGGACATGTGACCTCCAGGTGTCGTTCGTCTGCGGGCCGCCGAGCGCGGGCCGGGGCACCGTGATGATCAGAGATTCTGACTCAGACCCAGGCCCGCGCGCGAGACGGGAGACGTGCCGGAGCGTCCGAGCGGGCCGGGAGCTGACAAGGCCGCCCCGGGGCCCGAAGGCACCGGGGCGGCCCCGAGGGCTGTCTGCTCAACCCTGCGAGTCACCTTCGGCCTGCGAAGGCCGCAGAGGGTCCGGATCGAAGCGCTCGCCGTCGTCCTGCTCGGTGGGCTCCGGCTCGTCGCTCGCGTCTCCCGCCGGCATCAGGTCCTCGTCCGGTTCCCCTTCGGCCTGGGACGGCCGCGTGGGCTCCGGATCGGTATGGCCGTACTGGTTCTCCGTCATGGTTCTCCTTCCCACTGCTGCCCGCCGCGCGGGCAGCGGTGTGCGGTCAGTGCGTGGTGATTCACTGCTTGTTGAACGTGTCCTTGACGGCCCCGGTGGCCTTCTCGATCGGGTTGGGCTTGTCGGTGGTGCCGTACAGCCGCGGGTCCGGGCGGGTGGGCTCCGGCATCGGCGCGGAGGTCGTCGGCCCGTCGTGGTAGCTGAACTCGCCCTTCCCGTCGGGCGTGGGGCCACTGGCCCAGGAGCCCTCGGAGGCCGCCTGACCGTCGGAGAAGTTCTGGTACTGGTAGGACGCCTCGCGGTACTCGTCATTGATCGGGAAGTTGCTCGGAACAGGCATCTGCTCGAGGCCCTCCTCCTGCAGCTCACGGGCCGCCGCGGTCCACTGGTTCTGGTGCATCGTGTCCCTGGCCAGCAGGAACGAGAGCAGGTCGCGCACGCCCGAGTCGTCGGTCATGTGGTACAGCCGAGCGACCTGGGTGCGGCCCTGCATCTCAGCGTTGGCGTTGGAGGTGAAATCGGCCAGCAGGTTGCCGCTGGCGGTGATGTAGCTGCCGCTCCACGGGTTCCCGTTGCTGTCCACGGGGCGTGCCCCGGCGCCGGCGACGATGGCGTGCTGGACGTCCATCCCGCCCACGACGGCGGCGATCGTGGGATCGGACTGCACCGCGTCCTCGGTCACGCCCATCGGAGCCTTCTCCAGCAGCTGGGCGATCATGGTCGCGAGCATCTCGACGTGCCCGAACTCCTCGGCGCCGATCCCGTAGAGCAGGTCGCGGTACTTGCCGGGGATGTGGGTGTTCCAGGCCTGGAAGCCGTACTGCATGGCGACGGTGATCTCGCCGTACTGGCCGCCGAGCACTTCCTGGAGCTTGCGGGCGTAGACGGCGTCGGGCTTGTCGGGAGTGGCCTTGAACTGCAGTTCCTGCTTGTGGAAGAACACGGATCTTCTCCTTCAGGGGCGATTCTGTCGATCCAGTCGCTTCGCCGGCGATCCGCGCCAGGCGTCGTCGGCGAAGCGGTCAGTGGTGCGCCCGCGAGAGCGGGGCACCGACGAAGAAGTCAGTGCCGCCCGTGCTCAGCGCCTCCGTACTGGGTCGCGGTGGCGGTGCGGCCGGGCCCGAGGCGGGGCAGGAACGACAGGCCGATCATGGAGACACCGAGGACGAAGTGGAGCCAGTCATCGGCCGTGTTCAGCGGCACGAAATTGGCCATCGAGTGGTCGCCGATGACGAGCCCGTAGATCCACAGCACCAGGTATACGGCGCCGCCGACGAGGAAGTAGAGGCGAGCCAGGGAGGGGCGGCTCGCCAGCGCGAGGCCGGCGATCCCGTAGAGCAGGTGCACGACGTTGTGCAGGATCGAGACCTGGAAGATGCCCATCAGCATCGCCTCGGAATGGTGCCCGGCCAACTGCATGGAGCCGACGTCGGCGGTCAGGCCGGGGATGAATCCCGCGATGCCGACGAGAAGGAAGATCACGCCGTACACCAGGGATGCGATCTGGATGGGGGAGCGGCCGGTGCCGGGGGTGCGGCCGGCGGATGACGCGGGGTCGGGTCGGGCTGTGGTCATGATCGGTCCTCTGCGGAATCGAGTCATCGTGGGTGCCGCGGTGCGGCGTCGACGTCTCGGGAGAGGGGCCGGCTCCGACGGGTCTGCGTCGGGGGCTGGTCCCATTCGCCAACGTAGCCACGCCGCGAGGGGCCGCCAAGGGTTCCCGACCGGTCGGACCGGATATCGGCAGGAGACTGGCCGGGGCGCGCCGGGCGGGGTATGTCAGCTCGATGAGCGTCGAGGCCAGCGGCGAGAAGTGCGCTGCGGCTCGTGGCCGTGGTGCCGTCGGCCGGCGGTCGACGTGCGGGTTCCGCCGAGATGGCCGGGGGCTTAACGGTCGGTCGTGGGGGTTGAGAAGCGGCTCTCACTGTGCATAACGTTTTGGTCACGAGCAGATAGCTCGGCCGGCCGCCGGCCGGCGGACATGAAGGGAGTTCATCATGGCTGATCAGAACAACCCCGGGCAGTTCGGCAATCGGGACGACACGGAACAGCAGGCCAGCCAGGGCGGTCAGCAGAGCTCGGGCAGCTTCGGCCAGCAGAACTCGGCCGATCCGAGCCAGGCCGGCCAGCAGGGCGGCCAGGAGAGCTCGGGCAGCTTCGGCGAGCAGAACTCGGCCGATCCCAGCCAGGCCGGTCAGCAGGGCGGCTACGCCAGCTCCGGCAGCTTCGGCGACTCCAACTCCGCCGATCCGAGCCAGGCCGGTCGCGAAGGCGGCCAGCAGAGCTCGGGCAGCTTCGGTGAGTCGAACTCGGCCGATCCGAGCGAAGCGGGCCGCCAGGGTGGCCAGGCCAGCTCGGGCAGCTTCGGCGAAGAGAACTCCGCCGATCCCAGCCAGGCCGGCCGTCAGGGCGGTCAGCAGAGCGGCAACAACTGATCACTCCCGAGGGCCGCAGCGGCCCTTGACCCCGAAAGGGGACGGCCATCCGGTCGTCCCCTTTCGCACGTCCCGCATGTCCACGCACCGAGGGTCACCGAGCGGTGATCTCTCGCGCACGGAGGGAGCCCGGCCATCGTCGGCCGGGCTCCCTCTGTGCGTGTGACTCACGTGCGCTGCGGTACGTGCTTCAGGCCGCAGTGCGGCGGGGGTCGGTCGGCGGGCTCCCTCTCAGCCCATCGCAGAGAGCAGGTCGGCGCACGCCTGCTCGCAGCGGCGGCAGGCCTCGGCGCAGACCTTGCAGTGCTGATGCATCTCCGCGTGCTTCTCGCACTCCTCGGCGCAGGCGGCACAGGCGGTTCGGCAGGCCTCGAGCAGCGAGCGGTTCAGCTCGACGTTCTTCCCGGTCTGACGTGAGAGCACCCGGCCGGTGGTCTCGCAGACGTCGGCGCAGTCCGAGTTCAGACGGATGCACTGACGCAGGTCCGCGACCATGTCCTCGGCCAGGCAGGCGTCGGCGCACGCGGTGCAGGTCTGGGCGCATTCGAAGCAGGCCTCGATGCACTCGGCCAGCTTCTGCTGATCGATGCTGCCGAGGTCCTTCGGGTAGGTCTCCAGCATGGAACTGACGTGGTGGGTCATGATCTCGCTCCTTGTCGTGTCGTCCTTCCGAACGGGCGCTCGACGGCCCGCTGCCTGGACCGTAGCCAGCAACAGGTCAGCGGTGGAAGGTTCTGGGGCGGGACCTACCGAACGGTGGCGCGCAGGCCGACGGGGCAACCATGCGAAACTGTGCCCATGGCTGTCCTGAACCTGTTCTGCGGCCCGCCCGGCTCCGGGAAGACCACTCTTGCCCGCCGGCTCGAGGCAGACGGTCACGGCCTGCGGATCTCCACCGACGACTGGCAGGACGACCTCGGCCTCGACATGGCCGACGCCGCCGTCCACGAACGCCTCCAGCAACGGCTGTATCGCCACGCCCTCGCCCTCCTCGAGCACGACGTGGACGTCATCCTCGAGGACGGTCTCTGGATGCAGGAGGAGCGGACCATGGTCTTCGCCGACGCCCGCGCGCGAGGCGCACGGATCCACTGGCACGTCTTCGAGGTCCCGGAACCCGAGCTGTGGCGGCGCCTCGAACAGCGCTCGGCGCGCGGCGAGCAGGGGGCTGCTCCCGTCTCCCGCAGAGACCTGGCACGGATCCTGACGCTCTTCGAGCCTCCGACGGCGGAGGAACGGGCGAGCGTGGATGAGTGCACGGTGCATCAGGCGGACACTGCACACGTCGTCGAATAGATGACGGGTCATCGAATAGAGACGGGAGGTGCCGCGGGGTCGCCGCCTACAGCGCCGTGGGGCCGAACAGCGCGCTGACCGAGTCGCCGCTGTGGATCCTGCGCACGGCCTCCGCGAAGGCCGGGGCCACGTTGAGCACGCTGAGCTTGGGGTGGTCCTTGCCCTGGCGCGGGACCGTGTCCGTGGTGACGATCTCGTCGACCTCCTCGGCGGCACCGATGCGGTCGAGGGCGCCGTTGGAGAAGATCCCGTGGGTGCACACGACGCGGACGCGCCCGGCACCGGCATTGCGCAGGTGCTCGAGGATGGCGATGACCGTGCTGCCGTTGGCGATCTCGTCGTCCAGGACGATGATGTCGCGGCCGGCGACGTCGCCGATCAGGGAGGTGATCACGACCCGGTCGTCCTCGAAGCGCTCCTTGGCGCCCGCGGCGACGCGGGCACCGATCCGGCGCGCGAACGCGGTGGCGCTCTTGGCGTTGCCGAGGTCGGGGGAGACGACGGTCGTGTTCGAGTGGTCCTCGCCGGAGAAGTGATCGGCCAGTTCCCGCAGCGCGTGAAGCTGATCGGTCGGCATCCGGAAGAAGGACTGGACCTGCGGGGCGTGCAGCGTCATCGTCAGCACCCGATCCGCTCCCGCGGTGGCCAGCAGGTCCGCGACCAGGGGGCCGCCGACGGAGATGCGCGGGGCGTCCTTCTTGTCGGAGCGGGCGTAGGCGAAGTGCGGCATCACCACGGTGATCCGTGAGGCGCTGGCCCCGCGCGCCGCGTCGATCATCAGCAGCAGCTCGACGAGGTGCTCCTGGACCGGGGCGGCGATGGACTGGACGAGGTAGACGTCCCGCTCCCGGCAGTTGTCCATCAGCTGCACTTCCAGGCAGTCATTGGCGAACCGCTGCAACCGGGTGTCGCTGAGCGGCACGCCGAGCCGCTCGCACATCAGGGCCGCGAACGACTCACTGGCACGGCCCGCGAACACCCGGATATCGCTCATACGGCCCACGGTACAGACGTCGTCGTGCCCCCACGCCTTTGTTCAGGGACGGCCGCTGCAGGATCAGGTCCGCCGCCGGGAGGAGCGGAAGGCCGGAGCGAGTGCGGCGCTGAGGAGGAACAGCCCCGCAATCGGCCAGAACGCCGTCAGCACGTCGTAGCCACTGGCCAGGAAGCCGATGAGCGGCGGGCTGACGAGGTTCGCGACGTATCCGACGCTGGCGACGGTCGAGGCCCGACGGGCGCCGTCGGGCCCCTCGGCCGCGGCGGACATCCCCAACGGGAAACCCATGGAGACCCCCACGGACCACAGCAGCACGCCGAGAACCGCGAGGGGAACGCCGAGATCCAGGGCCATGGCAGCCACGCCGAGAGCGCCGAGCGCGGTGCAGGCGCGGATCATCGTCACCCGTCCGAAGCGGTCCACCAGCGGGCCGCCGGCCACCCGGATCAGCACCTGCGCGGCCGCATAGACGCCGACGACTCCGGCGGCGAAAGCCTCGGACTGCCGCAGGGCATCCCGCATGGCGATGCTCAGCCAGCTGTTTGCGGCGCCCTCGCCGAACTCCGCGGCGAACATGACGACACCGATCGCCAGCAGGCGCAGATCCACCACGCCGCTGAGCCGGCGCCGCGACGTCGTCCCGGGATCCTTCCGCCGGCGCAGGCCCCGCGACCCACTGGGGACGAACCGCACCAGGACTACCGCGGCGAGGACGACGAGGACCGCCTGCCCGAGCAGCTGCGCCGCGGGTGCGATCCCCAGCCGTGCGCACACGGCGCCGATCCCGGCGCCGAGGACCGCACCCGCCGGCCAGGCTGCATGCAGGAACGGCATCAGTGTGCGCCGGGCGAGACGTTCGACCGAGGCGCCGTCGATGTTGATCAGCAGGTCGGTCGCCCCGATCCCGAGCCCGGCGATTCCCAGGCCGACGAGGAATCCCGCCACGCTGCTCGCCCAGACCGCCCCACCCGCAACCGCGATCCCGGTAGCCGCGGCACCGAGCATGACCAGTAGAGCACGTCGTGCCCCGGAGGTGCGCAGCATGATCGGTGCCGCCACGAGGCCGAGCGCCGAGCCGATGGTGGGGGCGAGCAGAGCAAGGCCGAGCTGCGCGTTGTCCAGCGAGAGCGTCTCGCGGATGGCAGGCAGTCGCGTCGCCCAGCTCGAGAGCGAGAACCCTCCCAGGGCGAACGCCACCAGGACGGCGCGCTGCCAGCCGCGCACCTGCGCGCGTCGCTCATGGCGTGACACCATCGTCGCCCTCCGTAGATTACAACGTGAGAAGGAGTGTAGTGGGTACACCCGTCCGCTGAAGCTGCCTCGAGGTGATCAGTATTTGCCGCCACTCCGTTCGCCAGGCCGTCCAGCACTCCGTTCGCCACACCGACATGCGACCGGAGCCCGCCGTCGTGAGCGTACCGACCACTAGGTTCATGATTGCCGCGGGTCAGTCAGCTGACCGTACGGGTCGTCGTGCACCCTCGTGACCAGGCCTTCCGTGCCGCCGCCTAGCTGGACCGCCCCGACCGCGGCTCACGCGTCCCGGGCAGGTGCGTGAGCCGCAGTCGCACAGGGCCATAGACTCCGGGCGATCTGTTCCCGGCCGCGCGTCGATGACCGCGAGATGAGGACTTCCATGCGCCCGCTGACGTGCCCGCCCACCGTTGCGCGACCCGCTGCAGCGCCACGGATATTCGTCGGAACCGGGAGCGAGCAATGCTGACCCCCACGGCGCGAGGATCCCTCAGCGACGCGGTCCTGGACGCGATGCGTTCGGGGGAGACCGCACGGGTGGGGTCGGTTCCCGAGGCCGACGGCCCTGACGACGTCCAGATCGCCCTGTGGTCCCTGTTCGAGCTGCACCACCGCGGCTTCGACGATGTTGCAGATGAGCTGGAATGGGACCCGCATCTGATCGGCCTGCGACGACAGCTGGAACAGAGCTTCGAACAGGAGCTCCGCGACCGCGCCCCTGAATTCCCCGAGCCCGGCGACTTCGCCGAGAACTTCTTCGCCTTCGTCGCCGGCCATGACGGCCCGTCGGTCGTGGGCCACCTGCAGAGCGCGGCCACGGCGGACCAGATGCGCCAGTTCCTGCGCCACAAGTCGATCTACACGCTGAAGGAATCCGACCACACCACGTGGACGATCCCGCGGCTGACCAACCGGGTCAAAGCGGCCGTGGTCGAACTGCAGTACGACGAGTACGGAGGCGGCGACCCCAACCGCCTGCACGCCCAGCTCTTCGCGCGTGGCCTCGAGGCCAGCGGCCTGTCCTCCGAGTTCGGCGCCTACATCGACGAGGCCCCGCTGGAGATCCTCGAGCAGGACAACGTCATGAGCATGTTCGGCCTGAACCGCCGGCTGCGGGCGGCGTCCCTCGGCTTCCTCGGCGCTTTCGAAGCCACCAGCTCCGCGCCATCCCGCAAGGTCGCCCGAGGCCTGGAGCGCCTGGGATTCCCTGCGGAGATCATCGAGTACTACACCGAGCACGTGGAGGCCGACGCGGTCCACGAGCAGCTCGCGATCCGGAACGTCTGCGGCACCTTGCTGGAGGAGAACCCCGACCAGTACGAGAACATCTACTTCGGCGCCTGGGCCTCGATGCACGTCGACGATCGCTACGCCGAGCGGATGCTCGCGGAGTGGGCAGCATGAGCGCCGAGGCGGCAGACGCTCACCCCGACGTCGTCCTGTGCCCGGGCGGCCCGATGCTGCTGCGCGGGGAGCACGTCATCCAGGACGAGGACGGCGAGGAGCACCGCACCTGGCGACCGGTCAGTGCCGTGTGCATGTGCGGGGGATCGGCCATCAAGCCGTGGTGCGACGGCACCCACAAGGTGATGCGGACGAAGCGGCCGTCGGCCTGAGAGCGATGCCTGAGGCCCGTAGAGCAGCGGGGCCAGCGGTGGTCTCTTCACACTGTCTGAGGGCCCCGATCAGGGCGCGACCACGGCGTCCGAGCGCGCACCGGGCCGGAGTCATGCGCCCAGGAGTGAGCCCACGTCCAGATTGCCGTTGAGGAACGTCAGGCCGACGCCGGCCACGGCGAGCAGGACGAAGGCGATGATCCACCCGAGCATCGACAGGAGGTTCAGCACGATGCCCCATCCGGCGCGGCCGCGGGCGGCCGGCTCGTTCCCGAGCGAGGAGATGCCGAGCAGCAGACCGACGAGCGGGGCGATCAGGATCCAACCGGCGAGCAGGGAGCAGACACCGAGGACGAAGCTGGCGGTGCCCTTGCCGGTGCCGTGGTGGGTGATCGTGCTGTAGGTGCTCACGGGGTCGTCCTTCGTCTCTGCGTTCCCGCCGAGCCGTTCCCGGCGAGTAACCGCAGACTACGAACGGGCCGGCGCGGCGCGGATCCGCCTACGGGATGGTGAGGATCAACCCCAGGGTGGATTCCGGGCGCGCCTGGGGATCACGCCGGTGCCCGGTGGCCCCGTTCCATCAGGCGACATACTCCGGCAGTGACCAGACCAGCTTCCCTAGCGCGCCGCGCACCGGGGTCACTCCTCCTTTGCAGCGTCCAGCGCCCGCTGGTGCTCCTGGTAGAACTCGGCCTCGGCCGGCTCCGGTCGGTCCTGTCCGTTGAGCAGGCGGTGCCACAGCGGGTAGTAGGCCGGCTGCTGGGAGGCCAAGGTGATGCGGTCACGGGCCTCCTGGGGGAGGGTGAGGTCGGCGGCGTCGAGGTCCTCCTGGAGATGCTCGAACGACCGGGCGGCGATCACCGTGCCGTCCACGCCCGGCCGATTGAGGATCCAGGAGATCACCACCTGGGGGATCGTCCAGCCCAGGTCCTCGGCGATCTCGTCGAACAGCTCGATGAGGTCGTAGGCGCGCTCGCGGTCCGTCACGTGCGGCTCCGGCCAGCCCGTGCCCTGCCTCGTATCCGACGGCGTCTCCTGGCCACGGCGCACCTTGCCATTGAGCAGGCCCTCGCCCAGCGGGCTCCACCCGAACGTTGCGACCCCCAGGTCGCGGGCGGCCGGGATGATCTCGTACTCGATTTCGCGAGCCTCGGGCGTGTAGTAGACCTGCTGCGCGATCGGGGCCTCGAGCCCGGCCTGCCGCGCCTCGTACACCGTCTTGGTCAGCTGCCACGCGCTGTAGTTCGACACGCCCCAGTAGCGGACCTTGCCGGCACGGATCAGGTCGGTGACGGTCTGGATGGTCTCGAGGATCGGCGTCTGGCCGTCCCACTGGTGCATGTACAGCAGGTCGAGGTGGTCGGTGCCCAGGCGCTGCAGGCTGTCCTCGACCGCGCGGGTGACGTGCTGCCGGCTGGCGCCGGTGTCGTTGGGGCCCTCGCCGATGGAGGTGCGGGCCTTGGAGGTGAGGATGATGTCCTCGCGGCGATTCCCCAGGGCTTCGCCGAGCACCCGTTCGGAGTCCCCGGCCGAGTAGATGTTGGCCGTGTCGATGAAGTTCACGCCGCGGGAGATGGCCTCGTCGAGCTGCCGACGGGCATCGTCCACCGAGAGCCCGGCGATCTTCTCGAAGCCGCCTCCGGAGCCGAAGGGGATCGTCCCCAGCGCCAGACGGGAGACGTACAGACCGGAGTGACCAAGACGGATGTGATCCATGGGATGCCTTCCTCTCGTGCTGTGGCATGAGGTCGCCCATGCGGGGCGAGCAGCGTGCTTCGACCGTACGTCACGCCCGACGGAGCCGGACACCCCGGCGCCCGCCGGGGAGCGCCGGTTTCGGGCGCTTCCAGCCGTGACCGCAGGTGGGGTCAGCCTCCAGCAGCGGGCGCCGCAGTCGGGCGCGAGCGAATCGGGTTCAGAACCCGGGTACCAGCTCGAATGTCCAGGCCACCAGGGACGACTGCCCCGCCTTGGCGGCGTTGGTGGCGTCGGCCGCCCAGGGATGCAGCTCCCAGATGCTCGGCGGACCGGGGGTCAGCGGCGCTGCCTTGTCCTCGGGGCCGACGGTGACGTCGCCGCGGAAGGTCTCCTCGCAGGCCCGCACCCCGAAACCGTGCGGTAGGGCGGCGCGCAGATAGTCCCCGAGGCCGTGGCTGAATCCGGTGATGTGCCCGGTGCGGCCGTCGGGAGACTGCTTGACCAGGGGATAGCGCGGCGATCCGATGAAGTGGCCGCGGGTGTCGAGCACGATCAGATGGCCGCCGGGTCGCATGACCCGCGCCGCCTCGGCGAAGAACGGAGCCAGGTCACCGAGGTGGGTCAACGCCAGGCTGCACACCACGTGGTCGACATCGCCATCCGGCAGAGGAAGAGCGGTAAGCTCGCCCGGAAGGAATCGAGCCTCGGGGACGGCCGTGCGGGCGCGCGCCAGCATTGCCTCGGAGAAGTCGACGCCGACGACGTCGTGGCCGCGGTCGACCAGCTGCCGGGTGACCGCACCGGTCCCGCAGGCGGCATCGAGAGCGCGCCCTGGAGGGAGGGCATCGAGCATCGGAGCGAGCACATCGTCACGCATCGGGAAGCAGCCGTTGTCCTCGCCGTCGTAACTCTCCGCCCAGCCGTCATAGCCATCGGCCACCGGCAGGGGAGGAACATCGATCCCCGGCCCGAGCTCGTCCGCGCGGTCCAGGAGGTGACGCACCTCGGCGATCCGAGCCTCGGTGAACGCCCGGTCGTACTCGCCGGCGAAAGCACGCATGAGGGCCACGCCTTCGAGGCCCAGCAGATAGGCCAGCGGGTGCTGGTGGATGGTTCGGTCGGTGGATTCGTCGGGCATGGGGCCAGTCTTCGAGGCCGATCCGTCCAGGGCAAACAAGTTTCCCCGGCAGCGTCGATGCAGGGCGTTGCGTTGCACCTGATCCCCCGGGTTCGACCGGCATAACACGCCGCGCTTCGGGCACGGCCAACATCGGACCAAGCGTCAGTGAGCGGCGCGCAGCGACATCCGAGATAGGCGTCGATCCGCGCGATGAGCGCCCCCTGGGTGATGGCGGGGCGATTCCGTCGAGAGAATCCGATTGACGATCGAGAAGCGCGTGGACCAGTGAAGGAGCCGTCGGACGGGAGGCGTCCCCCAACGGGCGGCGAGGATGACGAGCACGGTCCCGAGCAGCGCCCCGGCCAGGACGTCATGGAAGTAGTGAACGCCCACCACGACACGACACGTTGCGATGAGGCCCGCCATCGGAAGCGCTAGCAGTCCGAGCCGAGGTGCCATGGCCAGCACGCCCACAGTGATCGCGACGGCGATCGTGGCGTGGTTGCTCGGCCAGGACCAATTCGAAGCCTCCGGGCAGCTCGTGATCGTGCGCACGGAGAAGTTGTGGCACGGGCGCATCTCAGTGACCAGCATCTTCATGGACTCGCTGGCGATGTACGCGCCAATGACACCGAAGCCGGCCGCGATGCCGCGAGCGAGCCGGTTCACTCCGTACCGACGCGCTCGCCACGCGGCCACGCTGAACAGAGCGATGAGCCCGAGGATGCCGTACTCCGAGATCGCCTCGGCCAGGGTCTGCACGGGCGCAGGCAGACCCGCGGACCAGGCGACGGTTCCTCGGTACGTCATGCCACGGACGAGAAGGAGAACGATGACGCTCAGAAGCCCGACTGAGGCGATGCCGAGGATCAATCGCCGGGGGGAAGGGGGAGTGGAGGAAGGTATGGCGAACAGTCAACAGCGGGCTCGGTGTGGGTTCGTCAGCCTGGAGGAGGAAGCGAGGAGCAACGGCCTCAACCGAGGGTCGCAGATGCCTTGAGCTGCCATCGGAAGTTGCTCCGCCACCCGGCCGGTCGGAGTACATCTCCCCGCGCGGATCTGTCACGAGCGCCCTCGATGGCGGTCAAGGTCGTCGACCAGTCCAATGCGGGGCCGAGAGTTCCTCGACCGCAGCGTGCGACCAGCTCGAGGACGTGTCCGAAATCGGCACCATCGCGAGCGTGTACCAGAGAACCAGCGCACGCCACCATCGAAGCTCCGAGTCGGTCAGAGAGTTGGTCGATTCGTACCCCCGCAAGAACTCGCCACGCACGTCCGGGGTGACCGGCTCCCATTCCGTGAACTTCGTGCCGAGGAGAACCGCGGAACGCGCCAGCTCATCGAGCCGGTCGTCGACCCGGGCTTCGTCGAAGTCCAACACCGCAGATATCCGTCCGTCGGACCACAGGACGTTCGTGGATCGGAAGTCTCCGTGCAGGAGTTGCGCCGGCCGGTCGTCGCCTCGGTCAGGCAGTGCATCTCTCAACGTCCGGATCGCCTGTGGCGGAAGATGCGCACGGTCACCGTGCAGCCATGCCTCGATTCTCTCGGACAGGCTCGGCACGCCCTCGGGCGAGGCCAGCACGCCACCCGCATCGGGAGCCTGGGCGAGTGCGTGGTGCAAGCGACCCAGAACGGCGCCGGAGGCATACACCTGAGCCGGGTCGTCCACGTCAAGGATCTGTCCCGGCACCTTGCGCTGCAGGGCCAGGGAGACGCCGTCCACCTCCACCTGCAACCGGCCATCTAGAGCAACGACCGGTGCCGAGACAGGGATGTCGTCGTCAGCCAAGGCAGAGACGATGCGCGAAAGCGCATCCAGACGCTCGAACTTCTCGCGCGCGATCGACCACTTGGCGACCAGAGACCCCGACGACGAACTCAGCCATGCCAGCGCGTTCTTGTCGGACATCACGATGCGCGTGCAGTCCGAAGCATCAATCCCCCAGACGGCCCGAACGGTCTCCGTGATCCACTCCGATGCCGCCTGGGCATCGCTGAACCCGAACCGATCACGCAGCACGTCATGAGGGGACGCTCGCTCCCACAGCATCTCGACCGTGGGTGTGGTCAGATCACTCATCGCTCAAGCAGACCACGACTGCGGCCCGCTCGGGGAGGGGTCGTCACCTGGTCGGGGCCTCCTGCCCGCGCTGAGCTACGCCGTCCTGGGCCTGAGCACGACATCTTCGCTCGCGCTGATCGCGATGTTCGTCGCCGCGATGGCCACCGCCGTGAACCGAGTCGTCGTCAGCACACTGCGACAGGCGGCAGTGCCCGATCGGCTGCTGGGACGCGTCAACCCGGCATACCGCCTCATCGTGCTGGGCGTGGTGCCCATCGGAGCGCTGGCTGGAGGCCTGGTCGGCCGCTGGCTCGACGTGCCGGCCGTCTTCGTCTGTGCCGCCGTGGGGCTGACCGTCGCCACCGCGGTCCTGGCGCCGCACGTCACCACCCGCTGCGGGACGCAGAGATGCAGGACGAGGCGGTTCGTCCGTGAACCTGCCTGCCACGACAGGATGGACGCAGAGGCGATCAGCACTCCCTGCGGCCCCTCGCGCGCCCAGGAGAGCCGAAGGACCGTCTCGATCATGGGTAGACCTGCACCTCGCCGCCGTCCACGAACAGCTCGCTGCCGGTGATGAAGCTGGACTGGTCCGAGGCCAGGAAAAGGACAGCGTTGGCGATCTCGGCGGGTTCACCGGTACGGCCCAGCGGTATGCCGCTGGCCATGCCCTCGAGCATCGCCTCGGCGTGACGCGGGTTCTCGGCCAGGCCGCGGAGCCCAGGGGTATCGGTCGAGCCGGGCACGACGATGTTGACGCGCAGGCCGCGAGGCGCGAGTTCAGCGGCCCAGACCCGACTGAACTGCCGCAATGCCGCCTTCGTGGCGGAGTAGACGCCGAAGCCGGCGACGCCGCGACGTGCCGAGCTGGAGCCGGTGAGCACGATGCTCCCGCCGCTCTTGAGCAGGGGGAGCGCCTTCTGAACCGTGAACACGGTGCCTCTGACGTTGATGCCGAAGGTGTGGTCGAAGGCCTCCGCGGTGAGCGCGTCCAGGGGCTGGCCCGCCTCGCCCCCTCCGGCATTCGCGAAGAGGATGTCGAGCCGGTTCCCGTCGTCGGCTATCCGTCCGAACAGTCTGTCGAGGTCATCGAGATCGGAGACGTCGTTCTGAATCGGGATCGCTCGATCGCCCAACGTCTGGGCGGCGGATTCGAGCTCCTGTGTGCGCCGCCCGGTGATGTAGACGTTCGCGCCCTCGGCGACGAAGCGTTCGGCGGCGGCGAGCCCGATGCCCGTGCTCGCGCCGGTCACCAGGGCCGTCTTGTCTGCCAGCTGTCCCATGAGCGTTGGTCCTATCCCGTGTCCTGCGTCGAGGCGAGGCGGGTACCCATCCGGTCACGGGGCCTCGCGCTGGTTCTTGACCGGTCGGTCCACCATATATGCATGGTGGACCGACCGGTCAAAAACCCATATCCTGGGGGCATGGCGAGGCCGCGACAGTTCGACGAGGACGAGGTGCTCCGTGCGGTGTGCGATCAATTCTGGGACGCCGGCTACACGGCGACCTCGCTGCAGGACCTCATGCGGGCCAGCAATATGGGCAAGGGCAGCCTCTACGCCGCTTTTGGGGGAAAGCGTGAGCTGTTCCTGCGGGTGCTGCGCCGATACATCGCCTCACTCGATCGCGCGTTGCGCCGGTCGTTCGACTCCGCGCCGCAGGCGGTCGAGGCGCTGCGATCCTTCGTGACGATGCCGGTCGGTGACCCTGACGGCGTGGCCGCGCGACGCGGCTGCCTGCTCGCCAACAGCACTACCGAGCTGGCCACCGCCGATCCCGCCGTCGCCGCCGAAGCGCGGCAGGCCTACGAGGGAGTGACGGCGGTGCTGGCCGACGGCGTGCGCCGTGCGCAGGCCCAGGGCGACCTGAGCGCATCCGCCGACCCGGTCGCCACAGCCCGGGCGCTCCTGGCCGCGCAGCAGGGCGTGACTTTCATGGGACGCACCGGGATGGACGTCGGAACGCTGGCGGCGACGGCGCATTCGCTCGCGGACACGATCCTGCCTGCCACGGCCGACGGTCACGGGAGCTGAGACGTCTTCACTCGCGCTGGCCACGAGGTTCGTCGCCGCGATGGCCATCGCCCTGGATCAAGTCGCCGTCAACACACTGCGACAGGCGGCAGTGCCTGTTCGGCTGCTGGGACGCTGCCTCGTCTCAGGTGCCGGCCTGCAGCATCCGCTCGACAGCGATGACGACTGCTTGTCGGCGAGCGGCGAGCGCCTCCTCCGTGCCCGAGTTCTTCTCGAGACCGGTGAGCCCCTCGGGTGAGAACTGCCAGGCCTGCGCGATGGCGTAGATGAAGACCAGGACGTCGACGGCCGTCAGCGGCCGGGCAGCAGCCGTCGCGACGGCGAGCGTCTTGTCCCGATAGACATCGCTCGGCTCAGCGGCGGCCTCGGGTCGCTCGAGCTGAGCCCACATGCTCAGGCGGAGCACTTCAGGGAAGCGCTGATGATGGTCGAAAACGTCCCCGGCCCAGCCCGCGAGGTCCTCCGGACGCGGAGGGACGTTCTCGGCCATGCGACGCAGTGCCTGCGCAAGCGTGGCGTCGAACAGGCCGCTCTTGCCGCCGAAGTACGCGTAGATCATCCGAACGTTGCACTCCGCCTGCGAGGCGATTCGCTCCACTCGACCGCCGGCAAAGCCGTGGGCCGCGAACTCCACGGTTGCCGCGGCAAGCAGCCGTTCCCTCGTGGCCTCGGCGTCACGTGCCATCCGTCTGCCCCTCCCGTGGGTATTGACGAGCTCGTCCTCGGCCACTAGCTTACAAGTAAGTACTCATTTACTTACTGGAGGCGACATGACCCGCACAGCACTCGTGACCGGAGCCAACCGCGGACTTGGACGGGCCACCGCGCTCGCACTGGCCCGGGAAGGGCTCAACGTCGTCGTCGCCTCGCGGGGCGGTGCGAGCGAGGTCGTGGACGAGATCGTCGAAGCAGGCGGCGAAGCCATCGAGAGCCGGATGGATGTCGCGGACTTTCCCTCCATCGAGGCGGCCTGCGCCGCGGTGCTCGCCGGTATCGAGCAGACGTGGAACGCGAGCACACTCGACGTGCTGGTCAACAACGCCGGCGTGGGACTGTTCGCGCCACTCGGCGACATCACCGCCGAGGAATTCGACGCCACGTTCGCCGTCAACGTCCGGGGCCCTCTCTTCGTCACGCAGGCCCTGCTTCCCCACCTGTCGGAGGGAGCGAGCATCGTGAACGTCTCGAGCTCGCTCAGCCGGCACGTCAGTCCGGCGACCTCCGTCTACGCGGCATCGAAGAAGGCGCTCGAGGCACTCACTCGGAGCTTTGCCCTCGAACTGGGCCCACGGGACATCCGGATCAACTCGATCGCCCCCGGGCCGACCGCGACCGACTTCAACGGCGGAGCCATGCGCGATGACGACACCATGCGCACGGCGTTGTCGGGGCAGACCGCGCTCGGACGCGTGGGCGAGCCCGAGGACATCGCCGACGCGATCGCTGCCCTGGTGTCCCCCGGGTTCCGCTGGGCAACAGGTGAGCGGATCGAGGTATCCGGTGGTGCGCTGCTGTGATCACGGCAGGTGGGGCTTCGGGGTTCGATGAGGTTTCGCACGGGCACAGAAGTCCCTGACGGGCACCGCTACGCTCGCGCCATGTGTGATCGGGCAACTCACGTACGAGACGCGACCGAAAGTGACGTCGACGGGCTGACAGTGCTCGGGGTCGAAGTGCAGAGACTCCATTCCAAAGGTCGGCCGGACCTGTTCCGCTCCGCCGAACCGGAGGCACTTCGTGGCTTCTTCCGCAGTCGGCTGTCGGAAGGGTCGCTCGTCCTGGTTGCAGACCATGGCGGATCAGACCTCGACGGCTACGTCTTTGCCGAGGTCCTCGAACGCCCGCAGTCGCCGTTCAAGTACCAGCACACCGACGTGTACATCCACCACATCGCGGTTGCCCAACGGGCTCGGCGCCGAGGCGTCGGCGAGTTGCTCGTCGCCGAGACTGCCCGTCGAGCTCAGCAGGCCGGAGCCGCCACCATCCGCCTCGACTCGTGGTCCTTCAACACGGAGGCACACAGGTTCTTCGAGGCTCAGGGGTTCAGTACCGCGCGCCTCATCTTCGAGCTCCGTGGAGATTTCGTAGTAGCTGGCCGGACGCGTAGCTGCCAGTGAATGAGGTGTCGCCGCATGGCAACACCCCGCCCCACCTTGGCACCCCCAGCCCGCCCAGCGCATAGTGGAGCGATGAGCGAGCAGACGACGACGATGCCGACCATCGAGCCGATCCCGGAGGGCCTGGCCGAACGCGCGGCCCTGCTGGGCGGTGCGGAGGGCACGCTCACCGACGAGCAGATCCGCCAGTTCGTCACCGAGCAGCTCGACGGCACCGACTACGACGGCAAGAGCGTCTGCCTGATCATCCCCGACGGCACCCGCAACGTGCCGCTGCCGAAGGTGCTGCCCGCGATCCACGACGCGCTCGCCGGCCGCGCCTCCTCCGTGACCGTGCTGATCGCACTCGGCACCCACGCCGCGATGAACCAGGACGCGATCGATGCGCTGCTCGGGGCCACCGAGCGCGGCGCGCAGGCAACCTATCCCGAGTGGAAGGTCGTCAACCACGCCTGGCACGACCCGGACCAGATCGCCGATCTGGGCGAGATCTCCGCCGAGCGCATCGCCGAGCTCACCGGAGGGCTGCTCACCGACGTCCCGATGCGCGTGCAGATCAACCGCCTGTGCGTCGAGAGCGACGTCAACCTCGTCGTCGGCCCCGTCTTCCCCCACGAGGTCGTCGGCTTCTCCGGCGGCAACAAGTACTTCTTCCCCGGCTGCTCGGTGCACGACGTCATCGACATCTCCCACTGGGTGGGCGCGCTCATCACCGCCAGCCGCATCATCGGCACCCTGGGGATCACCCCGGTGCGACAGCTGATCGATGCCGCCAGCGACCTCATCGACGCCGAGAAGCACTGCTTCACCATGGACGTCGCCGAGGGCGGGGCAGACCTCGGCGCGATCGCCTACGGGGACCCGCAGGCCGCCTGGGCGGCGATGGCCAAGATCTCCGCACAGACCCACATCACCTATGTCGAGAAGCCCTACAAGCGCATCGTCGCCCTGGTCCCGGAGATGTACGAGGACATCTGGACCGGCGCGAAGGGCTTCTACAAGTCCGAGCCGGTGTGCGCCGACGGGGGAGAGGTCATCATCTACGCCCCGCACATCACCGAGGTCGCCGCCATGCACCCCGGCCTGCGCGACATCGGGTACCACAACATCGAGTACTTCACGAAGCAGTGGGACCGGTTCAAGGACCACCCCTGGGGCGAGCTCGCCCACTCCACGCACGTGACCGGCCTGGGCACCTACGACCCGGTCACCGGCGAGGAGAAGCAGCGGGTGAACCGCTCCTTCGCCACCTCCATCTCGCCCGAGGTGTGCGCGGAGTACAACGTCGGCTACGTCGACCCGGCCAGCCTGGACATCGAAGCCCTGCGCCAGGACCCCGACACCCTCGTCATCGACCACGCCGGCGAGGTCCTCTTCCGCCTCGCCGAGGAGCGCGATTCCCAGTGACCGCCACCCGCACCCCGAGCCCGACCCCGAGCGCGATCCCGGCCCCGAGCGTGATCCCGGCCCCGGCCTCGCTGTTCCACCCGGGCCGGACCGACATCGACGAACAGTCCATGACGCCCGAGGCCCTCAGCGGCGAGACCCTCGCCCACGCCGACGAAATTTCCGCGCAGCTCAGCGGCATCGGCCGCCTCGGTGTGGCCTACTCCGGGGGCGTGGACTCCGCGACCCTGCTCGCCCTGGCCGTGCGCGCCCTCGGCGCTGAGAACGTGGTGGCCCTGCTCGGCGTCTCCCCGTCCCTCGCCCGCCGGGAGCGCCGCCTCGCCCACCGGGTGGCCCGGGTCATCGGTGCCCGCGTGATCGAGGTCCACACCCGCGAGGCCGAGAATCCCGAGTACGCGAAGAACGACGCCGCCCGCTGCTTCCACTGCAAGGACGAGCTGTTCACCCGCATCGGGGACGACATCGTCGGCGAGCACCGGCTCGATGCCGTCGCCTACGGCGAGAACGCGGACGACGCCACCCGCCACGACCGCCCCGGCGCGGGCGCCGCCACCCGCCACCGGGTGCTGCGGCCCCTGTCCACCGCCGGCATGACGAAACAGCAGGTCAGGGACGTCGCCCGTGCCCTGTCCCTCCCCGTCGCGGACAAGCCTGCCGCTCCCTGCCTCGCCTCCCGCGTGCCCTTCGGGCAGGAGGTCTCCCCCGAGAAGCTCCGCCAGATCGACGACCTCGAGGACGCCGTCTACGAGCAGGGCTTCAGCGACTGCCGGGTGCGCCATCACGGCGACGTCGGCCGCATCGAACTGCCCACGGACGAACTGCCCCGCGCCATGGACCCCGGTATCCGCGCCGCCCTGGTCCAGGCCGGCAAGGAGGCCGGGTTCCGCCACGTCACGATCGACCTCGACGGCATCCGCTCGGGACTGTTCTCCCTGCAGGTGGTCGGCAAGGGCGCGGGCGCTCATGGGTGAGCCGGGCCCCGGGGCCGACGGGTGGATCGACGGGCTCGCCGAGCTCGACCTCGACCGTGCCCGCCGCCGCGGCGCCCCGGAGGCCGTGCTCGCCGACGCCAAGAGCGTCGAGCAGGTCGGCGCCATCGCCGCGGAGTACGCCCGCCTCCACGCCGACGGCCGCGAGGATCTCGGCCCCGTGCTGTTCACCCGCGCCGACCGGCAGCGGGCCGAGGCCGTGCTCGCCGCGCTGCCGCAGGCACGCTACGAGGCCGAGGCCCGGATCCTCGCCTGGCCCGCCGAGCCGCCCGCGTCCAGCGGGGGAGAGGTCATCGTCGCCTGCGCCGGCACCAGCGACCTGCCCGTCGCCCGCGAGGCGGAGCTGACCGCCCGCTACCTCGGCCGGCCCACCCGACTGATCGCCGACATCGGCATCGCCGGCCTGCACCGTCTCCAGGCGCGCCTGCCCGAGCTGCGCCAGGCGGCCTGCGTGGTCGTCGCCGCCGGGATGGACGGCGCGCTGCCCACCGTGATCGCCGGGCAGATCAGCGCCCCCGTCGTCGCGCTGCCCACCTCCGTCGGCTACGGCGTGGCCGCCGGAGGCCACACCGCCGCGCTGACCATGCTCTCCGCCTGCGCCCCGGGGATCGGCGTGGTCAACATCGACAACGGCTACGGCGCCGGCCACCTCGCCGCCCAGATCGCCCGCTGGGCGCCGGCACCCGAGGACCACAGCTGACGCCCGGGTGAGGCCCAGGGCACGTCGGCGTCCGGCCTGCTTGCCTTACTTGCCCATCCAGTCGGTAAAGTATCCCCATGACCTCCCCCTCGCCGTCCACCACCACCGAGACCCGCCCCGCGCACCGGCCGTCGGCCCGCGAGGCCATGCTCGATGCCGCCGAGGCGCACCTCGGCGCCGACGGCACGTTGAGCCTAGAGGCCGCCGCCCGCGCCGCCGGGGTCTCCAAACCTGGCCTGATGTACCACTTCGCCACCAAGGAGGACCTGCTCGCGGCAGTGCTGGACCGCATCGCCGAGCGCTACGAGCAGGAGATGCTCGCCCGCATCACCGAGCCCGGCGGGCAGAGCGCCGAGGACCTCGCCGGCGTCCCCGCCCGCCAGCGCTTCCTCGCCTACCTCCAGTGGGCCTGCCAGGGCTCGCTGTCCCCCGCGGACCTCGTGATCTTCGCCGACCCGCGCCTGCGCGTGACCCTCACCGAACGGTGGCAGGAGCAGCTGGACCGCTGGCTCGTCGTCCCGCCCGAGACCCCCGCGGACCTGCGCCGACGCCTGCTGGCCGTACGTCTGATGGCCGACGGGGTGTGGTTCGACCGCGCCAGCGGGCTGCTCGAGATCCCGGCCGACGAAGCCGCCTCCCTCGAAGAGACCGCTGCGAACCTGCTGGCAGGTGAATCGTGACGGCCTGGCTGCTGCTGGCCGGCGCGATCCTCAGCGAGGTCACCGCCACCCTGGCCCTGCGCGGCGCGCTGGACGTCCCCGCGCTCTACGGGCTCGTCGGCGTCGGCTACATCCTCTCCTTCGCACTGCTGGTCCTGGTGCTGCGCCGGGGGATGGGCCTCGGCGTCACCTACGGGATCTGGGGCGCCAGCGGCGTGGTGCTGACCGCGCTGCTCTCGGCAGCCCTGTTCGGCGAGCCGCTGACCACGCTGAAGGCGACGGGCATCGCCCTCGTCGCGGCCGGGGTGGTGGTCGTCGAGCTCGGCTCCCAGCGCGCGCAAGCGGCCGACGCCTCGTCGCCGGGCACGCAGACCGCGGAGCCCGGCTCCGATCACGCCCGGCGCCCACCCGGGCCCGATGACTCACCGGAGGAGACGACATGAGCTGGCTGCTGCTCAGCGGCGCGATCGGATCCGAGGTCGCCGGCACCCTGTCCCTGCGGGCGGCGGCCACGGGCCGTCGCGCCTGGTACGCCCTGGTGGTGCTCGGCTACCTCGGGGCCTTCGCCTTCCTCTCGGCGACGCTGCGAACGGGCATGCCGCTCGGGGTCGCCTACGGCGTCTGGGTCGCCATCGGCATCGTGCTGACCGCGCTGGCCTCCCGCGTGATCTTCCGCGAGGCCCTGACCCCGATGATGCTCGCCGGGATGGCGATGATCGCCGCCGGTGTGCTGCTCATCGAGCTCGGCGGCACGCACTGAGTGAGCTCGGCGGCGCTCGCCGAGCAGACAGTCATTCCCCAGCGGGTGCGAGCGACCCCTTACCGGGTGCGCCCCAGCAGGTCCATGATCTGCCCCGGCTCCCCGGGCCAGGAGTGGTACACGTTGCGCTGGAAGGCGCCCTCGCGGATCAGCGGGGTGCCGGCGCCGTAGTCGCCCTCGTTCAGCGCGGTGCGCGCCGCCTCGGGGAGGTCCTCCCAGTCGATCAGCGGGTGGAGGTCGCCGGGCTGGTCGTGGAGCCACATCGAGTGGGTGACCTTCTCGCCGTAGCGGCTGTAGCCGAGCATGGGCCGGCCTTCGTGGGTGACCTCGGCCGACGGCTCCACCGTGAACAGCCTCCCGTGCTGGGAGTAGCTGAAGGAGATCATCTCGGCCTGCGCGTCGACGCCCCCGTCGGCCTGCGCCGCGCACTCCGGCTCGCGCAACCAGACGACCGCGCCCTCCCAGTCGTGGCGGTGGCCGCGGCCGGGGGAGGGGCAGTCCTTGGGGAAGTACCAGGCGTAGACGATCGCGCGGTACCCGGGCAGCGCGGCCGAGCGCGAATAGGCCTGGCCGCGGGAGTCGCGCCCGCCCTCGTCCACCGATTCCGTGGGCAGGCCGGCGCTGATATTGCCGTCGGCGTCGACCCCGGGGTGGGGGACGCAGCCGGTCAGCGGCGCCAGGTAGGGCTGGAACCGTTTCGCCAGGATCTGGCGCGGCTCGAGGGGGTCGACCTCCTCGAAACCGACGATCTGGTCGTACGGAAGGGTCGGGATGCTCATGCGGTGCGCTCCTCGCTCTCGCGCAGACGGGCATCGAGCCGCTCCAGCAGCGGGAGCAGCTCGGCGGGCGTGTCGATGACATGGTCGGGGCACTCCAGGGCGGCCTCGGAGACCCGCGGATAGCGCGACGTCCACGCCAGGTGGATGCTCGTGATGCCCAGAGCGTTCGCGCCGGCGATATCGCGGGCCAGATTGTTGCCGACCATCACGCAGCGGCCAGCATCCTCCGCCGCCAGATCCAGCGATCCCAGCGCCGCTTTGAACATGCGCGGGCTCGGCTTCTGATGACGCACCGCGTCCGAACAGGTCAGCGATTCGAAGACGTCGAGCACCCCGTGCTGGGAGAGCAGGTTCTCGAAGGAGACGTACCTGCCGTCGGCGACCAGGGCGAGCCGGAAGCCGGCGGCATCGAGATCATGGAGCATCTGCTTCGCACCGGGGAGCATGTCGCCGGAGACGACGATGCCGTCGTCATCACGGATCTCGGTGCCCTCGTCGATGAGGGTGTCTCCGCAGTCGAGCAGTGCGATGAGGCGTCGTGGTCTCACGGGAATCCTGTTCTGAGGGCTGTGACGGACCACGGTATCTGGCCCGCACGGAGACGATAAGGAGCCTCGATGGCCGCGGATTGAACGCGAGCGGTGACGCCAAGTGAATCCCGCCCCGGAATTTATGGCCGCTTCTGCCACGCCGGCCGGCCGGAATGAACGCTGCGTGAACACCACTGAAGGCGTGCGGTGAAGGCGCAGAATCCGCATTTTCCTCCTCTAGCATCTCAGCGGCTGTCACGGTAAGCGATTCGAGCTTTCAGGAGGAACTGCCCATGTCCCACTCTCTGCGGGTCGCCGTCCTGGGAGCCTGGCACGTCCACGCCCGCGACTACGCTCGCGCCCTTCTCGCGCACCCGGACGTGGAGGTGGTGGGGCTCTGGGACGAGGACGCCGACCGCGCCGGGCAGCTCGCCGAGCAGCTGGGGATCGAGGTCGCCGCCACCCGGGACGAGCTGCTGGGACGAGCGGATCTCGAGGGTGTCGTGGTCACCACGGCCACCCGCGACCATGACGAGGTGATCGCCGCGGCGCTGGACGCCGGCAAGCATGTGTTCACCGAGAAGCTGCTCTCGCCCACGGTGGCGGGCTGCGAGACGCTGATGCGGCTGGCCGACCAGCACGAACGCGTGCTGACCGTCTCCCTGCCGCGCCTGGCTCTGGGCTGCGTGACGGCCCTCCGGCAGGTCCTGGAGGAGGGAGCGCTCGGCACGGTGGTCACCTCCCGTGTGCGCCTGGCCCACGGCGGCGCCCTCACCGGCCAGCTGCCCGAGTGGTTCTACGACCCCGACGAGGCGCTCGGCGGCGCCCTCACCGACCTGGGAGCACACCCGGCCTGCATCACCCAGCTGATCCTGGGCGACGAGTTCGAGACCGTGAAGGCCACCTACGCCCACGTCACCGGCCGAGCCGTGGAGGACAGCGCCGTCGTCACGGTCGCCACGGCCGGCGGCGCGATCGGCGTCATCGAGACCGGGTTCGCCACCCCGTCGGGCCCCTTGAGCTTCGAAGTCCATGGCACCGAGGGCTCGTTGTTCTACGGCACCTACCCCGGCGGCGGCGATCCCGGCAGTGCCGGCCCCGACGGCGATGCCACGGGCGGCGTCCCCGTGCCCCGTATGCACCTGCGCACCGCTGACGGATGGTCCGGGATCGAGATCCCCGAGAACGGACCCGCACCCCTGCAGGAGTGGGCCGAGGCGATCCGACAGGGCCAACCCACCACCGGCAACCTCGCCCGTGCCCGCGCCCTGACCGCACTGGTCATCGCCGCGAACGACTCCGCCCGCTGACCCCCGCTCCCCGAGGAGACCTGACATGACCCCCACCTCCGCTCCCCTGCGCGTCGGCCTGATCGGCGGCGGCAACATCGCCGACTCCCATCTGCGCGGTTACGCCGCGCACCCCGACCGCGTCCAGGTCACCGCGATCGCCGACGCCGACCCCGGGACCCTCGCCCGCCGCATCACCCAGACCGGCGCCGAGGGCTACGCGGACTTCCACGCCCTGCTCGCCGAGGCCGACGTCGATGCCGTCGACATCTGCCTTCCCCACCACCTCCACCGCAGTGCGATCGTCGCCGCCGCACGGGCCGGCCGGCACATCCTGTGCGAGAAGCCGCTGTGCCTGACCGCCGAGGAAGCCATCGCCGTGCGCGAGGCCGTGCAGGAGGCCGGCGTGACCTTCATGTGCGCCCACAACAAGCTGTTCCTGCCGTCCGTGGCCCGCGCCAAGGAGCTCGTGGACTCCGGGGCCCTGGGCACCGTGTACGAGGTGCGCACCACCGATGCGTTCTACAACGACTTCGACCCCTCCACCATGGGCTGGCGCGCGAACGCCGCCACCTCGGGCGGCGGGGAGTTCATCGATACCGGCTACCACCCCACCTACCTGATGATGCACCTGGCCGGAGCTCGGCCCAGCTCCGTGTTCTCGATGATGTCCACGCACCGGCTGACGTTCATGGACGGCGAGGACTCCGCCCAGGTGCTGGTGCGGTTCGAGGGCGGAGCCGTGGGCCAGATCCAGACGTCGTGGGCGTATCCCCGGGTGCCGGGCGCCGAGCGCTTCGCCGTGATGGGGGAGAAGGGGTCGCTGAGCTCCGACGGCCTGACACTGCGCGTCTCACTCCGAGACCAGGAGGCCGAGCAGGTCTACTCGACCAAGCTGCGCGACCCCTTCGCCGCGGAGATCGCCGCCTTCGTCGACTGCGTCCAGGACGGGCGCCGACCGTTGCACGGCGTGCAGGAGGGCATCGACGTCCTCGGCATCATCCTGGCCGCGTACGCGAGCGCCGAGTCGGGTCGGGCCGAGGAGGTCGTCGCGATCTGAGCGGCGCCGCGACGGGCAGAGCCGCGTGGTGCCAACCCGTCCGATTGCTACGGTGTCGATCGTGCGGACGTCCAACTCTGTGAAGCTCGGTCCCCTGGCCCAGCTGGCTCTCGACGTCGCGATGTACTCGGCGGTCGGTGCCATCCCCGTCGGGCGACTGTACGGTCGTCAGGTCATGGTCCTCGTCTCGGCGTCCGCAATTGCCAGCGCGGCGGGCACGTACCTCGCCCTCCGAGCTCTCGCGAGAGCTCGGACGACCACGCCCGACGGCTGGATGCCGTGGACCCCTCACGCCGCACCGGCGGCGACGGGCGACGACGGAGGCCGCCCCCGGGGCCGTGAGGACCGGGCGGTGCTCTTCCGCCGAGCGGCCGTAGCCGCCGTGGCAGGGACGGTGTCGGCCGGGGTCACGGCGATCGGGGTGGCGGTCGACAGGCGGGCGGAACGGTTCTTCACGAATCGGGGCGTGCGGCATCCGAGACTCGCCGTGGGTCTGAGCCAAGGCGTCTGCTTCGGCGTGCTGACCAATGTCGCCGTGGCCATCGCCGACTCCAGTGATGAGTGAGGAACGCGCTGCAATGGCCGCACACCACCCGCCTTCCAACAGCCGGTACGTCCCCCGTACTCACGCCTCCGACGACGAGCTGTCCCGATGGAGGGAACAGCGAGCTCGCGTCGGCGCGCGCGTAGCGGAGCTGACCGAGAAGGGCATCTGCTACCAGTGCGAAGAACTCTCGACGGGACTCGTGCTCGGCCCGCAGTCCCTCGTCCTCGACGAGCCGGACGTGCGAGTCGCCCTGGCCGCAGACCCTCGCGCGCCCGGACACACCATCGTGGTGTGGAAGGCCCACGTGCAGGACTTCACCTCGCTGGAGGACGCGGACGTCACCAGGCTCTTCACGGTGTGCCGTGACGTGGCAAAGGCGCTTCGCGCCGCGCTCTCCGGAGTCGAGCGCGTCTACCAGGTCTCGATGTGCGACGGACCGGTCAACCATCTCCACATTCAGCTGATCCCGCGCTACTCCGATGTGCCCATCGGATCCCAACGTCTCGTCGACCCCCGGGGGCCGCTTCTTGATGGCCCGCAGATCGCAGACCGTATCCGCGGTGCACTTGAGACGCTGACGCGCTGAGTACTCGGCAAAGGTCGATCTGCGGCACCCAGCTTCCTCCGGCGGTCGCACGCGCCGACGAGCCGGAGGTGCGACATGCTGTGTCCATGGCGCACCTCGATCTGACCTTGGACGTCGGCACCCTCTCGCGAACAGACTTGAAGGAGGCTCTCGCCCATCGGAATGTCGGTCTCAATGAGCATGCGCAGACGCTGCTTGCCCACGGCGTGTTCCGCGAACCTGTCGCACAGTCCGTGCACGTGACGTCCGTTGCTGTGAGCGATCTGGGGTTCCGCGGCGGAGCGCGGCTCGATCAGATTCACGCTGCTGCACAGGAACGCGGGCTGGCACTCTGCCCACCGGACACGGGACCGTACCTCCGCTTGGTGCTGACGGAGCAGGAATCGGCACCCGACACGGTGATGTTGGCCGGCCGCGCACCGACCGGTGCGATCACAGTGGCCTCGTGGCCGTTGCATGAAGACGACGACTACCCGAAGGGGTTCTACCTGCGCGTGGTCGATGGGCGCCCGTGGCTACGTGGCTACCGGTGTGACAGTGAGTATCTCTGGTCGGCCGAGGACGTGTTCGCCGTTCAACGACCTGCCGAGTAGCCGGCCGTCAGGATGCCGGAGCCGGTGACGGTATGGTCGCCGGCTCCGCCGCCGCGACTCCCGGCTGTCCGGCGATGCCGCGCAGCGGCAGGTCCTCGGCGTAGTGGCACGCCGAGAAATGCCCGTCGGCCGCTTCCCGCAGGGGAGGGGTCGTGGTGCGGCACAGCTCGGTCGCGTAGTGGCAGCGGGAGGAGAACAGGCAGCCCTCGGGGCGGTCCGTAGGGCTGGGCACCTCACCCTTGGGAACGATCCGCCGGCGGGGAGCGTCCGGGTCCGGCTGCGGCACCGCCGAGAGCAGCGCCTCGGTGTAGGGGTGGCGGGGCCGGGAGAACAGGCTCTCGGTATCCGCGAGCTCGACGATGCGACCCAGGTACATCACCGCCACGCGGTCCGAGATGTACTCGACGATCGAGAGGTCGTGGGCGATGAACAGGTAGGACAGCCCCAGCTCGTCCTGCAGATCCTTCAGCAGGTTGATGATCTGGGCCCGGATCGACACGTCCAGCGCGGAGACGGCCTCGTCGGCCACGATCACCTTCGGCTCGGTGATCAGCGCGCGGGCGATCCCGATCCGCTGACGCTGGCCGCCGGAGAAGCTGTGCGGATAGCGGCGCAGGTGCGACGGGTCGAGCCCCACCTTCTCGGCGATCTCACGCACGCGGCGCTGCAGCTCCTGCTTGCGGGGCCGACGGGTCGCCCGCAGCGGCTCGGCGATGATGTCGAAGACGGTCATCCGCGGATCCAGGGAGGACATCGGGTCCTGGAAGATCATTTGGATATCCGGCCGGTGCTTACGCAGAGCGCGGCCCCTCAGAGCGAGGAAGTCGATCTCGCGGCCGCTCCCGGCCCGGCCGTCACCGCCGGGGCGCTCACCGGCCGAGCCCTCACGGGCGGGGCGCTCGCCGGCCGGTCCCTCGTCGGCGGTGCTCTCGGCGTTGCGGCCGCCCCTGTCGCCGGTGCCCTCGGGATCGTAGAGTACGGCCCCGGAGGTCGCCTCGATGCCGCGCACGATCACCCGGCCCAGGGTCGACTTCCCGCAGCCGGATTCGCCGACGACGGAGAGCGTCTCGCCCGCTTCGAGGGTGAGGGAGACGTCGTCGACCGCGGGAAAGGACTCCGTGCGCGAGACGCTGAACTCCTTGGTCACGTGCTCGATCTGCAGCAGCGCGCTCATGCGGGGGACTCCTCGGGGTGGGCGGGGGTGCCGGGGACAGCTGAGACGGCGGCAACGGCGGAGGCACGGGCCGGCTCGCTCGCCGCGGAGCCGACGAGCCGATCCGGCTCCGGCGCATCCGGGTCGTGCAGGAAGCAGCGCACGTGGTGGCGGCCGGTCAGCTCCAGCAGCCGCGGCTCGGCCGTCTCGCAGACCCCTTCGATCCGCGCGGTGCAGCGGTCGCGGAACGAGCACATCGGCGGCAGGTCGATCGCCTGCGGGACGGTGCCCTCGATGGCGTGGAGCCGTTCGTCCCGGCCCATGCCCAGCCGCGGGATCGAGCGCAGCAGGCCGCGGGTGTAGGGGTGCTGGGGGGAGGAGAACAGCTCGCGCACCGGGGCCTGCTCGACGATCCGGCCCAGGTACATCACCGCCACCTCGTCGCACATCCCCGCCACGACGGCGAGGTCGTGGGTGATGAACACGATCGCCATCCCGGTCTCCTCCTGCAGCTCCTGCATGAGCTCGAGGACCTGCGCCTGGATGGTCACATCGAGGGCCGTGGTGGGCTCGTCGGCGATCAGCACCTCCGGCTCGCACGAGAGCGCCATCGCGATCATGGCGCGCTGGCGCATGCCGCCGGAGAACTGGTGAGGGTACTGGTCGATGCGGCGCTCGGCGTCCCCGATGCCGACCCGCAGCATCCACTCCAGGCAGATGTCGCGGGCCTCGGCCCGGTCGCTGGTGCGGTGCAGCAGGATCGCCTCCATGATCTGGTCGCCGATCGTGTGCAGCGGGCTGAATGCCGTCATCGGCTCCTGGAAGATCATGGCGATCCGTCGCCCGCGCACGGCCCGGATCATCGGGCCGTCGGCTCGCAGCTCCATGAGGTCCAGCGCGTCGGACCCGTCGGCCCCGTGCAGCCGCACGGTCCCGGATTCATGGAACCGGGCCGGATTCAGGCGCAGCAGCGTCTTGGCGGTCACGGACTTGCCGGAGCCGGATTCGCCGACGATGCCGAGGGTCTGCCCGGCGCGCACCTCGAAGGAGACGCCGTCCACGGCGCGCAGCAGGCCGTGCTCGGTGGGCAGGTGGACCGCCAGGTCCTGGACGCTCAGCACCGGGGTGCCGGTGGCGGTGTCATCAGCGGTGATCGTCATCGGGTGCCTCACTTGTGGGGGTCGGCGGCATCGCGCAGGCCGTCGCCCAGGAAGTTGAAGGCGAGCACCGTGATGATGACGAAGCCCAGCGGGATGAGCTTCCACGGATAGATCGCCACGTTGGTGATGTCCTGCGCCTCCTGCAGCAGCACGCCCCAGGAGGTGGCCGGGGCCTGCATGCCCAGGCCCAGGAAGCTCAGCGCGGTCTCGCCGATGATCATCCCCGGCACCGCCAGGGTCACGGCCACCACCAGGTAGGAGAGGAAGCCCGGGATCAGATGCGTGCCGATGATCCGCAGCGGGCGCACGCCCGCCACCCGGGCGGCCATCACGTAGTCCTCCTGCTTCAGCGAGATGAACTTCGAGCGCACCACCCGAGCCAGGCTGGTCCACTCGATGAACGCCATGATCACCGTGATGTACAGGAACATCGTGATCACCGGGACCCGCGAGGGGATCGCCGCGGCCAGCGCCATCCACAGCGGCAGCGTCGGGAACGAGCGCAGGATCTCGATGAGACGCTGGATGAGGAAGTCGGTGGTGCCGCCGAAGTACCCGGCGATCGAGCCGATGACGATGCCGGGCACGAAGCTGATCGCCACGCCGACCAGCGGGATCGTCAGCGAGACCTGCGAGCCCAGCAGGATCCGGGAGAAGATGTCCCGGCCCAGGCTGTCGGTGCCGAACAGGAACACGCGGCCGCTGCCCTCGGCGCCGAACAGGTGCAGGCTCGAGTTGAACAGCCCGAAGAAGGACCACTCCGAGCCCTGCGTGAAGAACTGCAGCTGGTGGATCTGCTCGTGATCGGCCACGAAGATCGGCCGCAGGGTCTCGGGGTCCCGCTCGAAGCTCAGGCCGTACACGAAGGGGCCGACGAACCGGCCCTCGTGGACGAGGTGGATCATCGTCGGCGGGGCGTCGACGTAGTCGGAGTCGTAGCTGGCCAGCGAATACGGTGCGAGGAACCCGGCGAAGATCGCCCCGAGGTACAGCAGCGCCAGCAGCACCATCGAGATCTGCGCCAGACGGTGCGCGGAGAGCTTGGCCCACATCAGCCGCCACTGACCGGCGGCGTAGTAGTCCTCCCGGCGTGCCGCGGCGGCCTCGAGCGAGGGTGCACGACGGCCTTGGAGCCGTCCCAGGGCGGGGGAGATGACGCTCATGCCAGGGCCCTCCTCTCGTCACGGATGCGGGGGTCCAGCCAGGCCAGGAGAATGTCGGAGATCAGGGTGCCGATCACCGTCAGGATCGCCATGAACCCCAGCCAGGCGCCCGCGAGGTACATGTCCTGGGCCATCAGCGCGGAGAGCATCACCGGGCCCTGCGTGGGCAGGTTCAGCACGATCGCGGTGATCGTCGAGCCGGTGAAGATCGCCGTCAGCGACCACCCGATGGTGGAGACGATGGGGTTCAGCGCGGCCCGCAGCGAGTACTTGCGCAGGTTGGTGGACTCCTTGACGCCCTTGGCGCGAGCGGTCAGCACGTGCTGCTTGGTCATCTCATCGAGCATCTGCCCGCGCATCACCCGGATCAGCTCGCAGGTCGAGGCAGTCCCGATCACCACCACCGGGATCACCAGGTGGCTGAGCATGTCCGCCACCCTCGCCGGGCTCCAGCCCTGGCCCGAGAACTCCGGGGACTGCAGGCCCAGCATGGGGTCCCCGAACCAGATGTAGGACAGATACATGAGGATGATGGCCAGCAGGAAGTTCGGTGTCGCCATGCCCAGGAACCCGACCGTGGTGAAGACGTAGTCGCCCAGCGAGTACTGCTTCACGGCGGAGTACACGCCGATCGGGATCGCCACCAGGTAGGTGAAGGCCATGGAGGCGACGGCCACGATCAGGGTCGTGGCCATGTACCGCTCCATCACCGCGAGCACCGGCTGGGAGTAGGCGAAGCTGTAGCCGAGGTCGCCGCGGGTGAGGATGCCCCAGATCCACGCCAGGTACTGCACGTACCAGGGGTCGTCCAGGCCGTACCGGTCCCGCAGCGCCTGCTGCTCGACGCGGCTGAGCTGCTCGCCCTCCTGCTGCAGCTCCAGGACCCGATTGGAGACATAGTCCCCGGGCGGCAGCTGGATGATCCAGAAGACGATCACCGAGATGACCAGCACCACCGGAATCATCGTCAGGGTGCGCCGAAGGATGTACGTCAGCACCTGGGCTCCTCCCGCGCGGGCGCACCGTGCCTCACGCCGTCTCGACCTCCGGATCGATGAAGGTGAACTGCGCGGGGCGGCCGTGGCCGAGGTCGCGGAACTCATCGGCGTAGGTGGTCTCGGTGGGCACGTTGGCCATGTTGTTGCTGACGGCGAACAGGCGCGGGACCGGCCCGGTGTAGCCGAGCGCCCAGAGGTTCTTCTGGTGCAGCTGGATGATCTGCTCGGCGTAGGTGTCGATCTGGGCGGTGTCCGTCTGCGCAGACATCTCCCGATAGATGGTGATCAGCTCCATGATGTCGCCGGTGGGCTCGACGCCCTCGGCCCCCTCGGAGGCGTACCAGGTGCCGTACTGGGTGTGCCAGGGCGTGCCGGCGCGCAGCGGGACCACGGTGTCGGGACGGAAGATCGGGTGGATGCCGCCGATCGCTCCGCGCGTGGTCAGCTGCAGCTGGCCCGAGTCGTTCAGATCGCCGTAGCGGCCGCGGTCGACCAGCTGCACGTCGATCTGGATGCCGATCTCCTCGAAGTGATGCTTGAGCAGCTCCTCGAACTGGCCGGCCTGCGGTGCCTCCGACTCCTGGGTGATGACCAGACGGAGCGGCTCGCCGTCGGGGCGGACGCGCCAGTCGCCCTCACGGGTCAGCCCCAGCTCGTCCAGCAGCTCGCCTGCGCGGTCGACGTCGTAGCTCGCCCATTTCTCGGCCCAGCCGTCCTGGTAGAAGGGACGGCCCTCGGCGATGGAGGACTGCTGCGGGGCTCCCAGGCCCAGCGTCAGTTGCTCGGAAAGGGCCTCACGGTCCACGGCGACCGAGAGGGCCTCGCGGAACCGCTCGTCGTGGAAGAGATCGCGCAGGGTCTGGTCCTCGGGCTCCATGTTGAACTGGATGCCGTTGGAGAACCAGTCGGCCGTCTCCCACTGGGCGACCGTGTAGTCGCCCTTCTCGGCGTTCTCCTGCAGCAGGGTGAAGGAGCCGAACTCGAACTGGGCGATGTCGAAGTGGCCCTCGAGCACCTGCAGCTCGACGTGGCTGGGGTCCTGGTAGGTCTCCAGGGACAGCTCGTCGATGTAGGGCAGCTGGTTGCCCTCGGGATCGGTCTTCCAGTAGTAGGGGTTGCGCTCCCAGGTGACCTGCTCGGGGCCGGCGTCCTCGGTGGGGATCCAGGCGCGCAGCATCGGGCGATCCGACCAGAACCAGTAGTAGTAGCAGGCCGACTCGTACCAGCCCTCGAGGTCCTCGTAGCCGCGCTCCTTCGCGATGGCCAGCGCCGCCTCCTCGCCGATGAACTCGTCGAGGACCTCCTCCATCCAGTGCGCCGGGGCGAACATCCACTTCGCATCGATCGCGACGCGCTCGAGGAACATCGGGCGCGGATGCTGGAAGGCGACCTGGACGGTGTGGTCGTCGACCGCGGAGAACTCGGCCATCGCCCGCTCGCCGGTGGCGGGGTCGGTGGACCAGAAGGCGTCGTAGACGCTGCGGCCGAAGATCTCCGGGCGCATGATGTGCTCCCACCACATCATCACGTCCGCCGAGGTGAAGGCGTGGCCGTCGGACCACTTCATGCCCTTGCGCAGGTGGATCGTGTACTCGGTGAGGTCGTCGTTGACGTCGAAGCCCTTGGCGACGTTGGGCTCGACGCCGTCACCCTCGGGGGTGAAGCGGAACAGCGCCTCCTCGGTGGGCTTGCCGATGTCCCAGGGGCCCTCCTGGGCGGACTTGGTCGGGAAGTTCCAGGTGCCGCCGTAGGCACCGATCTGCTCGTGGACCGGCTCGACCATGATGTCGGCGAGCTCGGGCATGCGCTCGGCGACGGGCGGGAGCTCGCCGGCCTCGACGCGCTCGGCGAGCATGGGCGGCTCGGTCAGCGAATCGGCCGAGGTGATCTCGTAGACCTCGTTGATGGCCTCGACGTCCCCGGAGGCAGAACCCTCGGAGTCGTTCGCGCAGCCGGCGAATGCGACCAGCCCCATTCCTCCCAGGGCCCCGAGAGCGGTGCGGCGACGGATTTCGACGGGGGTGCGGGTGCGGCTGGGAATGGCCATCTGATTCTCCTCCGAGTAGGCATGCGACGTTCCCCGTCGAGCTCCGGGGCATCTTCGGAAGATGACCGTACGGTGCGAATTCGTCCGGCCGGTGAACACGATTCACGGCCACGGTGAACGGGCGCGAGGAAGGCGTGTGATATGTGCTTTATTCAGCTCCGGCGAGTACTGAATTCAGTGAGGAGCGCTCCCGCAGGGTGACGCGAGGGTGAACGCTCGAGGAAGAGCCCTGGTCACGAGGTCTCGCGGCGTCGAGGCGGCCGGTGGCCGGCGCTACCCTTCGAAGTCATGGCCCAGCAGACCGGCAAGCTCACCCTCCAGGACGTCGCCGCGCGGGCAGGCGTCTCCAGCACGGCCGTCTCCCTGGCCCTGCGGGACCGCCCGGGCGTCTCGGAGGGGACCCGCGACCGGATCCTGGCCGCGGCCGAGGAGATCGGATATCGCGCCGTGCGCCGTGGCCCGAACCGTACGGCCCCGGGCACCGTCGCCGTGCTGCTGCGCGACATCGTCAGCGTCTTCTCCCACGACGTCGTCTCCGGGATGGAGGAGGCCGCCGGCGACGCGGGGCTGCGGCTGATGTTCTTCGACGGGCGCGGCGACCTCGAGCACCTGCGCACCGAGTTCGAGGAGCTCAGGGCCGAGAAGCTGCGCGGCATCGTCACCTTCGGAACTGCCATTCCCGCCGAGATGCTGCAGAAGGCCGCTCAGCGCACGCCCGTCGTCCTGGTCGGCAAGGCGGAGCGCGCGGTTCCCGGGGTGGACGTCGTCAGCAACGACGACGTGCTCGGGGCGCGCCTGGCGGTGGAGCACCTGGTGGGCCTGGGCCATGAGCGCATCGCCCACCTGGCCAAGGGCAGCCTCCGCGCCGAGGGGTACACCCAGGGGATGCGGGACGCGGGTCTGGAGCGGCACCTCCAGATCGAGGGCGGCAGTGTGGAGACCCTGAAGCCCGCGATCCGCTACCTGCTGTTCTCGATCCTGCAGGAGGAGAACTCCCCGACCGCCGTGTTCGCCGAGACCGACGGGGTGGCCATCGATTTCCTCGGGGCCGCGGTCGATGCCGGCCTGCGCGTGCCCGAGGACATCAGCGTGGTGGGCTACGACAGCACCCGCCAGACCGAGATGATCCGGCCGCGGCTGACCTCGGTGCGCCAGCCCCGCCACCAGATGGGCGTCTCGGCGATCCGGCTGCTCCAGGAGCGGGCCGACGGCCGGAACGAGGACCGCGACCTGATCCTCGAACCCGGCCTGGACGTGCGCGAATCCTCCGTCGCCCCGCGCACCGCCAGCTCGGTGGTGGCCCCCTCCTCGCTCAGCGCCCGGTACCGCCGGCTCCAGCTGCACTGAGGGCGGCGGCCCCGTCGGCGTCCACGGCGCGGGCAGTTGCCGCTGGTTGCCGACCGCCCCGGTAGAGTCTCCTGCGGATCTCTTCAGAACGGGCAGTGCCGAGCGGGCAGGAACGGAGCCGGATACGTGGCGGACGATCGCGTGACCATCTACGACGTGGCCAAGGCCGCCGGGGTCGCGCCCTCCACCGTCTCGCGGGCCTTCTCCCGTCCCGGCCGCGTCAGCGCCGCCACCCACGCCAAGGTGATGGCCTCGGCCAAGGCGCTCGACTACCGCACCACCGCCCCGGCTACCCAGGAGCGCGGGGTGCGGCACCAGCGTCTGGGCATCGAGATCGCGGACCTCACCAACCCGTACTTCGCCGAGCTGGTCTCCGGGATGCAGGAAGCGGCCCAGGAGCAGGACTTCCTGCTGCTCCTGCTCGACACCGTCGAGGACGTGGATCGCGAGCGCGCCAGCCTCGAGAGCGCCCTCGACGTCGTCGACGGAATCATCCTCTCCGGCACCCGGCTCTCCGACGCCACCCTCAACCACCTCAGCAAGCGCCTCCCCGTGGTGGTGCTGAACCGCCGGGTCGCGGGCCTGGACTCCGTCACCCCCGACTACGAGCACGGCATGGGCCAGGCGATGGCGCACCTGGCCGAGAACGGCATCCGCACCGTCACCTACGTCGCGGGCCCGGTGAACTCGTGGTCCGACGGGGAGCGGTGGCGCGCGGCCCGCACCGCCGCCCGCTCGCATGACCTGCTCGTCCATCGCCACGGCCCGTTCGCCCCCACCATCGCCGGCGGCGAGCAGGCCTTCGAGGACCTGCGGGAGAAGCTGCCCCACGCGGTGGTCTGCTACAACGACCTGGTGGCCTTCGGCTTCCTGGTCGCCGCGCTGCGCGCCGGGGTGAAGATCCCCGCCGAGCTCTCGATCATGGGTCACGACGACATCCCCCTCTCGCGCTACCTCGGGGGCGGCCTGACCACCGTCGTCACCCCCAAGCGCGCCCAGGGCGGCGCCGCCATCGAACGGCTGATCCGACGCATCGAGAACCCGTCGGCCCACCGCACCCCCGTCGAAGGATCGCTGCCGGTGCGGCTGGTCCCGCGCGGCACCACCGGGCCGCGCGGGCAGGCCTGAGCGGGCCGACTGCTGGCAGGCCTGGCCGGAGCTCCTGCGGACTGGCCTGGCCGGAGCGCCTGCGGTCCGGCCTGGCCGGACCGCGCTGACCGATGCCCTGACCAGCGGCAACCCATGACAACCGTGGGCCGCCCGAGGCCGCCCCGCGCCACCATGGCGCCATGAGCAACGACGCCTTCGTGCCCCACCCCGACCGCCTGCTGCCCGCCGATCCCACCGTCCGGGACCTCGCGCGCGGCCTCTACGAGCAGATGAAGGACCAGCCGATCGTCTCGCCGCACGGCCACGTCGATCCGCGCCTGCTGCTCGAGGACGAGCCGTTCCGCGATCCCACCTCGCTGTTCATCACCCCGGACCACTACGTCAACCGGCTGCTGCACGCCCGCGGCGTCGACCTCGCGGACCTCGGCGTCGGCCGCGGCCCGCTGGAGGAGAAGGACTCCCGCGCCGCCTGGCACCTGCTGGCCACGCACTGGCATGCCTTCGCCGGCACCCCCTCGCGCTACTGGATGGAGCACGAGTTCCACGACGTCTTCGGCCTGGAGACCGTGCTCTCCCCGGCCACGGCCGATGCGATGTACGACGAGATCGCCGACAAGCTGACCCGGCCGGAGTTCCGCCCGCGCGCCCTGTTCGACCGCTTCCAGATCACGGTCATGGCCACCACCGACGATCCGGTCGACGACCTCGCCCCCCACGACGCGCTCGCCGCCGACGACGCCTTCACCGGCCGCGTGATCCCCACCTTCCGGCCGGACAAGTACCTCGAGCCGGCCCGGGCCGACTTCGTCCAGCTCACCGACGCCCTCGGTGCCGCGGCCGGCGTGGACACGAGCACGTACGACGGCCACTACGAGGCGATGCGCATCCGCCGCGAGTACTTCCGCGACCACGGCGCCGTCTCCTCGGACCACGCCCACATCGACCCCGGCACCGCGCGGCTGGAGGAGAACGAGGCCCGCCGCCTCTACACCGCCGCCCGCGAGGGCCGCATCGACGAGGACTCCGCCGTCGCCCTGCGCCGCCACCTGCTGGCCGACCAGGCGCGCCTGGCCGCCGACGACGGCCTGGTGCTGACGATCCACCCCGCCGTCCTCCGCAATCACCACCAGGCCACCTTCGAGCGGTTTGGGCCCGACGTCGGCTTCGACATCCCGGTGCCGGTGGACTACGTCCACTCCCTGGCCCCGATGCTCAACGACGTCGGCCTCAGCCCGAACTTCCGCACCGTGCTGTTCACGATCGACGAGACCGTCTTCTCCCGCGAGATCGCCCCGCTGGCCGGCGTGTACCCCTCCGTCTACGCCGGCGCCCCGTGGTGGTTCATCGACGCCCCCGACGCGATCCTGCGCTACCGCCGCGCCGTCTCCGAGACCATCGGATACTCTCGCACCAGCGGTTTCATCGACGACACCCGCGCGTTCTGCTCGATCCCGGCCCGGCACGACATGGCCCGCCGGCTGGACGCCACCCACCTCGCCGGCCTGGTCGCCGAGCACCGGATGCGCCACGAGGACGCCGCCGAGCTCGCCGTGACCCTGCCCGAGCAGCAGCCCCGGGACGTCTTCCGTCTCGGACCGGCCGCTGGAGAGGACCCCTCCTGATGTCTCAGCCCATCCCCGCCACCGGTGCCGCCGCCGCGACCGACGAGGGCCGCCTGGTCCACCTCGGCATCGGCAACTTCGCGCGCGCCCACACCCTGGTCGCCACCCAGCGCGCCGGCAACTGGTCGGTCAGCGCCTTCACCGGCCGCTCCGCCGCCATGGCCGACGCCCTGAACGCCCAGGGCGGCCGCTACGGCCTGATCGTCCGCGGCGCCGAGGGCGACGAGGTGAGCATCGTCGACGTCATCGACGAGACCTACCCCGCCGACGACGTCGACGCCCTGGTGCGCCTGCTGGCCGACCCCTTCACCGCCGTGGTCACCCTGACCATCACCGAGAAGGGCTACGCCGCCGGCACCGACCCGGCAGTGTCCGTCCCCGCCCGGATCGCCCTGGGCCTGAAGGCCCGCCGCGAGGCCGGCGTCACCGAGCCCATCGCGCTGGTCTCCTGCGACAACCTCAGCGGCAACGGCGAGGTACTGCGCGCGGCCGTGCTCGCCGCGACCGACGAGGAGACCCGCACCTGGTTCGAGGACCACGTCGATGTCATCTCCTCGATGGTCGACCGGATCACCCCGTCGGCCGACGACGCCGCCGGGGACCTCGTGCTGGAGCGCACGGGCCTGCCGGACACGGTTCCGGTGGTCACCGAGCCCTTCACCGAGTGGGTGCTCGAAGACCGCTTCCGCGGCCGCCGCCCCGAATGGGAGAAGGCCGGCGTCCAGTTCACCGACGACATCGGCCAGCACGAGCTGCGCAAGCTGCGCCTGCTCAACGGCGCCCACACCCTGATGGCCTACGCCGGCCAGCTCGCCGGCTGCGACCGGGTGGACGAGGCGATCGGTCACCGCGAGGTGCGCGCCCTGGTCGAGCGGCTCTGGGACGAGGCCCGCTCCACGCTGCCGCTGCCGCCGACCGACCTCGATGCCTACACCGCGGCCCTCGAGGAGCGCTTCCGCAACCCGCGCCTGGCGGACAACCTGATCCGTATCGCGGCCGACGGGTCGGCCAAGCTGACGGTGCGCGCCCTGCCCGTGATCGCCGAGCGCGGGGGCCCGGAACAGGCCCCCGGCGAGGTCGCGGCCGTGGCCGCCTGGACCGCCTGGGTCACCGAGCGGATCCGCGCCGGCGAGGAGGTCAAGGACCCCCGGGCCGACGAGATCGCGGCCGCTGCGCAGCTCGACAAGGACGCCGAGCGGGTCACCGCCCTGCTGGCCCTGCTCGACGTCGCCGCCGACGATCCGCTGGTACCCGCCGTCCTCGCCCAGGAGATCCGCCTCCCGCGCCCCTGACCCGGCCAGCACCGGTTCCGGGCCGTTGGCCCCGGCCGGCCCGGCCCTGTTTCCGGTCGTCTGGCTCAGCTACACCTTTTTGCCAGTCAGCCAGCCAGCCAGCCAACCAGCCAGCCAACCGGGCAGCCGGGCCCGGCTCAGCCAGCCAGCCGGGCAGCCGGGGGCTCAGCTGGGCCCGGCTCAGCTGGGCCCGGCCCGCCTGGCTCAGCCGGCCTGGGCGGAGGCGATCGCGTCGCGCACCGAGCCGTCGTGCTGCTCGAGCAGCTGTGAGGCCTCATCGACCGGGACGTCGGCCAGGGCGGTGACGATCGCGGTCTTCAGATCCCCGCCGGTGTTCTCGAGCAGAGCCCGGGCCGCGGCGTCCTCCAGTCCGACGGCCTCGCGCAGGATCCGCACGGTGCGCTCGCGCAGCTTCGCGTTGGTGGCCACCACGGAGACCATGAGGTTCTGCCAGGTCCGGCCCAGGGCGATCATGGTGGCCGTCGAGAAGCCGTTCAGCGCGAGCTTCTGCGCCGTGCCCGCCTTCAGCCGGGTCGAGCCGGTGACGACCTCCGGACCGGTGTCCAGCAGCAGATGCAGCTCGGCATGCTCGGCGAGCGGCGCGCGGGGGTTGCTGGAGATCAGGGCGGTCAGTGCCCCGGCCTCCGCGCCCGCTTCGAGGGCGCCGCGCACGTAGGGCGTGGACCCGCTCGCGGCGATCCCGATCACCACGTCGTCGGCGCCCAGCCCTTCGGCGTCGCGCCGTCCGGCCTCGGGGGAGTCCTCGGCGTTCTCCACGGCGCTGACCAGTGCCTCCGGCCCGCCGGCGATGTGGCCGACGATGCGACCCGGTTCGAGCTGGAAGGTGGGCAGCAGCTCGCTGGCATCGAGCACGCCCAGGCGCCCGGAGGTGCCGGCGCCGAAGTAATGCACGGTGCCGCCGCGACGCATCCGCTCCGCCGTGGCATCGACCAGTCGTGCCAGGTCCGGCAGGGCGGCGTCGACCGCGTCCACCGCCAGGCGGCTCTCGTCGTTCAGCAGCCGCAGCACCTCCTGGGTGGGCAGGTCGTCGAGGGTGCTGCTGCGGGGATTCCTCTGCTCCGTGGGCGGCAGGGCGGAGGAGTCTCCGCCGCCTGGCGGCGTGGGTCCCGGGGCGCTCGGGCGTGGAGTGGTCATGGTCAGCGGGTCCTGTCCTCGGAGGTGGGCGCATCGGCGGGCGGTGGCCCACCGGCCGCGGGGGTCCCGGTCGGGCCGTGGCCCGCCGGCTCGAGCGGTGCCGGCCGCGGGGGATGAGTGAGCGAGAGCAGCCCGCCGACGATGCAGGTGACGATGACGCCGAGCAGCGGGTACCACTGCCAGGCCACCCACACCTCGCCGGTCACGTACTTCTCCATCACGAAGAAGAAGGCGTTGACGGCCACGGCGAGCACGAAGGCGATATTGGCGTCGCGCTTGTCGGCCCGCTTGTTGACGATGCCGAACACGAACGCGCCGAGCAGCCCGCCGTAGGTGATGCCGGCGACGCCGAGGGCGAGCACGACGATGTTGCCCTCGTCGGAGCGGAAGAAGGTCGCCGGGGCGATGAAGGCCAGGCCCCAGCCGATGGTGGCCCAGCGGCCCACCCGCAGCCCCTGCTGGTCGGTCAGCGGGGTGCGACGCAGCCGCCCCACGACGTCGGTGACCGTGGAGGAGGACAGCGCCGACAGCGACGAGGACAGGGTCGACATCGCCGCGGCGAGGATCCCGGCCAGCAGCAGCCCGGAGATGCCCGTCGGCAGACCCTCGACGATGAACAGCGGGAACACCTCGTCGTCGCGGGTCAGGCCCATCTCCTGCGGGGTGGCGTGGTCGTAGTAGCCCCACAGGGCGAGGCCGACGACGAGGAAGATCGCGAACTGCACGAAGACCATCACCCCGGACCAGATCAGGGCCTTCTGGGCCTCGAGCTTGGAGCGGCAGGTCAGCAGGCGCTGGACCACGAGCTGATCGGAGCCGTGGGAGGCCATCGCGAAGATCGCGCCGCCCAGCAGGGAGGGGATCAGGGAGGCGTCGTCGCTGAGCGGGTTGCCGGCCAGCACGAACATCTGCGTCTTGCCGGCCTCCGCGGCGTCCCCGAGCCATCCCAGGCCCAGGGTGGAGGTGACCACCACGATGGTCAGTAGGCCGCCGGCGACGTACAGCAGCATCTGGACCACGTCGACCCACACCACGGCCTTGATGCCGCCGATGAACGTGTAGGCGATGGTGACGACGGCGAGGACGACGGTGATCACGAAGTAGTTCGTGTGCAGGCCGAGCCCGTCGAGGATGACCTTCAGCGGGATCGCGGCGGCCAGCACGCGGATCCCGTCGGCCAGCAGGCGCGTGAACAGGAACGTCACCCCGGCGGTGGTCTGGGTACTCGATCCGAAGCGTTTGCCCAGGTAGGCGTAGGCGGTGACCATCTCGCCGTCGTAGTAGCGCGGCAGCATCACGAACGCGACGACGATGCGGCCGACGATGTAGCCGATGCCGAGCTGGAGATACGAGATGTTCCCCAGGTAGCTCATCACGGGGATCCCGATGACGGTCAGGGCGCTGGTCTCCGTGGCGACGACGGAGAGGCACACGGCCCACCAGGGCAGGTTGCGCCCGCCCAGGAAGTAGTCCTTCAGGCCGGACTGGCGCCCGCTGAGGCGCAGTCCCAGCCAGGCCGTCGCGACCAGGTACGCGACGATGACCAGGAGGTCGAGGATCTGCATGTCAGGTCTCCTGCTGAGGGGTCGGGGACGTGGGGGAGGGGATCGGGGCGGCACCGGGGGAGGAAGCGGGGTCACGGCCGGCGCCGGTGCCAGGTGCGGGAGCGGAGCCGACGACGCGCAGGCGCCGGGGCGACCGTGGCAGCGGGTCGGGCAGCTGCAGGGGCCTCGCGCCGGGGCTGAGGCGGCCGGCGATGGTGGCGTGGGAGGCGCCCGTGGCCGAGGGGAGGGTGCCGGGCAGGCCGTGCCAGGTCAGCCAGCCCAGCAGCGCCATCAGGCAGGCTTCCTTCGCCCCCTCGGGCAGGCCGAACGCCTCGTCGGTGGTGGCCAGCGAGACGCCCTCGCCCAGTTCGGTGCGCAGGGCGTCCATCAGCACGGGATTGCGGGTCCCGCCACCCGAGGCGACCACCGCGGTGACACCGTGGCTGCGGCAGGTGTCGGCCACGGTGCGGGCGGTCAGGGCGGTCAGTGTCGCCATCACATCGAGCCCGCTCACGTGCGGATGGGCGCGCAGGCGCTCATCGAGGTAGTCGGCGTTCAGCTGCTCCTTGCCGGTCGACTTCGGCGCGGGCCGGGAGTAGTAGGGGTCGGCGAGGAAGTGGCTCAGCAGGTCCTGGTCCACGGTGCCCTGGGCCGCGAGAGCACCGTCGGCGTCGCAGTCCAGGCGGCCCTCGCTCAGGCGCGAGGCCATGAGATCGATCAGGGCATTGGCGGGGCCGGTGTCGAACGCGATCGTCTCGCGACGGTCGGCCACCACGGTGAGGTTGGCGATCCCGCCCAGGTTCAGCAGGGCCGTCGGCTCCTCGGTCCCGGCCAGCAGCAGATGGTCGAGGATGCTCACCAGCGGCGCGCCCTGCCCGCCCGCGGCGACATCCCGGGAGCGCACGTCGCTGAGCACCGGCGCGCCGATGCGCTCGGCGATCCAGGCGGACTGGCCGAGCTGGAGCGTCGCGCTGACGCGACCGTCGGCGACGTCGTGGCGGACGGTCTGGCCGTGGGAGACGACGAGGTCGCAGGTCAGGCCGGTGCTCGCGCACAGCTCCTCGACGGCCCCGGCGCACATCTCGCCCAGCCGGGCATCGACACTGCTGACCAGCGACAGCGGCACGTCCGACGGTGCCAGCAGGCGCAGGATGTCCGCGCGCAGGCCGTCGGCGAAGGGGACCTCGCGGGAGGCGAGCAGTTCCATCGCCAGGTCGTCCGGGCGCCCGTCGGAGAGGTGGAGATCGACGAGGGCCACGTCCAGGGCGTCGGCGGAGGTGCCTGTCATCAGGCCGGCGATGATCACGGGTGCTGGCCTTCCCATGCCATGGTGATGCTCCTCTGCGTCCCTGCCTGCGCACGAGGCAATCGGGCGCCCTGCAGGCTACCGGTTTCCGTACCCCCGGGCGACGCTCATTCTGCGGCGCCGCCGTCACTCCGGAGGCTGCCCGCCGGCTCAGGCCAGGTCGGCCAGCTTCTCGAAGCGCTCGAGCCGCTCGCGGTAGTAGTCGGTGTGCGCGGCGACCGGTTCGACGCGGCGCAGCACCGGGACCTCGGCGATGTCGGTGCCGGGGGCGGCCTCCTCGAGCGCCATCACCGCGGCGCCGCGCATGGTCGAGCGGGAGACGGCGACGTGGTCGATCGGGGCGCCGAGCGCGTCGGAGAGCAGATGCAGCCAGCCCGGGACCGCCTCGGTCATGCCGCCGGACAGCACGATCCGCTCGGGATCCCCGCTGGCCTCGCGCAGCTGGTCGGCGATGCGCAGGAAGGTCAGCGCCACCCCTTCGAGCGCACCGCGCAGCATGTCCTCGGCGGTGGTCGAGGCGCTGATGCCCGCGAAGATCGCCCGCGAGGAGCCGCGCCACTTGGTGCCGCGCTCGCCGGAGAGGAACGGGATCACCAGAGGGGTGCCGGCCTCGGGCGGGACGGAGAAGAGCGTCTCGGTGTCGGTCTCTGTGATGTCGGTGGGGATGGCGAGCTGGGCGCGTGCCCAGTCGAGCACCCGCCCGCAGTCGCTCATGGCGGAGCCGACGAGGGTGCGGCGGTCATCGACGCGGTACGCCCACAGCCCGCTGGGCAGCGCCTGGATCTCTGTGTCCAGCAGCTGGCGGATGGCGCCGGAGGTCGCGGTGGAGATGCCCCAGATGCCGGTGCCCAGGGCGCCGATGCCCATGTTCGCGGCGAGACCGTCCCCGATCACCGGCAGCCATACGGCCCCCTTCAGCACCGGGAACTCCGTGGCCAGCGGGGTGCCGGCGACCGGCAGGGCGTCGGACGGGTTCAGCGGGGTGCCCATCTTCTCGGCATCGACCCCGCCGGCCTCGAGCAGCTCGGGCACGTACTCGCCGGTGCGGCGGTCGATCATGCCGGACCACGCGGCCGAGGCGGTTCCCAGCGCCGGGGTGCCCAGCAGCTTGAACGCCACGTACTCGCCGAGCGCCATGAAGTGCGCGGTGCGGGCGAACACCTCGGGGTGCTCCTCGCGCAGCCAGGCCAGGCGCGGGACCGTGTAGGAGGAGTGCAGGCGGGCGCCGGTGCGCTCGTGGAGGGCCTCGATGTCCAGGGCGTCGGTGAGGGTCGCGACCTGGGCATGGCAGCGGGTGTCCGCATAGGTGATGCACGGGGTCAGCGCCTTGCCGTCGGCGTCGACCGCGATCAGCGAGGACGCGAAGGTGTCCACGCCGATCCCGCAGATCTCGCCGGGCAGCGAGCCCTTGAGCACGGTGCGCAGGGCGGTGCGGATCTCGTCGACGATCTGGTCCGGGTCGATGATGCTGGTGCCGTCGTCGCGCACCGTGAACGAGTGCGCCTCCTTGTGGGTGCGCTTGGCGACCTCGCGCCCGCTGGCGTCGTAGACGGCGGCGCGGGAGCCGCCGGAGCCGACGTCGAGGCCGACGACCAGGGGGCCCTGCGCGTCGTCGGTGGGAACGTTGAATCGAGGCACGGGGTTACTCTCCTGCGGGGTCGGAAGCATCGCCCGCGCCGAGCCGGGCCGCGATGCCGCGGGCTGACCGCCGAGCGCAGGGGCGTCGGACCCAGGATAGGTGGCGGCGGCGTGTGGCCGCTGGCGCGGCCACGGGTTGCCACGCTGACCGCCGTGAAGGAACCCGTCGAACTGGTTCGGCTCTGTCCCGCGGGTTCCGCTCGGTCCCGCTGGCTCTACTCGGTCCCGGAGCGGTCCTCGACCGGCGCGGTGAACTGGTGTTCGGTGCCGTCGGCGAACGCGAGGGCGACCTCGACCTCATCGCCGGGCTGGAGGGGCTCGGTGAGATCCGTCAGCATGAGGTGGTTCCCGCCGGGCTCGAGCACGAGCTCCTCTCCCGCGGGAAGCGGGAAGCCGTTCTCCTTCACCGGCATGCTCTGCCCGTCAGAGCTGCCGGGCGCGCCCGCGTGCAGCTGCACCTCGCCGGCGGCGGGGCTCGAGGCCGCGACCAGGACCAGATCCCCCTCGGTGCCGTTGGTGAGGGTCCCGAAGACCGCGCTCTGAGACGGCATGGCTCTCGCCCAGGGATCGTTGACCGAGAGCGTTCCGGATCCGGCTCCGCCGGAGTCCGACACCGAGGTCTCTCCGGTGGTGCCCTCGCCCTCACGCGGAGCGCCCGCGTCACTGCAGGCCGCGAGCGTCCCGGCGGTGACGGAGAGGGGGAGGAGGGACAGCAGAGCCGTCCGGCGGGACAGGCCGGTGCGGAGCCGGTGGGAGCGAGGGGGAGGCACCGTCCTATTGTGCTCCCCCGGACGCCCGAATCACGAAGCGTCCGACCTGACTCCAAGGCGTGACCTCTGGGTCGCGGGGAGCGGCGCCGCATCGTGCCCGAACGCGGTGTGGGACGTGGCGGCTCAGCCCCTGGGAGCCGACGCCGCAGCGGGCTGGTCCGGGACGACAGCCGCTACCGGCGGTCGCGGATCGCGTCGATCGGTCGACGTGCTGCCCAGGTAGATGACTCCCGGGATCTCCTCGGCGCGCATCGCGGCGACCGCGTGGATCCGCTCGACGATGTACTGCACGGCCGGGTTGCGCGAGGTCGCACGGCGCACCTGCACCCGCAGCCGGCGCCGCGGTGCGGGCGGATCGAGGGGGATCGCGACCACGTCGGGGCGCATGTCCCGCGCGATCACCGAGGGCTGCACGCTGACGTAGTCGCCGCTGGCGACGAACCCGAGCACGGTGGAGTAGTCGTTGGGATTGACGTCCACGCGAGGGGAGAATCCCGCGGCGCGGCACGCCGAGCAGATCCGGTCGAACCAGTACGAGTCCAGCGGGTCGTCGGTCACCCACGCTTCCTCGGCGAGCTCCTTGAGCAGCAGCGAGGGGCGCCCGGCGAGCGGATGGCCCGCCCCCACCAGGGCCACGTACCCCTCCTCGAGGATCTCCTGGTACTCCCATTCCGCGGAGGCCCTGGAGGGTGCTTCCCCGTCGCCGACCACGATGTCCATCCCGGAATCCTCGAGGACGCCGTCCCCCTGGCAGTCGCGCAGGGTGAGGTCGAGGCCGAGGTCGGGGTACCGGCGGCGCACGTCACGGGCGAGTTCGGGGATCCAGTCCCCGGCGATCGAGGTGGCGTAGCCGAAGCGCAGCCTGCCGATGCGACCGGAGCGGAGGTCCTTCGCGGTGCGCTCGACGGCATCGAGCGCGTCCAGGGCCGGCCCGGCCTCGTCGGCCAGGAGCCGCGCGTGCGCCGTGACGTGGATGCCGCGACCGGACCGTTCGACCAGTTCGAGGCCCGTCTCCCGGCGCAGGCTCGTGAGGTGCTGGCTGATGGCCGACGGGGTGTAGCCCAGCGCCTCGGCGCTGGCACGGATGCTGCCGGTCTCGACGACCGACCGCAGGACGCGGAGCTTGACGGGATCGAGCATGCCCTGACCGTACCGCGATTCAGCAGCACTGAACAGTAGGGTGCGAATCATCGCTTGTCCTGAACCGTCGCCGGGCTGAGGATCATGGCATGACCTCAGCACTGATCGGCATCGGCCTCATCCTTCTCATCGCTCTGATCACCGCGGTGCTCGGCACCGTGACCCGACTGCTGGCCGGCGGCATCGACGGCCCGGACGTCTCCCGCGGGGCGCCCCTGACCCTCACCGAGCGGATCGCCCGCGGCAACGAACGGATCGCCCGCGACCTCCGCCCCGACGAGACGCACCCCGTCGCCCGCACCGCCGAACGCGACGCGACGACGCGGGCGGTCGCGGCCTTCGGCCCCGACAGCCGCCAGGAGCTGGCCGTGCGCCACCCCGAGATCGTCGTGCCCACCCTGCGGTGACCGCGGCCGCCGGCACCAGCGCCGATAACGCTCGGGGCCGGCATCCGCCACCGGCGCCGCGGCCCCGGGCGCCGACGGCGCCGGTCGTTCAGCTCTGTGCCGCCGGGCCCGATCCGAACCGGGGCGCGGGCAGCGGGGGAGCGGTCGCGGCAGGGTGCTGCTCGAGCCGGGCCAGAGCCTCGGTGACCCCGCGCTCGATCTGCGGGTCCTCCCCGGCGGCCCACGCGTTCGGCGGCAGCGGCACCTCGATGTCGGGCTCGACACCGTAGTTCTCGATGCCCCAGCCCTCGCCCTCGAACCAGCTGGCGTACTTGGGCTGGGTGATGCCGGTGCCGTCGACCAGGTCGAAGCGGCCGTCGATCCCGATCACGCCGCCCCAGGTGCGGGTGCCGATGATCGGGCCGATCTCCATCGCTCGGGAGACGGCGCCCACGATATCCCCATCGGACCCCGCCTCCTGGTTGGTCACCAGCACCACCGCGCCGCGCGGTGCGAACTGCGGGTAGGTGCCCGGCCTCTGGTGGCGCGGATAGTCCCAGGACAGCACGCGACGGGCGAGGCGATCGGTGACCAGCTGCGAGGTGTGCCCGCCGCTGTTGTAGCGCACGTCGACGACCAGGCCCTCCTTGGTGGTCGCCTCACGCAGGTCGCGGTGCATCTGCGCCCAGCCGGAGGAGACCATGTCGGGGATGTGGAGGTAGCCGAGGCGGCCGCCGGAGAGCTCATCGACCAGGGCGCGGCGCGATGCAACCCACGCCTGGTAGCGCAGCTGCGAGTCGTCGGCCAGGGGGAGGACCGCCACCCGGCGCTCGGCGCCGTCACGGGCCAGCACCAGCTCCGTCGGCCGGTTCGCCGAGCCGATCAGCAGGGGCTGGACGCCGTCGGGGCCCACCTCCCGGCCGTCCACGCGCACGATCGCATCGCCCACCTCGGCCGCCACGCCCGGAGCCAGCAGCGGCGAGCGGGCCTCGGGATCGGAGGAGTCTCCGGGCAGGATCGAGGTGATCACCCAGCGACCCTCACGCTGCTCGACATCGGCTCCGAGATAGGCCGGGAGCATCGGCGGATCCGCCTGGTAGACCCCGCCCATCACGTAGGCGTGGGACGTGCCAAGCTCGCCCAGGACCTCCCACATCAGATCCTGGAAGTCGTCCTCGGTGACCAGTCGCTCGATGACCGGGTCGTACCAGGAGGTCATGGCGTGCCAGTCCATGCCGTCCATGTCGGCCCGCCAGTACTGCTGGGCCATGATCCGGTAGTTGTCCCAGAGCATGCCGCGGCGCTCGGCGACCGGGTCGACCGTCAGTCGCAGGCGGCCGGTGTCGATCGGGATGCGGGCCGGGTCCTCGTCCTCCACCTTGCGGTTCGAGGGGACCTTCACCCAGCTCTCGCCCTGCTTGATGACCAGGGATTCGCCGTCGCCGGAGACCGCGAGGTCGACGACTCCTTCGGCCAGCACGGTCAGCTTGCGATCGGCCAGGCTCCAGTGCTCGAGCGCGGGCCCGGGCTCCTCGCCCTCGACCCCGGCGCGCGCGGTGCCGAGCACGCCCTGCTGGGGATGTCGCAGCCACACGAAACCGCCGCTGACCGCGGTCAGGTGCGAGTACGTGCCCGAGACGACGGGGAACGGCACCAGGCGGTCCTCGACGGCATCGAGGTCGACCCGGGTCGCCGGGGCCCTGTTCGCGTCGTCGGCCCCGGCCGGAGCGGTCGAGGTCGCCGGGTGCGAGCCATCCGCGGCCGACGGGGTATGAGCGGGCCGGGCCGCGGCGGATCCCTCGGCATGCGGAGCCGCCGCCCCGTCGGCCTGTGCGGCGGGCTCCTCGCCGCCCCAGCCGTCGGGCAGCGGCCCGAACGGGTCGGCGGTGCTGCGCTCCAGCGGGATCAGGAAGGGGCGCTCGGCGTTGACGAAGCCGAGGTCGAAGACCATGTCGTCGTAGACCGTCTCGAAGGTGCGCATGGACAGCAGCGCCAGGTGCTTGCCGTCCGCGCTGAAGGCGGGCGCCGAATCCTGGTACTTGCCCGAGGTCAGCGCGCGGCCGGTGGGCTCGGGATCCTCGGTGTCCGAGATCATCAGGCGGCTGAGCATCCACGAGTTCGGCTCGGTCCACACCAGCCAGCGACCATCCGGCGACCAGGCCAGATCCGCGACCTCGCCGCCGCTGGAGCGGCCCACCTCGCGCACATGGTCCAGGTGCGGCACAGCCGGCGCCGCCTCACTCTCCTGCTCCCACGGGGAGACGGCGCCCGTGCCGGAGCCACCCGCGCCCGTGGTGTTCGTGCCCGCGCCCGCGCCGCCGGCACCGGTGACACCCGAGGTCGCCGCGCCCGTGGAGGTCGTGGCGGGGTCGACCAGACCGCGCAGGGTCACCAGGCGCACCACGTTGTCGTGGCTGGAGATCGCGATCTTGGACCCGTCGGGCGAAGGGACGGCGTGCAGGATCCGGCCCACGTCGCCCAGGTCAAAGCGGATCTCCTCGCTGCCGCCGTCCAGCCGGGACAGAGCCAGCACATCCGAGCCGACGCCGCCGTGCTCGCGGTCCGAGAGCGCCTCGGCGTCGCTGACCATGAGGGCGAAGGGGGAGCGCCCGAGGGGGCGCACCTCCCGGATGCGCACGCCGTCGGCACCCGCGAGCAGCCGTGCCGGGCCGCCGCGGTGGGTGAGGGCATGGGCGCTGCCGCGCCACTCGACCACGCTCGAGCGGGCATCGTGCACCGGCCGCACGGCCAGCAGGTTCTCGCTCGGCGAGACGGGCCGGGGGACGCGGGACGCGCCGACCCCGGAGGCGAGGATCTCGACCTCGCGCGGCTCGGCCTGCAGCGAGTCCAGGGCGAACAGGCGGCCGCGGGAGGAGTACACGATGGTGGTGCCGTCGGTCGCGGGCTCGCGCAGGTAGCCGTCCTCGGCCTGCAGCGAGGTGTGGACCTGCAGGTCGGAGCCATCCGCTGCGACGGACCACAGATTGGCCGTGGCGCGGTCGTGACGGGCCGCTCCGGGCCCGGGGGTGTCGGAGGCGAAGATCAGCCGGTCGCCGTACCAGGCGATGCGCGTCTTGGAGGCGAGGATGTCCGCCAGCAGCGGCTCCCAGGAGCGTGCGGCGTGCGCGGCGGCCGGCGCACCGAGGGCCACGTCCTCGTGCGAGATCCACAGCTTCACCGCGGTCCCGCCCTGGTAGTGCTTCCAGCCGGCCTGATCGCGGCGCCACGGGGTGGCGACCACGGTGGGGCCCGACAGGTGGATCGCGACCTCGCCCGAGCGGCCCAGCGGCAGCAGCTCGGCCTGCCCCTCCAGATCGACCGCCCACAGCTGCGCATCCCGCGCGACCGGGGCGTTGTAGCTGCTCGAGGCGACGATGCGGCCGTCGGGAAGCCAGCCGACCACCTTCGTCGAGGGCCGGCCCCACGTGGTCAGGCGGCGCGGGGTGGTGGATCCGTCGGCCGAGACCACCCAGACCTCGGGGCCGCCGGAGGTGCGGGAGGTGTAGGCGACGTGGACGCCGTCGGGCGAGAACCGCGGATAGGCGACGGGGGCGCCCTCGTCGGTCAGTCGCCAGGCGCGGCCCCCGGCCAGGGGCGCGAGCCACACGTCGTTCGCGGCGGTGAAGACGACGGTGTCGCCACGGACATCTGGGTGGCGGAGGTAGGCAGCGTGGGCAGGCGTCGATGACATGGTCATCAGCCTAAGTGTGAGCGGCGGCGCAGGGGCGTGCTCAGCCGAGCGCGCCGGCGATGACGCCGTTGGCCCGGTGCAGCGAGATCGCGAGATCGGCGCGGCTGACGGACTTCTCTCCCGCCCAGACATCCTCCGCGAGAGAGGCGGGCACCATGCCCGCTGCCTCGAGCCAGGCCACATCGCGGAGCGTCGAGGCCGATTCCGGAGCTTCCGGCGCCTCGGGCAGCGATGTCGCGGCCGACGGATCCCACGTTGCTCCGTATCCGGCCAGGGCCGGGCGCAGCAGCGCCGCCAGCATCCCGGCGACGCAATCGCGGGTGGCGTCCTCCTCAGGGCGGACGCGCAGGTCGGGGTCGCCCCACACGGCGCCGCGGCCGTGCAGCCACAGCAGCGCGGTGGCGATCTCGACGTCGTCCCCGAGGTCGGTGATCAGCGCCGGCGCGGTCTCCCGCGGCACGGCCGGGGCCCCGGCGAATCGGTGCAGGGCCAGGGCCACGGCGCCGCGGGTGAGCACAGCATCGGGGGAGTAGGCGCCGCTGTCATCGGCGGGCTGGACGCCGGTCTCGTCGGCCCAGCGCATCGCCTCCAGGCCGGGCGCGTCATCGGGAACATCGGTAAACGGGCTGGTGACCGGCGCGTTGCCGGCTCCGGCGCCTGCGGAGGCCGAGGTGGCTCCGCCTGCGGTCCGGCTCAGCAGTGCCCCGGCGGTCACCGAGCTGCCGATGGCCGCCGCCGCGGTGCCGGCGACCAGGAAGGCCCGGCGGCGCAGGTCGCGGCGGGGAGCGGCGCCCCGGACCACCGTGGACTCCGCAGGTGTGATGGTGGCGGGCGGAGAGGTCGGGACCGGATCGGGCAGGCGGTCGGCGGGGGCATGAGTCGATGCCGCAGCGGCGGAGGCGTCGCTGGGGGCCGGGCGGGGCACCCGGTCCTGTCGCAGGCGCGGGGCAGGCGGTCGTCTCACAGCCACTGCAGCTCCCGCATCCGTTGCAGGATCGCCCAGCTCACGGCGAGATTTCCCCAGCCGTTGAGGTGGATGCCATCGGGTGCGCGGAGCTCCGGCGGGGCCACGTGCATCTCGAGCGCACCCTGAGTGCCCGCCTGCTCGAGCAGGCTCAGCGGGGCCAGCGGCGGGCAGCACAGGCCCTCGGCCGAGGTGAGGAGCGTGGCGAGGTCGAGGAAGTGGTCGCCGTAGCGGCGCTGCTGCTCCTCGTTGACGGCGAGCACCGCCTCGGCCGTGTCCGAGCCGACCGGATCGTAGGCCGTCGGCCACTGTCCCAGCACCAGGGTGTCGTGCTCGGGATCGTCGGCGGCGTCCCACATCCGCTGGGTGTCCTCGAGGACCCCGTCGACGTCGAGAATGTTGTTCTTGCCCATCCACAGCACCTGGCGGGACCCGGCGGCCACCTCGGCGAGGGAAGAGGTGAAGACGCCATCGGCGACCGGAGAGGCCGGATCCTCGGGCGTGAAGAACCAGGTGCCGCTCGAGCCGTCGAGCTCGCCCGGCACGCCGTCGACCGTGCCCGGGATGCGCAGCGGCCCGGCCGGGGCGAGCCCGGAATCGAGCTCGGCGCGCACGCGTCCCGTCCCGGCTTCGGGGCTGCCGACGCAGGCCAGCCGCGGGGTGTCCAGGCCCCGCATCAGCAGGGTGTGCGGGGACCTGGTGGCGCCGACCCCGAAGCAGTGGACGCTCGCGGGCGCGGCAGCCAGCGCCAGGTGCTCGTGGATCCGGACGGTCAGCGGCGTGCCCTCGTAGCCGCGCTCGGAACTCATCGAGGACGAGCCCCACAGCGTCAACGGGCGCGTGGTCTCCGGGGCGAGCAGGTGGCGGGATGCCTCGGTGCCGGGAGCGGACTGGTGAGGCTTCGCGGGGAGGGGTGCGGCAGGCGCGGCCGGTACGGCGGCGATCTGCGGCGCGGGCATCGCGGTCCTCCGAAGGCGGTGCTGAGCGAGCGCCCCGATCAGCACCCGCGGACCTTCACCTTACGGGAGAACCGGTCATCCCGGCAGGGGTCGGCGGTGTGATCCGGCCGGGAGCCGACGATGCCGCGGAGGCGCGAGCCGGGGCGGCTCGGACGGTGCGGCTCGGACGTGTGGCCAGGCCGGGCCGTGGAGGCGGCGAGCCGGGGCCCTCGACAGCGTCAGGTGACGGGGTCGCCGGTCACCGGCCCCTCCGTATTCGGCTTCCACCCCAGGTCAGGAGCGACATGCTGAGCGAAGCTCTCCAGGATGTGCAGGTTCAGCTCGACTCCTGCCTGCGAGGGGATCGTGAGCATCAGGGTGTCCGCGGACTGCACGGCGGCATCGGCCTTCAGCTCCTCGATCAGCTGATCCGGCTCGCCGACGAACGTGCGGCCGAAGGTGGAGCGGTGCCCGTCGATGATGCCGATCTGATCGGCACCGTCCCCGGGGCGCATGCCGAACATCAGCCGGTCCTGATCGGTGACGACGGGGAAGACGCTGCGGGAGACGGAGACGCGGGGTGCGTGAGTGTGGCCGGCGGCGCGGAAGGCAGTGCGGAACCGCTCGATCTGCTCAGCCTGGAGGTCGGCGAACTGGGCACCGGTGGCCTCGGTCAGCAGTGTGGAGCTCATGAGGTTCAGGCCCTGGCGGCCGACGTTCTCCGCACTGTCCCGGGAGCCGGCGCCCCACCAGATGCGGCGGACCAGATCCGGGGAGTAGGGCTCGAGCCGCAGATCGGCGCCGGGGGTGACCGGGGCGCCATAGGGCTGCTGGGCGGCGCGGGCCATCGGTTCGCCCTGGATGGCCTGCATGAACAGGTCGAACTTCTCGCGGGCGATGTCCGCACCGCGCGGATCGGTGGACCCGGTGTAGCCGAAGGCCTCCCAGCCGCGGTCGGCCGGTTCGGGGCTGCCTCGCGAGACGCCGAGCGCGACCCGGCCGTCGGCGATCAGGTCGAGAGCCGCCGCCTCCTCGGCGAGGTACAGCGGGTTCTCGTAGCGCATGTCGATCACGCCGGTGCCCACCTCGATCCGCTGCGTGCGGGCGGCGACCGCCGAGAGCAGGGGCATGGGGGAGGCGGACTGCGGGGCGAAATGGTGGACCCGGAAGTAGGCGCCGTTGACGCCCAGCTCGTCGGCGCCGACGGAGATGTCGATCGCGTCGTGGAGCATCTGGCGGGCGTCGAGGCCGCCCGCACCGGGGCCGTTGCCGTAGTGGCCGAAGCTGAGGAATCCGAAGGCTCGCATGATGGCTCCAACGCTAGGCGGTTATTGAATGTTCCACAACCCGTGGCGGTGTCATGGACAGTGCGGAAAGCCCGGAGCCCGGCCCCGGAGCGCTGAGCCGGAGCCGTGGGCTGTGGCCCCTCGGTCTCAGCGCTCCTGCTGCTCGCCGACCACGATCGCCCACAGCACGCCGAAGCGATCCTTGACCTGTCCGTAGTGGTCGCCCCACGGTGCGGGCTCGAACGGCATGACCAGCTCGGCGCCCGTCGAGGTGAGCTTCTCGATCAGGGCCCGGCCCTGGCCGACCGACTCCAGGCCGATCAGGTACGAGTACACGTCCGACTCCAGCGGGGGCAGCTCCTCGCCGGGTGCGGTGAGGGCGTCGCCGCCGGCCAGGGTGACCAGACCGCCGTGCAGCTGTGCGTGCGCGATCGATCCGGGTGGCGGAGTGAACGGAAATCCCGAAAGGTCCGGGAAATCGTCGTAGGTCATGATCTGGAGCTCGCCGCCGAACACCTCGCGGTAGTACTCGAAGGCCTCACCGGCGTTCCCGGGGAAGGTGATGTAGGGGCTGAACTGCGGAGCTGCCATGGCGATCTCTCCCGGACGTCTCGTGCCTCATCTGGCGGGGCGGCGCCTGCGCTGCGGTGCGCGGCCGTGCTCAGTGTGGCACGGGGTCGTGATGGAGCCCAGGGTGACCAGGCGGGGCGCCGGGACACCACCGGCAGGCATGCCGGGTAGCGGCGGCCGGCGCCGGAGTGCTCAGGGGAAGGTGATCAGAATCTTGCCGTGAACATGACCGGCGGCCTGCACCGCCACCGCATCCCGGATCCGCTCCACCGGGAACCTCTCAGCGATGGGAACGGTCATTCGACCGGCGAGGATGGCCGCCTCGATCCGCTGAAGTGCGTCCCGGGCGGCGGCATGCGCTCCGGTGGATCGCACGCCGGGGAGCTGCGCCCCGGCCGCGACGGTCGCGATGCGCCTCGGATCGACGCCGAGCTCGAGGCCGGCTTCGGCGGCCTCGATCCCGTGCAGGTCGATCGCCGCGGTGACACCTCGGCGCGCGAGCCGCCTGACGCGGTCTGGCAGCCCGGGGCCGTAGGCGACCGGAAGCGCGCCCAGGCGCCGCAGGAACGGGAATGTCGCCTCGGAGGCGCTGCCGATCACGGTGGCGCCGGCGAGGCGAGCCAGTTGGACCGCGAGCACGCCGACACCCCCGGCGGCACCGCCGAGGAGGATGGTGTCAGCGGCGCCCGGGCCTACCGCGTCCACGGCCGCGACTGCGGTGAGTCCCGGCGTCGGCAGCGCTGCAGCCGTGGCGTCAGCGACGCCGTCCGGCACGCGCCGGAGCAGATTCGGCGCGGCGACGGGAACCGGGACGACAACGACGTCCGCGACGGCCTGCCCCATGATGCCGCCGTAGACTCGGTCGCCCACGTGGAACCCGGCGTGCTCCGCGCCCGGCCCGACCTCGTCCACGACTCCGGCCAGATCGCTTCCGAAGCCCGCTCGGACGCCTAGGCCGAAGTGGGCGGCCAGTGAGGGCATCGCCGCAATCTGCCAGTCCAGCGGATTCAGGCCCGCCGCGCGCACCCTGATTCGGATCTCTCCGCGCTCCACGTGCGGCTCCGCGATGCGCCGCACGTGGAGTACATCAGGACCGCCGAACCCGTCGCGAGCAACGACGCGGCTCACGCGTCGCTCCCAGTGCCATCGGTCAGCGCGCGGCCGATGATCGTGCCGTACATTCGTGCGGACGCGCTGCGGGTCACGACATGCTTGCCGAGCAGGTCCGCGGATCTGTTCACCACCCCGGGGATGACGTACGAGCGCTTGCCGAGAGACCGCAGCGCTGCACCGACGGCCTTCGGGGGCGGCATCTTCGCCCCGCCGGGCATCTTGGTGAAGTCGATCCCGCGGATCTTCTCGAGTCCCTCTGTCTCGGTCTGGCCCGGAGCGAGCACGAGGACGTCCACTCCCTGCCCCTTCAGCTCGTGGTGCAGGGCTTGTCCGAGCGAGAGCACGTATGCCTTCACGGCGGCGTAGTTGGCCTGGAAGGGCACGGCGCCGGCCGCGATGCTCGAAGAGATCAGGACGATCGCTCCTCGACCGCGTGCAGAGAAGGCTCGACCGAAGCCGTGTGCCAGGCGGAGCGTCACCGCCGCGTGGAGGGAGAGAACCTCGAGCTCGTCGTCGAGGGCGTGCTCGATCAGGGGCCCCGCAAGGGCGACACCGGCACTCGCGACGACCGCACCGACGTCGAGGTGCGCCGTTCGCCGCATGAGCTCGTCCACGGCGCCCGGCTCTAGCAGGTCGAGGGCGACGACCTCGTTCACCGTCCCATGCGCCTCGGTGAGCTCGGCCGCGAGCCGCTCCAGCCGGTCGACGCGTCGCGCCACCAGGACGACGTTCATGCCGCCCGCAGCCAGCTGACGCGCGAACTCCTCTCCGAGTCCCGATGACGCGCCCGCGACGATCGCGTAGGCCCCGTACCTCTGTCGAAGATCCTTCATCCCGGCTCCTTGTCCGCGCATGCTGCAGCACGACTTCCGTGCGAGCGTTCCATAACTAGCGGGCCCGCCCTACAGGGCTTCTGGAACGCACGTGCAAGAAGTGTAGGCTGGGGGTATGGCCCGCACCGGACGTCCCCGAGCCTTCGACTCCGCAGTCGCGTTGCAGCGCGCGCGAGACCTCTTCTGGAGCGCCGGTTACGGCGACACTTCCGTCCAGGACCTGGTCGACGACCTCGGGGTGGAGCGAGGCAGCCTTTACGCGGCATACGGTGACAAGCGCAGCCTCTACCTTCGTGCCGTCCAGCTGTACTGGACCGAGTACGAGGCGTCGCTCACGCGGGCGCTGCGATCCGTGCCCCTGCTTCCGGCGCTACGGGAGATGCTCATCCTGCCGGCTCAGCTGGGAACGATCTCCACGGAACCGGGAAACCCGCGCGGCTGCATGATGGGGAACACCGTCGTGGAGCTCGTACCGCAGGATGCGGAGGCGACCGCACTCGTGAATGAATCGTTCGCTCGGTTCCGCACCCTGGTTGCAGAAGCCCTGGGCGAAGCCCAGGCGCGCGGCGAGGTATCAGATTCTGCATCCCCGGAGGTGCAGGCGCAGCTCCTTCTCACCCTTACTCAGGGCACTTCTCTTCTATCGCGAACTGGTGCCGATGCGACGCGTGCGATCGCCGCCATCGATCTGGCAGTCGACGGCCTGCGCCCACCAGGCGGACAGGTTCCGCCCGCCAGCAATCGCCGAGTTCCACAGTAGTCGGGGGCGGCGGAACCGGGCTCGTGACGTGCGGAGGGCAGCCAGTGCCATCAGCTTCGCCTCCAGCCGCGACCACGGGCGTGCTGAGGGTCGGGAGTTGGTCTGCCCGGGAACGCAACGCGATGGCTGGGCCCGCTCCGTGCCGCGCACCGGACGCCGACCCGGAGCGTGAACGGGTGCTGCGCGCGGCCGAGTCAGTCCTCGTCGGCCTCGGTGGACTGGGCAGGGCGCTCGCCCAGCTCGCGATCCAGGCGCAGCAGGCCGGAGCCGTCGTCGCCGATCAGCTTCACGCGGCCGATGATCTCGGAGACGGTGGCCTCCTCCTCGATCTGCTCGTCGACGAACCAGTTCAGCAGCGGGCGGGAGTCGTAGTCGCCCTCCTTGTCGGCGCTGCGGTACAGCTCGCGGATCGACGCGGAGACCTTCTGCTCGTGGGCGAGCGCGGCCTCGAAGATCTCCAGCACGGACAGGCCGGGCCGCACCTCGGGGGCGTGGATGGTGCCGATGGCCGCGTGGTTGTCGCGGTCCGAGACGTGCTGGATGAACTTGTTGGCGTGGACGATCTCCTCGTCGGCCTGATGGCGCAGCCATGCGGCGATGCCGGAGAGATCCTGCTCGTCCGCCTCGATGGCGAGCTGGCGGTAGGTGATGGACGCCGCGAATTCGAGCGTGATCTGTTCCTGGAATTTCTTCTCAAGGTCATCAGAGAGCTTCATGGCGTTGACAATAGACCCGTCCGGCCGCGTTGTCAGCCATGGAAAGGCTTGCCTGACCTCGGAAGACAGGTGCGGGAGAGGGGTTGCTGGGATCCGGTGTCGGTGTGGGTGGGGGCGGCTTCGGGGCCCCCGGGGCCGGTGCCGGGGGTGGCCGCTTCAGGCCCGGGGCCGGTGGTGACCGCTTCTGGACCCTGGGGGCGAGGGCCGGCCGGATCGGCGGCGTGGTGGCCGACCGTCTCAGGCTCGCAGATGCTCGGAGACCGGGCCCAGAGTCCGCCCGGGCTGGAAGCGGCCGGCGCTGAGTGCGTGCTCGGCGCCGGCGGTCTCGGTGCCCGGCGGGCCTTCGGGCGATTCCTGCGCGCGGACCAGCAGCTCCTCCATGCGGGCCACCGCGGTGCGGGCGACAGCGGCGACGGGCAGCTGGACGGTGGCGAGGCCGATGAGGTCGAGCCCGTCGGCCAGCCCGTCGAAGCCGACGGTGCTGACGTCCTCCGGGACGCGCATGTCGCGCGCGCGGGTCGCCCGCAGCAATTCCAGGGCCACGTAGTCGACCGGGCACACGATGCAGCTGAGGCCTTCGGCGCGCGCTGCATCGAGAGCGCGCACCACGCCCTGCTCGACGGGAAGCAGATCGATCGGGACCGTCTCGACGCCGAGCTCCCGGCAGTGCTCGATCAGGCTGCGCATGCGCAGGTCGAACACGCGCGAGTACAGCAGGGGAGCGACGAGTATAGCGATCCTCCGGTGGCCCTTGGCGGCGACCTCCTCGGCGACCATCCGGCCGTGGGCGCGCTCGTCGTAGCTGACCGACTCGATCTGGGGATGATCGTTGGGGCGGCCCACGATCAACATCGGCGTCGAGGTGACCGTCTCCAGGAGATCTTCCGCGGAGGTCACGCCGGTGCCCACGAACAGCCCGGCGACCCGCTGACCCATCAGACGGTTCAGCCCCTGGACCTCGGCAGTGCCGTAGTCGTGGCGGAACGCGGTCACGGAGATCAGCGTGCGACCGGTCGCCTCGACGGCACGGTTCATCTCCGAGTGCAGATGCCCGTAGGCGGGATTGGTGGCGTCCCGGATCAGCAGGCCGAGCTGGCGGCCGTGGCGCATCGCAAGCCCGCTGGCGACGAGGTTGTGCACGTAGCCCAGGCGCTTGGCCGCCTCGTGCACCTTGATCAGCGCGTCGGCGGAGACGCGCTCCCCGGCGTTCTGGAACACGCGGGAGACGGTCGAGCGCGAGACGCCCGCGGCCCGGGCCACGTCCTCCATGGTCGGTGGTCGAGTCATGGCCTTGCCTTCCCCCTGTGCTCAGCACGTATCGCGCACTCGGGAAGCTCGGCGTCGGGCCCCGCTCGGCGGGCGCGATGTATCAGCGCAGGGTAGCGCACCCGGGAGGGTCCGCCCGGGCACGCGGATGACGCCCCGGTGAAGCCTGGGTTCTCGGACAGGTGGCCAGAACGCTCCGTCGCGGAACTTTCCGTGCACGGGGGGTGAACATCCGAGGAACCGACCGCCCGACGGGCACCCGTCGGGCCCGCCGACCCCGGTGCGCCGCGTTGGTGGGAGCGCTCCCACCTGCGGGGACAGTCCACGTTCACGAGCGGTTCACCGGGCTCGACGGGCAGTGGCGCGCGGGCCGGGGGCTCTTTACGGTGAGGGCCGTCGACGCAGCAGCGCAGTCATCCCGTGCCGGGCATGGCACCAGCGCGGCGGATGCGCCGCACCGTCCCTGGTTCACGCTGACCGCCAGGTCACGCCGCGACCACCTCTCACGTGAACGTCCGCCCCCGCGGACACCTCCGCCCAACAGGAAGGTGGGAGCGCTCCCATGACACTCGCCGTGCGACCGCAGCCCCCGTCGGACCCGTCGAACCCGTCGGTTCCCGACCGGGCCGGCACGTTGGGCGGCGTCACGGGTACGGGATCGGCCGGCAGCGGGACGCGAGGCACCGCGCTGAGGAGCGAGGAGCGCCGGCGCTCACCCCAGCGCCGCCGCCGGGTGCGCCGCGACGCACTGCTCTTCGGCGCGCTGATCGCCCCGAACCTCATCGCGATCATCGTGTTCTCGTACTATCCGGCGCTGTACAACATCGGCCTCAGCTTCGCCGACTGGGACTTCGTCGCCCCCACGCCCGAGTTCGTGGGGCTGGAGAACTACCGCGACCTGCTGACCGACCCGGGCTTCCTCCAGATCCTGCTGAACACCCTGATCTTCACCGGCGTCAGCGTGGTCGGCTCCATCATCGGGGGCCTGCTGCTGGGCAGCCTGCTGGCCACGAAGGTGCCGCTGACCGGTTTCGCCCAGACCATGGCCTTCGCCCCGCACATGCTCCCCGGCGCCGCGGTCGGCATCCTGTGGCTGTTCATGTTCGACCCCAACTACGGGCTCTCACGCTGGGCGTTCTCCCTGTTCGGCGCGGCATCGCCGGACTGGACCACTACCTCCGACTGGTCGCTGTGGGCGATCACCATCGCCTACACCTGGCAGCGCCTCGGCTTCGTCACCGTCATCTGCTACACCGCGATCCTCGACCTGCCGAAGGACCTCTACGAGGCGGCCGCGCTCGACGGTGCGCACGGGGTGAAGCTGTTCCGCCACCTGACGCTGCCGCTGCTGAGCCCGATCACGTTCTTCCTCTCGATCACCGGCGTGATCTCCGCGGCTCAGGCCTTCGACATCATCTCGATCATGACGGGCGGTGGGCCCGGCATCTCCTCGTCGACCCTGAGCTGGATGGTCTACGAGGAGGCCTTCAAGAACTTCGACATCGGCACCGCGTCCGCGGCCGCCACCGTGCTGCTGGTGATCCTGCTGATCATCACCTACGTGCAGGTCCGCTACGGCGAGAAGAAGGTGAACTACGACTCATGAGCACCCTGAGCACAGAGCCGGCACAGGCCTCCACGATCCCGCAGGCGGCCGACGGGACCAGCCGCCGGGCGGACCTCAACGCCGGTCGCCGTCGCGGACCGCGCCGCCCGGCGTGGCTGACCGGTCTGCTGATCGCCGCGGTCGTGGCGACCATCGGAGTCTTCATCCTCCCGCTGTACTGGCTGTTCTCCTCGTCGCTGAAGCCGCACGAGCAGATCTACTCCTGGCCGCTGCAGTGGATCCCGACGCAGGTGACGCTCGAGAACTTCCTCGACGCGTGGAACGCCGCGCCCTTCGACCGGTTCTTCCTGAACTCGATCATCACCACCGGCGTGGGCACCGCCCTGGAGATCTCGCTGGCGATCCTGTGCGCCTACGCGTTCGTGTTCGTGGACTTCCGGTACAAGAAGATCGCCTTCGCCCTGATCGTCGCCTCGATGATGCTGCCGGGGCACGTCACCCTGATCGTCAACTACATCACCGTGGCGAACCTGGGCTGGCTGAACTCGTACGCCGGGATCATCCTGCCCGGCGTCGCCAGCGCCTTCGCGATGTTCCTGCTCTACCAGTACATGCGCACCATCGACAAGGACATCCTCCAGGCCGCGGAGATCGACGGGGCGGGCCACATCCGCCGGATGCTCACGATCGTGGTCCCGCTGTCCAGCCCCATGATCCTGACCTGCACGCTGATCGTGATGGTCAGCAAATGGAACGAATACGTGTGGCCCCTGATCGTCACCAGCACGGCCAACATGCGCACTCTCCCCATCGGCCTGCTGTTCCTGCGCACCCAGGAGGGCTACTCCAACTGGGGCGTGATCATGGCCGGCGCCGTGTTCGTCTCCCTCCCCATGCTCGTCATCTTCTTCCTCGCCCAGAAACGCATCATCGGCGGCCTCGCCGCCGGCGCCATGAAGTGACGCCGCGCCAATCCTCGGTGCCGGCCCTGCCCGCCGCCGGAGCCCTCGAACCTGCTCACCACCGGAGCCCTGTGCTCCGACCCTGCCCCCCGCCGGATCACGCATGCCGGCCCTCGACCGCCAGCTGCACACCCTCACCAAGGAGCGATTGACATGTCCCGTCTGTACACCCCCTCGTCCCAGTTCTCCCGCCGCCGCATGCTCGGCGCCCTGGGACTCGGCGCCGGCGCCGCGGGCCTCGCTGCCTGTGGTGCCCCGGCCGGCGGTGATAATGCCGAGAGCAACCTGCGCGAGGGCTTCTCGCAGGCCGATCTAACCATCCCGGAGGGGTACGAGGGCCGCACTCCGATCCTGTTCTGGGCACCCTGGACCGGCGGCATGTTCGACGTCCTGACGGGCCTGTTCGACGAGTTCAACGAGTCCCAGGACGAGATCGTCGCGATCGCCGAGTCCGTCGGCGGCTACGCGGATCTCAATCAGAAGTTCACCGCGGCGCTGCAGGCCCGCGCCGTGCCGGACATCGTCTGCTTCCCCGAGATGCAGTGGCTGCAGTTCTACTTCTCCGACGCCCTGGTTCCCCTGGACGGCTACTTCGACGACGAGTGGAACCTGGACACCTACATCCAGAACTTCGTGCCCGAGTCCAAGGCCGCCGGTGAGACGTTCCTGGTGCCTTTCGCGCGCTCCACCCCGTTGTTCTACTTCAACAAGACCCGCTACATCGAGGCGGGGCTTCCCGAAGAGGGGCCCAAGACCTGGGAGGATCTCGCGGAGTTCGCCCCGGAGCTGGCGAAGATCGAGGTCGACGGCCGCCCGATGTCCGCCCTGGCCTTCAGCTCGGACGACGCGTGGCACGGACAGGCCGACATCTGGGGCTTCGGGGGCGCGAACTCCAACCAGGACTTCGAGGTCACGATCAACGACGAGGCCGGCGTCGAGTGGCTCGAGTGGCAGCGCAAGTTCGTCCACGAGGACGGCTACGCCTACCTCGCGCAGGACCCGGGCACGGACTTCAGCGCCGGGGTCAGCGCCGGCAAGCGCGGCTCCACCGCAAGCCTCACCGGCACCACCGAAGCCGCCGACTTCGAGGTCGGCGTGTGCTTCATGCTCTCCAAGGAGGGTCAGGAGGCGGCCGTGCCCACCGGCGGCTCCGGCCTGTCCATCGTGCGCGCCGAGTCCCAGGACCGCCAGGACGCCTGCGCTGAGCTGTTCCGCTTCCTGGCGGGCCCGGAGCAGTCCGCCACCTGGCACATCGGCACCGGGTACGTGCCGATCGTCCAGGCCGCTGCGGACACCGATCGCGTCAAGGAGAACGTGGAGAAGGATCCCAACTACGGCGTCGCCCTGGATCAGCTCGAGATCGCCCGCACCGCCGACTACACCAACTGGTTCCAGGCCGCGGTCACCGAGATCTCCGCCGCCCAGACCAAGGTCTACGGCGACAACACCCCCACCCAGGAGGCTCTGAACGCCGCCGCCACGTCCCTCCAGGAGATCCTCGACGACAATCGCGAGGACATGGAGTCCGTCGAGTTCGAGGGCTGGAAGTGACGGCGACGACGGCCGGCGACGGTTCGGCTCCCACCCCGAGCGCCCCGGGTGCGCAGCCGGCCGCGACGGAGCTCTCCGCCACGGTCTCCTCGGCCCCGGGGGCGGCTGCTCCTCGGATCCCGCAGATCGTCGGCCACCGCGGCGCGGCAGCGGTGGAGCCCGAGAACACCCTGCTCTCCTTCCGCCGCGGGATCGCCGACGGATCGGACCTGCTGGAGTGCGATGTCCACCTCTCCAGCGACGGGGCCGACGCGGTCATCCACGACGCCACCATCGACCGCACGGCTGAGGAGGAGTCGCCGCTGCACACCGGTGCGGTGGCGGATCTGACCCGTGCCCAGCTGGACCGGGTGCTGGTCGGGAAGGGTGAGCACATTCCCACGCTCACCCAGGTGCTGGAGGCCGCGACCCGAGAGGACGGCACACGTGTGCCGCTGCTGGTCGAGATCAAGGCACTCGCCGCCGCGCAGCTGATCGCCGGGATCCTCACGGAGTTCTTCGAGGATGGCGATTGGGAGGATCCGCCGGCCGCCCCGGCGCAGATCATCTCCTTCCACCCCGAGGCGCTGCGCACGGCGAGGACCGAGGCCCCGCGCATCCCTCGTCTGCTCACCACCACGGCCACCTCGACGGAGTTCTTCGAGACCGCCGCGGAGCTCGAGGTGGCGCAGATCGGGGTGCGGATCGCCGACGCCCGCCAGGCCGACGTCGACCGCGCCCGGGAGCTGGGCGTCCAGCTGAACCTGTGGACCGCCCGCTCCGAGGAGGAGCTGGCGCGGGCATTGGAGCTGGGCTGCGACACGATCACCGTCGACGACCCGGCCTGGGCGACGCGGCTGATCGCCGAGCACACCGGCGGTTGAGACGCAGCGGCAGTGCCCACCCGCTGGGGTGCTGCCGCTGTCGCTCCCGCGGGAACGGCCCGCGAACCGGGAGTGATCCCTACTCTGGAAGCCCGAGCCGACGGGATCGCTGACCGGCGATCGCGTCCCCGATCTGCAACAGGAGAACGATGCCCGCCGAGCCGCACGCACCGACCGAGACCGCCGCGCCCGCCCACGCGGAGCGCCCCTCCCGTCCCGTGGTCGTGGGGCACCGGGGCGCGCCGGTGCACGCCCCCGAGAACACGCTGGGCGGTTTCCGCCGGGCGCTCGAAGACGGGGCACAGCTGCTCGAGTGCGATGTGCACCTCAGCGCCGACGGGCACGTGATGGTCATGCACGACGAGAGCATCGACCGCACCGCGGACCCCGCCTCGCCGCTGCGCACAGGGGCGCTCGGCGACCTCACTCGCGCCGAACTGGGGCGCGTGCTACTGGCCGACGGCGAGAGGATCCCGACGCTCGAGGAGCTCCTGGAGATGACCACCGTGCCGGTGTTCATCGAGGTCAAGGTGGCACCGGCCGCGCAGGCTGTCGCGGCGATCCTGCGTGACCTGCCGACCGGATCCCCGGCCGCACGCTCGACGGTGATCTCCTTCCACCCCGAGGCGCTCGCCGAGATCCGCCGCGCCACGGATGCTCCCGTCTCCTATCTGGTGCGCCAGGTCGACGAGCGGGCTCTCGAGACCGCCCGGGAGCTCGACGCCGCCGGGATCGGCCCCTGGATCGGCGGCCTGTCGCTGCGGGCGGCGGAGTCGGCCCGGGCGGCCGGCCTCGCGGTGAACCCGTGGACGATCAACAGCCCGCAGGAGCTCGCCGTGGCGCGGGCCTGCGGCGTCGACACGATCACCACGGACGATCCGGCCTGGGTGCTCGGGGCGCTCGGCGCGGCCTGAGCGCAGGTAGTCCCACGTGCTGGCATCGTCGGCGCCGGTGTGACGGCGCGCATACCATGACGGGCTGCTGTTCGCTCGATCTGGAGGAATGCCCGTGAGCCCCCGTACCGTCCTCGCCAATGCGCACTATCTCGATGTCGTCGGCGGCGTGTGGCGCACGGCTGATCTCGAGGTCGTCGACGGGCGATTCACCCGCGTGACGCCGCACGGCGCGGCCGGCGCTCCGGCCGGCTCCGGGGACGGGGCTCGCGCGACGGACGGGGACGAGACGCGCGCGACGGACGGGGACGCCGAGATCATCGACCTCGCGGGCCGCTACGTCCTGCCGGGCCTGATCGACTGCCACGTCCACGTGTACGCGATGACGGCGAATCTCGGGGAGCTCGAGACCATCGCCCCGTCCTACGCCGCACTCCAGGCCACGCGCCTGATGGGGGACATGCTCGAGCGCGGGTTCACCACGGTCAGAGACGTCGGCGGCGGCGACCACGGGCTGGCGTCCGCGCAGGCCGAGGGGTTGTTCCGGGGACCCCGCCTGTTCTTCGGCGGGAAGTCGCTGTCCCAGACCGGCGGCCACGGGGACACCCGCGGCCCCGGCCAGCAGGTCTCCACGGCCGTGCCCTGCTGCGCGGGCCTGGGAACCATCGCCGACGGGCCCGACGCGGTGCGACGGGCCGCGCGGGACCAGCTGCGCACCGGCGCCCACCACCTCAAGATCATGGCCGGTGGCGGCGTCGCCTCCCCGACCGACCGGGTCGACTCGATCCAGTACTCGATCGCGGAGATGCGTGCCGCGGTGGAGGAGGCGGCCGACGCCAACCGCTACGTCGCCGCGCACGCCTACACGCCCGGCGCCATCCAGCGGGCGATCTCCGCCGGAGTCCGCTCGATCGAGCACGCCAACCTCCTGGACCGCGCCTCCGCCGAGGCGATCCGGGACGCCGGCGCCTTCGTGACCATGAACCTCGTGACCTACTGGGCGCTCAAGGAGTTCGGTGCCTCCATGGGGCTGCCCGCCGCCAGCCAGGCGAAGGTCGACGCTGTCCTCAGCGCCGGGGAGAGCGCGCTGCGGATCGCCGACGAAGAGGGCCTGGACCTCTGCTTCGGCAGCGACTTGCTGGGCGGGATGCAGGAGCACCAGTCCAAGGAGTTCGAGATCCGTGCGCGCCACCAGGACCCGCTGGCCGTGATCCGCTCCGCGACCCTCACTGCCGCGCGCCTGCTCGAGCGCGAGGGAGAGCTGGGGGTCATCCAGGAAGGCGCCGTCGCGGACCTCGTGGTCCTGGACCGCGATCCCCTGCAGGACATCACCGCGCTGTCGGAACCGGACCCCGTGCTCGTCGTCCAGGACGGGCGCACCGTCCGTGTCGGCGCAGATCGCTGAGCAGCCGCCGTGAACACCACGCACGTCATCGTCCTGGTCGCCTACGTCGCGCTGATGATCGCCGTCGGCGCCTGGTTCGGACGCAAGAAGGCGACCGCCTCGGGTGAGGACTTCGTCCTGGCCGGCCGCTCGCTGCCGGCCCCCGTCATCGGCGGGACCATGCTGGCGACCTTCGTCGGCTCCGGGTCCATCATCGGCGGCGCGAACTTCGCCTACACCTACGGGCTGCTGCCCGGGTTCCTCTTCTTCACCGGGACGATCGTCGGCACGATCCTGCTGATCGTCTTTGCTCGCCAGGTGCGTGGGGTCGCCGGCCACACCGTGCCGGAACTGTTCGACCAGCGCTACGGAAAGCCTGTGCGGATCGTGGCCACCGTGATGATCCTGATCGCGTTCATCGGCATCACGGCGTACCAGTTCACCGGCGCCGGCTACATCATCGGCCTCATCACGCCACTGGATGAGCAGACGGGCGCGATCATCGCCGCCGTGCTGATCACGTTCGTCGCGCTCTCGGGCGGTCTGAAGTCGGTGGCGTGGACGGACTTCCTCTCGGCCGCGGGGATCGTGCTGGCCCTGTGGGTCGCCCTGTTCCTCGTGGTCGGGGTCGACGTCGGCGGGGTCTCCGAGCTCGGGGCGGTCAACGCGGACGCCGGCGTGCTCGGCGGCCTCACGGTCATCCAGATGCTCGGCTTCATCCTGCCCACACTGGTGCTCCTGCTCGGGGACCAGAACATGTACCAGCGGCTCGCCGCCGCCAAGAGCGACCGCGCAGCGCTGCTCGGGGCGGTGATCTTCTGCCTCGGCTCGGTGATCATGGTGGTCCCCGTGGTGATGCTCGCGGTCTCCAGCGCCCTGCTGCAGCCGGATATCGAAGCGGATATGGCGGTGCTGTCGCTGTCCGGCATTGAGTTCACCCCTGCCGTGATCGGTGGAGCGCTGCTTGCCGGGGCATTCGCGCTGATCATCACCACCGGATCCTCGTACCTGCTCACCTGCTCCTCGAATGTGGTTCACGACCTCGTCGGACAGCTGCGCTCACGGCCGCCGAACGGCGCCCAGAACCTCTGGATCGGCCGCCTCGCCGTGCTGGCCGTGGCCTTGCTGGGCTTCGTGATGGTCAACTTCTTCCCCAGCGTGCTCGCACTGCAGATGTACGCGTACACGATGTACGGCGTCACCATCACTCCGGTGCTCCTCGCCGGCATCTTCTGGAAGCGGGCCACCGGCCCCGGTGCCCTGGCCGCACTGCTGACGGGCGCCGTGGCGACGCTGTACTGGGAGATCTCCGGGCGCTCGGCCGAGCTGAACTCGGTGATCGTCGCACTCCCGGCCGCAGTGCTTGCGCTGGCGGTCGTCTCGCTGCTGAGCCACCGCCGGGTACCGACCGACGTCAAGGTTCCTTAACTGTCAGAGACAAGGCCCCTTGACTCGCGTGTCAAGGGACCTATACATTCATGGCATGAGCACAGCGACACCACCCCCCGGTCCATCCGCCCGCTCCCGTGCCAACCGTTCCTTCGCCCTCCGCTTCGTCGCCGGAGCGGTCCTCTACGGCCTCGCCCTCGTCCTCGCGGGCTTCTCCGCCGACATCGGCGTGCCCGCCTGGCTCCCCGCCCTCCTCGTCCTGCCCGCCGTCGGCCTCATGGCCTGGGCGAACATCGAGATGTACCGCAGCGGCGATGAATTCGAGAAGCGCAAGATCGCCGAGGCGATCCTGCTGGCCTTCGTCATCGCGACCCCGCTGATCCTGGCCGTCGGGGTGCTGCAGTTCTACCTGCTGCCGGAGCTGAACTGGATCTTCGCCTTCTCGATCCTCATGCTCGGCTGGATCGCCGGGACCATCGTCTCCGCCGTCCGCTACCGCTGAGGGGGCCCGGAGATGCGCAACGACATCAAAGCCCGACGCACCGAACGCCGCTGGTCACAGGCCGAGCTCGGCGCCGCACTCGGCGTCTCCCGCCAGACGGTGATCGCCATCGAGAACGGCCGGTACGACCCGTCCCTGCCGCTGGCCTTCCGGATCGCCGCCGAGTTCGGCGCCCCGATCGAGGAGATCTTCCATCCCGACGACGAGGCGGACGGCGGCAGCTGAGGAGCGCTGCGGGGCGGCGCCGGCGCGTACCGGCTCGACATTCCGGTGTCGCCCCGCGTTCACCGCCTCGCCACGGCGGCCTTGCCCGGCGCCCGTACCGTCGGCGGCTCAGCGAACCAGCCCTGCACCCCCTGAGCCCCCAGAAAGGTCATCTCCCGTGACCACTCGTCGCACCGCCCTCGCGCTCCTCGCCTCCACCACCGCAGCCGCCGGCCTCGCCGCCTGCTCCGAACCGGCCGACCCGGACGCGGCCGCCGGTGACGCGGGGGCCTCCGACGCCGGCGGAGGCGAGTCCACCACCATCACCCTGTACACCTCGGAGCCCCAGGCCAAGATCGACGAACTGATCGCCGCGTTCAACGAGGAGCACCCCGAGATCACCGTCGAGACGTTCCGCGCCGGCACCGGCGACCTCAAGGCCCGCATCGACACCGAGAAGGAGACCGGCGCGGTCGGCGCCGACGTGCTCATCGCGGCCGACGCCCCCACCTTCGAGGGCTACAAGGCCGAGGACCTGCTCGCCCCGTACGAGCCCGCCGAGGAGGACGCGCTGCTGCCCGAGGTGCTCGATGCCGACGGCTACTACGTCGGCACCCGCATCATCCCCACCGTGATCATGGTCAACACGAACGAGATCACCGAGCCGCCCACCAGCTGGCAGGAGCTCACCGGCGAGCAGTACCGCGACCAGCTGGTGATGCCGAACCCCGACGTCTCCGGCGCGGCCGCCTACAACGCCGCTGTGTGGCTGGCCGACGATCAGCTCGGCGAGGCCTGGCTCAGCGACCTGGCCGCCAACAATCCCGTGATCGCCGAGTCCAACGGGCCCACCTCGCAGGCGGTCGCCGAAGCCGCCCAGCCCGTCGGCATCGTCGTGGACTACCTCGTGCGCGACCTCGCCGCCGAGGGCTCCCCCGTGGAGGTCTCCTACCCCTCCGAGGGCGTGCCCTACATCAGCCAGCCCGGCGCCATCTTCGCCGACTCCCAGCACCCCGAAGCCGCCGCCACCTTCCTCGACTTCGTCGTCAGCACCACCGGCCAGGAGCTCGCCGTCGCCCAGAGCTACCTGCCGGTGCGCGAGGACGCCGGCACCCCCGAGGGCGCACCGGCCATGGCCGACATCGCCCTGATGACCCCGGAGGCCGACGCGGTCACCACCGACCAGCAGGCCGCCGCCGTCGACACCTTCAACGGGATCATGGGCGGGTGAAGCCCGCTCTGCTCAACACCCCCGAGCGGACATCGCACTCGCCCGCCCCGGATCGGGCGGTCGCCGTCGCGGCGCTGCCGACCGGGCCGCAGATCGGACCGATCGCCCTCAGCCGGCTGGCCGTCTGGCTGCTGCTGGCCGGCCTCGTCGCCGCGCCGCTGGCGATGGTGGTCTCGCTCGCCCTCGGCGACAACCACGCCGACCTGCTGCTGCGCGACGGCATCGCCCGCGCGACGGTCAACAGCCTGGTCACCTCGGGCCTGTCGGCCGCCTTCAGCGTCGTGATCGCCCTCGTGCTCGCACTGGCGCTGGAGCGCACCGACCTGCCGGGACGGCGCTGGATCCGCCTGCTCTCGCTGAGCCCGATGCTCATGCCGCCCTTCGTCGGCGCCATCGCCTGGAGCGGGCTGCTGGGCCCCGGCGGCTCACTGAACCAGCTGTTCGGCGCGCCCCTGTGGGACATCCGCGGCGGCGACGGGGTGACGTTCCTGCTGACGGTGCACTCGGTGCCGCTGGCCTACCTGATCATCGCCGGCGCCCTGCACCGGGTCCCTGCGGCCCTCGAGGAGGCCGCCCGGATCTCCGGCGCCGCGCCCTGGCGGGTCTTCGCCGACGTCACCTTCCCGCTGCTGCGCCCCGCGGTGCTCTCGGCCTTCACGCTCAACGCCGTCTCCGCGCTCGGCGACTTCGGCATCCCCGCCCTGCTCGGGCTGCCCGAACGCTTCTACACCCTCTCCACGATGGTCTACCGGTACATCCAGTCCGGCACCGTCGAGGCGCCGCTTCAGGTCTCCGCCCAGATCGGACTGCTGCTGATGATGCTGGGCATCGCCGGCGCCATCGCGGACTACCTGGCCTCGCGCCGCGTCGGCAGTGAGCTGACCGGTGACGGGAGCGGCAGCATCCTGCGCCTGGGCACCCTGCGCGTGCCGGCGGCCGCGGTGATCGCCGCAGCGGTGCTGGCCGTGACGATCCTGCCGCTGCTCGGGCTCGCCCTGCGCGCCCTGGTGCCGGCGCCCGGCATCCCCCTGACGCCCGGTACCGCCACCCTGGAGAACTTCACCACCGCCCTGACCTCGCCGAACTCTCAGCGCGGCATCCTGAACTCCCTGCTGCTCGCGGCAGGGGCCGCCCTCGCCACGACTGTCCTCGGCACCGTCATCGGCATCCTGACCACCCGCACCCGCTCCCGGGACAACGCCGGGATGCTGGTGGCGACCCTGCTGCCCCAAGCCATCCCCGGCACCATCATCGCCGTCGGCTGGCTGATCCTGGGCCGGTACACCGGGCTGTACAACACGCGTGAGCTGATCCTGCTCGCCTACATCACCGCGTTCACAGCCATCGTGGTCCAGGCCGTGCGCGCCCCGCTGGCCGGCACCCCCACCGCGCTGGAGGAGGCCGCCCGGATCTCCGGCGCCACCCGCGGCCGCGCCCTCGTGGATGTCGCCGGCCGGCTCGCCGTCCCCGCGGCCCTGACCGGTGGCCTGCTGGTCGCTCTGACCGCCGTGCGGGAACTGACCCTGTCGGCCCTGCTGCTGGCCCCCGGTGCGCAGACCCTCGGGGTCGTCATCTTCAACCTCCAGCAGGCCGGGGACTACAACTCCGCCTCCGCCCTGTCCCTCCTCGTCGCCGTGGCGGGCCTGACCGGTCTCGCACTGGTCGGGACGTCCCGCCCCCTGAGGTGAATGAATGTCCAGCCTGACCTGCACCGACCTCAGCCTCACCTACCCCGGCGGCACCCGCGCGCTGCACCGGGTCTCGCTCGCCGCGGCCGACGGGGAGTTCCTCGCCCTGGTGGGCCCCTCCGGATCCGGCAAGACCAGCCTGCTGCGAGCCATCGCCGGATTCGTCCAGCCCGACGCCGGCACCATCACCCTCGGCGAGACCACCGTCTCCGGAGCCGATGCCTGGGTACCGCCCGAGCGGCGCGGCCTGGGCATGGTCTTCCAGCAGCACGCCATCTGGCCCCACTGGTCGGTCGGCCGCAACGTCGACTACCCGCTGCGGCGCACCGGCCTCGCGGCGACCGAGCGGCGCCGGCGCACGGAGCACGCCCTCGAGCTGGTGGGCCTGGCCGAGTACCGCGACCGTAACCCCGCGACCCTCTCCGGCGGGCAGCGCCAGCGGGTCGCACTCGCCCGCGCCCTGGCCGCCCGACCCCGGGTGCTGCTGCTGGACGAGGCGCTCTCGGCGCTGGATGAGCCGCTGCGCGCCGCGATGCGGGTCGAGATCCGCATGCTCGCCGAGCGGGAGGGCCTGACCGTCGTGCACGTGACCCACGACCGCGAGGAGGCGCTCGCCGTGGCCGACCGGGTGGCCGTGCTCAATCACGGCGCCCTCCAGCAGGTCGGGACCCCTCAGGAGCTGGTCGAGGATCCTGCGACCTCGTTCGTCGCCTCGTTCCTGGCCGACGCCACCCTGCTGGACGTCGTGCCCGCCGGCGACGAACTGCGGCTGCGCACGGGCGGCCACCGCGTGCCCGTCGGCGTGGTGCGGACCATGAGCGCCGACGGTCCCGACGGTGCGAGGGCCGACGCTCCTGCCGGCACGAGGGCCGACGCTCCTGCCGGCGCGGACGCCGACGGTCCGGGCAGCGCGAGGGCCGACGATTCCGGCAGCGCCGCGCGGCCCGCCCCAGGCCACGTCCTGGCCGTGCTTCCCGAGGAGGTCCGTCTGCGCGCCGACCCGGAGGGGGAGGGGCACGTCGAATCGAGCCTGTTCACGCGCACCGGCGCGCAGGTCCAGCTGACCTGGCACGGGCAGCCGCTGCAGGCACGCGTCCCGGAGCGCGGCCTGCGCCGGGGCGACCGCGTGGACGTCCGCGTCGGCCGGGCGCTGCTGTACGGCGGGGCCGGCGTCGCAACCGCTCCCTGACCGCCTGCCGCGCCGTCGGGTGCGGCGACCGGCACCGCCGTCGGATGCGCGGACCGAGCCGCCGGATGCGCCGACCGGACCGCGCGGCCAGACCGCTCAGCCGGACCGCTCAGCCGGACCGCTCGGCACACCATCATCCTTGTCGGCCGAGCGCCTCCTGCGTAGGGTCCGCCGCAGAGGGACAGCGTGTGCGAACGGCGTCCGGGTCACAGTCGTGCGGGCGTCGGCGAGCGGAAGGAACTCGATGACGACCAGGGACACGGACAGGATCGCCGAGCCATGGGGGCAGCGTACCCCGTACGGACCAGGTCAGACGTGGCCCGTGCGCGTGGACACGCATCTGGCCGAAGGGGTGACTGAGGCGGACGTCGACCGCTGGGTCCAGGCCGCCTCCATCCTCCACTCCAACGGCGACGCCCTCGATATCGCGGTCAAGGACGACCGGATGGTCGGCGTGCGCGGCAGGGCGGAGGACCGCGTCAACCACGGCCGCCTCGGCGTCAAGGACCTCTACGGCTGGCAGGCCAATGCCTCGGGGGATCGACTCACGCGGCCGCTGATCCGCGAGGACGGCGAACTGGTCGAGACCGACTGGGACACGGCGATGGACCGCGTGGCCGGCCGTACCCGCGAGCTCCTGGACGAGCAGGGGCCCAGTGCGATCGGCTTCTACACCACCGGCCAGCTCTTCGCGGAGGAGTACTACACCCTCGGACTCCTGGCCCACGGCGGGATCGGCACCAACCACGTCGACGGCAATACACGGCTGTGCACCGCGACCGCCGCGGCCGCACTGAAGGAATCCTTCGCCTGCGACGGCCAGCCGGGCTCGTACACCGACATCGACCACGCCGACGTGATCGCCCTGTACGGGCACAACATGGCGGAGACTCAGTCGGTGCTGTGGATGCGGATCCTGGACCGCCTGGAGGGGCCGAATCCGCCGCAGCTGATCTGCGTGGACCCGCGGCCGACGAAGGTCGCCGAGCACGCCACCGTGCACCTGGCACCGCGACCCGGCACCAATGTCGCCCTCGTGAACGCCCTGCTGCACGAGATCGTCACCCATGACTGGGTCGATCACGACTATCTCGACGCGCACGCGGTGGGCTACGACGAGCTGAGCAAGCGCGTGCGCGAGTACCCGCCGGAGGTCGCCGCCCGGATCTGCGACATCCCGGCCGAGCAGATCCGCGAGGCCGCCCGCCTCCTCGGCAGCGCCGAGCGGCTGCTGTCGACCGTGCTCCAGGGCTTCTACCAGTCCAACCAGGCCACTGCTGCGGCCGTGCAGGTCAACAACATCCACATCGTCCGCGGCATGCTCGGTGCCCCCGGTCGCGGCATCCTGCAGATGAACGGTCAGCCCACCGCGCAGAACACTCGCGAGTGCGGCGGGGACGGTGACCTGCCGGGCTTTCGCAACTGGTCCAACGACGCCCACGTCGCCGACCTCGCGAAGGTGTGGAACGTGGACCCGATGTCCATCCCGCACTACTCCCCGCCCACCCATGTCATGCAGATGATGCGCTACGTGGAGGAGGGCTCGATCAAGCTGCTGTGGGTCAGCGGCACCAACCCGGCGGTCTCGCTGCCCGAGCTCGCCCGCATCCGCTCGATCCTGCAGCGCGAGGGACTGCTGCTGGTGGTCCAGGACATCTTCCTGACCGAGACCGCCCAGCTGGCCGACGTGGTCCTGCCCGCCGCCACCTGGGGCGAGAAGACGGGAACCTTCACCAACGTCGACCGCACCGTCCACCTCTCCGAGAAGGCGATCGATCCACCCGGCGAGGCGAGGCCCGATCTCGACATCTTCGTCGACTACGCCCGTCGCCTCGACCTGCGCGACAAGGACGGCGGCCCGCTGGTGCCGTGGACCGGACCGGAGGAGGCCTTCGAGGCGTGGAAGGAATGCACCCGCGGGCGGCCGTGCGACTACACCGGCATCACCTACGACAAGCTCCGCGGCGGCTCGGGCATCCAGTGGCCGTGCAACGACGAGAACCCCGAGGGCTCCGAGCGCATCTACCAGGACGGGATGTTCTGGGCCGACCCGATGTACTGCGAGAGCTACGGCCGCGACCTCGTCACCGGTGCCCCGCTGGAGCCGGACGAATACAAGTCCATGAACCCCTCCGGCAAGGCGGTGCTGAAGGCGGCGGCGTACATGCCTCCGCACGAGCTGCCCAGCGACGAGTACCCGCTGCAGCTGATCACCGGGCGCACCCTGTACCACTTCCACACCCGCACCAAGACCGGACGCGCGCCGCAGCTGCAGGCCGCGGCCCCGGAGGTCTGGGTCGAGATGTCCGTCGGCGACGCCGACCGGGGCGGCTTCACCGAGGGAGATCTGGCCCGCATCACCACGCCGCGGGGTGTGGTGGAGGCCGCGGTGCGCATCACCGGGATCCGGAACGGCGTGCTGTTCCTGCCCTTCCACTACGGCTACTGGGACACCGATGCCGGGCACGAGCCGGACGCGGCCGGCCGCGCCGCGAACGAGCTGACCATCACCGACTGGGATCCGGCCTCCAAGCAGCCGATCTTCAAGACCGCGGCCGCGCGGATCGAGCTGGTCACGCCCGGTTCCGGCCCGTCTGCCCCGGCGCCGACGACGACCGCGTCCGCCTCGGTGGCACGGACCCGGGCCACCGGGACGCCGACGGCCGGTGGCCCGGCGGCGACCGCGAGCGAGAGCATCGAGACGGAGGGGGCACGATGAAGATCGGACTGGCACTGGCGGAGCTGCACCGCTCGGAGAACAACCTGGCACGGAAGCTGCTGCACATCTCGGAGCGGCACAAGGTCGACCACGAGATCTACCACCTGGGGCAGGACCTCGCCCGCTGGTCCCAGCGGCACGTGCGGGAGCTGGCCGAGATCGCCCCGCAGTTCGGCCAGCAGCTGGATCCCGAGCCCGCGGGGGAGCATCCTCTGCGCCAGAAGCTGCGCGAGCGCAGCAGCGACCTGCTGGGCCGGGACAGCAAGGTTGGCCTGCTGCTGCTGGTCGACCTGCGCGAGACCTACACGATGGCCGCGGGCGTCTCGGCCGACTGGGAGATGCTCGGCCAGGCTGCGCAGGGCATCAAGCACGCGGAACTGCTCGCGCTGACCAAGCGCTGCCACCCGGATAACCTGCGGCAGATGCGGTGGGCCAACGGGAAGCTCAAGGAGTCCTCGACCCAGGTCCTGGTGAGCTGAGGACGAGTTCCGGCGGGAAGCACGTAGGCCGACGGCCCCGGCGACTCGGCCGCGCCTGCCGATCCGGCCGTCCCGGGGTCCCGGGGCCCCGGGGTCGCGGGGCCTCGCGCAACTTCGTGGTCCGGTGCGCGAGCTGATCGCGCTCAGGCGGGGTGACTCGGCGCTGGCCGCCATAAAGTTGCATTCCTTCCGGCGGCGCGGCGGCGCGGCGGCGCGGCAGCCGGCACGGGCTCAGCCGGTGCTGTCCCCGTGGCTCGCGTCGGCCTCCCGGCTCGTGCCCCCTCCCGCAGCCGGCGCGCCGGCGGGACGCGTGCCCAGCAGGAGGTTCAGTCCCCAACCCAGCGCGGTGACCAGCACCACGGCCCCGGCCATCGACGCCCACGCGGCCGCTCCCGAGAGCACGCCCAGGCTGACGATCAGGGTCGTCGCCCCGGCCGGCGGGTGCGGGGTGCGCAGGGCGGTGAGGACGAACGTGGTCACGGCCAGCGAGCCGGCGCCGGCGACGAGGTAGGCCGGGGTCAGTCCGCCCTCGGCGGCCGACGGCGCGCCCACCAGACCGAGCCCGAGGACCGCGGCGATCCCCGCCAACAGCGCCATTGCGTGCCCGATCAGGGCGTTCAGCGGCCGCGACGCTTTCTGCTGGGGCGATTCGAAGAACAGCATGACCGTCGGCCCCAGGCTGGGGAAGAGCCATGGCTGGTGCAGCATGAGACCTACGGCACCGGCCGCCGCCAGGACCACCAGTGCCAGCACGGCCGCGTACACCGCTGCCCCGAGCGAACCTGCTCTCTCCTGCATCCGCTGCAGCATCGGCACCTCCATGCACGTCACCGTCGGTATGGGTCGCTTCGCGCGCGGCGAGCGTAACGCCGGGCGTGCCGGCCCGGCACGACGTGGAACGAGTGGTCGAGAGCGGCCGGCGAGACGACGAGGCCCGGGCGCATGCAGATGCCTGACCATGGTGGGGTGAGCGCTTCACCACGAGAGGACACCGCATGACTGCCACGCCCCTCCAGGACACCCTCGACCAGGTCCTTCGCCGAAATCCGGGGGAACCAGAGTTCCATCAGGCCGTGCGCGAGGTCTTCGAATCTCTCGAGGTGCTGCAGGGCAAGCATCCCGAGTATGCGGACGCCAACGTGCTGATGCGTCTGTGCGAGCCCGAGCGGCAGATCATCTTCCGCGTCCCGTGGGTCGATGACCAGGGCACCGTCCAGGTCAACCGCGGCTTCCGCGTCGAGTTCAACTCCGCGCTGGGCCCCTACAAGGGCGGCCTGCGATTCCGTTCCAGCGTGAACCTCGGCATCGTGAAGTTCCTCGGCTTCGAGCAGATCTTCAAGAACTCGCTGACCGGGCTGCCGATCGGCGGCGGCAAGGGCGGCTCCGACTTCGATCCGCGCGGCCGCTCCGACGGGGAGGTGATGCGCTTCTGTCAGTCGTTCATGACGGAGCTGTACCGCCATCTGGGCGAGCACACGGATGTCCCGGCCGGGGACATCGGCGTCGGGGCCCGCGAGATCGGCTACCTCTTCGGCCAGTACAAGCGCCTGACGAACCGCTACGAGGCGGGGGTGCTGACCGGCAAGGGCCTGGACTGGGGCGGCTCGCTGGTGCGCAAGGAGGCCACCGGGTACGGCGTGGCGATCTTCGCCGACGAGATGCTGCGCGCCCGCGGCAGCTCCGTCGAGAGCCGCCGGGTGGCCGTGTCCGGGTCCGGCAACGTCGCGCTGTACGCGATCGAGAAGGTCCAGCAGCTCGGCGGGATCCCGGTGACCGCCTCGGACTCCTCGGGCTGCGTCATCGACGAGGACGGGATCGACCTCCCGCTGCTGCAGCAGATCAAGGAGGCCGAGCGGGGGCGGATCTCCGAGTATGCCGAGCGCCGCGGCGGGCGCGCCCGCTATGTCGAGGACGGCCAGGTCTGGGACGTGCCTGTGGAGATCGCGCTGCCGTGCGCGACCCAGAACGAGCTCGATGCCGACGCGGCGCGCGGGCTCATCGAGGGCGGGGTGCTGGCGGTTGCCGAGGGCGCCAACATGCCCTGCACGCCGGAGGCCGTGGACCTCTTCGCCGAGGCCGCCGTCGCCTACGGCCCGGGCAAGGCCGCCAACGCCGGGGGAGTGGCCACCAGCGCGCTGGAGATGCAGCAGAACGCCAGCCGTGACGCGTGGAGCTTCGAGTACACCGAGCAGCGGCTCACGCAGATCATGAAGGACATCCACACCACCTGCCTCGAGACGGCGGAGGAGGTCGGCCGCCCCGGGGACTACGCGGTGGGCGCCAATATCGCCGGTTTCCGCAAGGTCGCCGACGCCATGATCGCCTTCGGCGTGGTCTGATCCGGCGGGGCCGACGGTCCCTGCTCCTCGTCAGCCCGTTCGAGAACGCCGGTCGCACTGATCCAGTGCGGCCGGCGTTTCCCGCGCGCCCTGGCGACGCAGTGACTCAGGGCACAGGCCCTCAGCTGGGAACGATTCTCAGCTACTGCTAACCTCTCACCCATGGATACTATGAGAAGCATTATCATGAAGCGACGGGTGGTGGCGCTCGCCGGAGCGGGCGTGCTGGCGCTGGCCGCCTGCAGCGGCGGGGACTCGGGCGGAGCGTCGGACGGCGGCTCCTCCGGGGCGTCCGACGGGGCTGCCGAGTCCGCCCCGGAGCAGGTCGAGGTCGGTGCGCTCAGCCCGCGCATCGTCCTCGCCCACGACGGCGGCGTCACCACGCTGGACTCCACCGACGGCACCGAGCTGGGCAGTGCCGAGCTCGAGGGCTACGTCCGCCTGAATCCCGCGGGCGACGGTCGCCATGTCGCCGTCAGCGCCGCCGACGCGATCACGATGTACGACACCGGCTTGATCGCCCAGGCGCACGGCGACCATTTCCACTACTACGAGCAGGAGCCGCTGCTGACGGACCTCGGGGTCGACGCCCCGCATCCGGGCCACGTGGTTCCCCACGGGGACCGCACGGCCCTGTTCGCCGACGGCACCGGCGACGTCACCGTCATCGACCCGTCCCAGCTGGCCGAGGGCGACCTCGGGGTGCTCGAGGAGACCAGCACCGAGGATCCGCACCACGGTGTCGCCGTGCCGCTGTCCGACGGAGGCATGCTCGTCACCCAGGGCACCGAGGACGCCCGCAGCACCGTCCAGGTGCTCGACGCGGACGGCAACGTCACCGCCGAGACCGACGACTGCCCGGGCGTGCACGGCGAGGCCGCCGCCCAGCCCACGGAGTCCGGCGACGTCATCTCCCTGGGCTGCGAGAACGGGCCCGTGATCTATCGCGACGGGGAGTTCCACAAGGTCCCGGTCGAGACGGACTACCAGCGCTCGGGGAACCAGAAGGGCGTCGAGTCCTCCCCGATCGTGCTGGCCGATCACAAGGTCGAGGCAGAGCCCGAGGGCGGCATCGAGCGCCCCACCGAGATCGCCCTGATCGACACCCGTGACGACTCCATGCAGACCGTCGACCTCGGCTCCGAATACTGGTTCCGCTCCCTGGACCGCGGCCCGGAGGGTGAGGCACTGGTTCTGACCGCCGACGGCGAGCTGAACATCCTCGACCCCGAGACCGGCGAGATGCTCCACGAGGTTCCCGTCACCGGCGAGTGGACCGAGCCCGACGAGTGGCAGCAGCCCGGCCCCATGATGGCCGTCGCCGACGGCACGGCCTTCGTCGTCGACCCCGAGGCGCAGAAGCTCTCCATGGTCGACATCGCCAGCGGCGAGGTCTACCGCGAGCTCGACCTGCCCGTCGTCCCGCACGAGATCCAGGTGGCCACCGGCACCGCTTCTGGCGAGTACGACGTCTCCGGCGGTGAGGGCGAAGAGGGCCACGATCACGAGGGTCATGACCACGAGGGCGAGGCCAGCGACGCCGGCGGCGACCACGAGGGCCATGACCACGAGGGCCATGACCACGAGGGCCATGACCATGAGGACGAGGAGGGCCACGACCACTGAGTCCGTGGCTCACCGCCCGCCGGCCGTCTGCGCGTCACTGCGTGGAAGGCTCCGGGCGCCCCGCGGGCGGCACGTCCGCCCGCGGGGGTTCTCGACGGGGCTCACCCCGGGGGAGTTCGTACGGCGGTGGCGACAGGATCACCACTGACGCGGCGGGGCTCGCTGTCGACGCGGGCTGACAGCGGCGAGGGCTGAGAGGGGAGAGTCCCCGAACGTCTCCGGGGGACGAGTCCCGGACGCAACGCCCCGGACCCTGCATTTTCAGAATATAGACGGACCCGGGGCTTGCCGCAAGACCCCTCCGGGGCGGCAGGATATGCGGCCGCGGTCGATTCCGGAAGCCGCGGTCGATTCTGAGGGGGAGGCATTCATGGACGACGTGATCATCAGCGGGGGCGGCCCGACCGGCATGATGCTGGCGAGCGAACTGCGGCTCCAGGGCGTGGACGTCCTGGTGGTGGAGAAGGATGCGGTGCCGGGCCGGCTGGCGCGATCATTGGGCCTGCACGTGCGCAGCATCGAGATCATGGACCAGCGGGGCCTGCTGGACCGGTTCCTCGAGCACGGCCGGAAATATCCACGCGCCGCGGATTTCGCGGGTGTTTCCCGGCCCTGGCCGGACGATATGGATACGGCGCACGGGTACGTCCTCGGCATTCCGCAGACGATCACCGACCGGCTGCTGGCCGAGCGGGCCGTCGAGCTCGGGGCGCAGGTCCGTCGCGGTGAGGCAGTCAGCGGCGTCGAGCAGGACGAGGAAGGGGTCACCGTCGAGCTGGCCGGGGGCGAGCGGCTGCGCTCGCGCTGGCTGGTCGGCTGCGACGGCGGCCGGAGCCTGGTGCGCAAGACGCTCGGCGTCGGCTTCCCCGGGCAGGCCGCCACGACCGAATGGCTGCTCGGGGAGATGGTGGCCACGACGCCGGCCGACGAGATCGCCGCGATCACGGAGGACGTCCGCACGCGCCATCGCGGCTTCGGGATCGGCCCGGCGGGGGAGGACGGTGTGTATCGCGCCGTCGTGCCCGCCGCGACGGTGGCCGAGGACCGCGCCGTCCCGCCGTCGCTCGACGAGTTCCGCGAACAGTTTCGCGCCTACGCCGGGACCGACTTCGGCATCCATTCGCCGCGATCCCTGTCGCGGTTCACCGATGCGACCCGTCTGGCCGAGCACTACCGCGCCGGCCGCGTGCTCCTCGCCGGCGACGCCGCGCACGTCCACCCGCCCATGGGAGGCCAGGGACTGAACCTCGGCATCCAGGACGCGTTCAATCTGGGCTGGAAGCTCGCCGCGACCGTCCAGGGCTGGGCACCGCAGACGCTGCTGGATACGTACGAGAGCGAACGCCGGCCGGTGGCCGATGACGTGCTGACCACGACGCGTGCCCAGTCGCAGCTGATCTCGCCGGAGCCCGGCCCCCAGGCGGTGCGCCGGCTGCTGGCCGAGCTGGCGGAGTTCGACGAGGTCAACCGGTTCCTGCTCGAGAAGGTCATCGGCACCGGAATCCGTTACGACATGGGATCCGGCCACGAGATGGTGGGCCGTCGGCTGCGCGACCTCGCGCTGCCCGCCGGGCGTCTGTACGAGTTGATGCGGGAGGGACGGGGCCTATTGCTCGGCGGGACCGGTCGCCTCTCCGTGACCGGGTGGGCCGACCGCGTCGACCACATGGTCGAGGTCAGCGATGAGCTCGAGGCGCCGGCTGTGCTGCTGCGCCCCGACGGCTACGTGGCGTGGGCCGGCGAAGACCCGGACGAGCTGCGTCTGCAGCTGCGTGCCTGGTTCGGGGACGCTCAGTAGCCCAGCTGGTCCGCCCGGGCGATGATCGCCTCGGCGGTGGCCACGGCCTGGTCGGCGTAGGCCTCGCCGAACAGGTGGACGTGGGCGAGCAGACCGAAGAACAGGTGGGCGGGCAGGTCCTGCTGCCAGTCGCCCGGCATCGGGTGCTCGGCCTCGTACCCCTCGAAGATCTCGTCCAGGTGGGGTGCGCCGAACAGCGACAGCATCGCGAGGTCCTCGAGGCGGTGGCCGCCGTGGGCGGCCGGGTCGATCAGCGTCACCCCGTCCTCGGTCCACATGAGGTTGCCGGACCACAGGTCGCCGTGGACACGGGCGGGCTCCTCGGAGCCCTGTCCGCTGATGCCGTCGTACGCCCCGTCGGCGATCATGTCGATCGCCTCGTCCACGGTGTCGTGGCCGTCGGCCCCGAGCGTGCGGGTGACCTTGTCGGCCAGCGGCCGCAGGCGGTCGTCGGCGTAGTAGTCGGGGAAGTCGGCGTGCGTGGAGGTGGAGACGGTGAAGGGGTTCTCCAGGGGGCCGAACCAGGCCGCCTCGGCCGGGGTCCAGCCGAAGTCCGGTGCGCCGGCGTCGTGCAGACGAGCCAGGCCGCGGCCGAACTCGCGGGCCGCCCCGGCGCTCGGAGCGGTCGTCGTCAGCTGCTGCAGGCGCAGGAAGTCCTTGCCCTCCTCGAGGACGGGCACGACGGGGACGGCCTGCGGCTCTGCCAGCCAGCGCAGCCCGGCGGCTTCGGCGGCGAAGTATCCCGCGGGGGCACCGGAACTGTTCTTCACGAAGTCACTCATGCCCCCACCGTATGCCGATGCGCTCGGCGCGCCACCACTTGCGCCCAGGCGTGGGCACTCTCACCCGTGGGAGTTCAGCGGTGGGTGTCGTCGAGCCCGAGCTCCTCGGCCAGGGTGCCGCGGAGGACCGGCAGCACCTGGCGGTGGGCGGCCCGGGTCGCGGCGCGGGAGGCGACGTGGACCAGCATCGCGGTGCGTTCGTACGCCGTCCAGGCTCGCATCCGCCGGCGCAGCGCGCCGACGTCGGCCACCGAGGCAGGCACGGGCCCGTGCTCGGCGCGCGCTCGCACATAGGCGTCGACGAAGGCGCTGACCTGGTCCTCGTCCAGCGGGACGTACCAGGGTCCGCCGTGCACGGCGCCGCCGATGATGGCCAGGTCGCGGGCGGGATCATCGCCCTGTGCCCACTCGAAGTCGATGTAGCCGACGGCCGGTGGCTCCGCGGTCTCCACGGGCCGGTCCCACATGATGTTGGTGGCGCAGAGGTCGCCGTGGGCGAGGACGAAGCCGTCCAGCTGGGCAATGTCGCTCTCGACCGTCGCCACGCGGGACAGGGCCGCGTCCAGGATCGGTTCGAGCGCGAGCTCCCGGATCAGGGCACCGTGCCGGGAGCGCCAGCTCTCCACCTCGGCCTCGACCTCGCTCAGCAGCGACGGCGTGCCGCGCGGGATCGCCGCCCAGGGGTTCCGTCCCAGGGTCACCGGGCCCCGCCCGGGAGCGGGCACCGAGTGCAGGTGCGCGAGGTGGGCGGCGTGCGCGGCGAGGTGCTGCGCGGTCCAGGCCTCCGGCACGGCGGCGGTGCCGGGCATCTCGGAGGTGACGACGAAGGGATGGCCGATGGGGCTGGGTGCCGGGTCCCCGGGGTCGCCGCCGGGCGCTGGGCCACCTGCCCCGGCGGGCGGGGACCCCGCGTCGGCCGGCTCGTCGTGGAACGCGATCGGCTGCGGGCCGACGTCGGGCGGGACCAGAGTCAGCGCGGCGATCTCGTGAGCGAGCTCCTGCGGCATCTCGGCGAGGGGCACGTGGGGGATCCGCACGATCAGCGGTGCGTTCTCCTGCGGGACCAGCCGCCAGGCGGCGAAGTGCTCACCGACGCCGGCGAGCGAGACCCGTGCCTGCCCGGACAGCGAGGGTGGGAGCACCGACTTGTGCAGCCCCGGCAGCCGCACCGGAGAGGACTCGTCCCGCAGGGGCAGGACCAGCACACCGGTGCGCCAGGCCTCGACGAGCCGCTCGCCCATCGCGGGGGACGCAGGATCCAGCAGGGCCGTGGGGTCCGCGGGGTTGGACGACGCCATCTCGACTCCTGTGCTGGGGATGCCCGATCTTACTCGGCGCAGCGCGATAATCCCTGGTTGCTCCGTGAACGGCGTGCCAGGATCGCTCTCCATGAGCACTCCCGACCCCCGCCGATTCGGCCCGATGACCGCGACCGAGCGCGAGACTCTCGACCATTGGGTGGACTTCCACCGCCAGACCCTGCTGCTGAAGATCGACGGCCTCGACGCCGAGCAGCTGTGCCGGCGCTCCGCGCCCCCGTCGGCCCTGAGCCCGATCGGTATCGTGCGCCATCTGACCGAGGTCGAGGCGCACTGGTTGCGCGAGGTCACCCTCGGCGAGGCCGTCCCGGACTACTACAGCACGCCGCAGAATCCCGATGGCGACTTCGAGGACGTGGACCCGGCCACTGCCGAAGCCGACGTCCAGCGCTACCGCCAGGAGATCGAGGCCGCCCGGGCGGCCCAGGCGAGCTGGAGCGATCTCGACGGCCCGGTGCGCGGGCTGCGGAAGGGTGAGCCGGTGAACCTGCGCTGGATCCTCACCCACCTCATCGAGGAGTACGCCCGCCACCTCGGCCACCTGGATCTGCTGCGCGAGCGGATCGACGGGCGCACCGGGTACTGACCCGATCCCTCTGGCACGATGTGCCGCATGAGGGAGCAGACCGCGCGCCCAGTCGGCGCCGAGCAGGTGACCCTGCGTCTGCTGGCTCCCTCCGACGCCCCGGCGCTGGCCGAGCTCGAGTCCCGCAACCGCGAGCGTCTGCTGATCGGCGCTCCGGAGCGGACGGCGAACTGGTTCACCGAGGCCGGGCAGCGCGCCGCCATCGCTCAGGCTGTCGAGGATCGCGAAGCCGGCCGCGGCCTGCCGCTGACGATCTGGCTCGAGGAGAACGGCAGCAGCCGTCTGGTGGGGCGCCTGAGCTTCACCGGCATCGTCCGCGGCGCTGCCGAGTTCGCCTCGCTCGGGTACTGGGTGGACCACGCCGACACCGGCCGCGGCATCGCCACCCACGCCGTGCGCGCCGCCATCGCCGTCGCCTTCGGTGGGCTCGGCCTGCACCGGCTGCAGGCCGAGGTGCAGGTCGGCAACGACGCCTCGGTGCGGGTCCTCCAGCGCTGCGGCTTCGCGGAGTTCGGCCTGGCCCCGTCCTTCCTGCGATTGGGAGGCCAGTGGGCGGACTGCCGTCTGTTCCAGCTGGTCAACGAACGCTGGCGGCCGCCCGGTGACGGCTCTACCGGCCACTGACGCCCGGCGATAACCGCTCGGGGCGGTGGTTCGTCGCATTGCCCCAGCAGCCCTCCGCCAACGCTCGCGCCGCCGGAGGGGATGCAGCTATATGGCGGTCAGCGCCGAGTCACCCTGCCTGAGCGCAGTCAGGTCGCGTACCAGACCAAGAAGTTGCGCTGACCCCATGGGCGACGCGACCGGTGATCCGGGGCTTCCCGGCGCTTTCCTCCGCGCCTACTGTGAGGCCATGGATATCGCCGTGCTCGGAGCGACCGGCACCATCGGCCGCCACCTCGTCACCCGCCTCGAAGCCGCCGGCCACAGCGTGCGCCCCCTCAGCCGGGCGAGCGGCGTCGACGCATTCCGCGGCACCGGTCTGGAGGAAGCGCTGACCGGGGCCGACGTCGCCGTCGATGCCCTGAACATCGCCACCATCCGCGGTGACCGCGCGGTCTCGTACTTCACCCGCACGGCGCAGAAGGTCGCCCGGGCCGCCGAGCGCGGCGGGGTCCGCCGCGTCGTCTGCGTCTCGATCGCCGGAGCCGCCGATCCCGCCGTGAACCGCCTGATGGGCTACTACCGCGGGAAGGCCGCCCAGGAGCGCCTCTACCGGGAGGCTCGCATCCCGGCGACCATCATCCACTCCACCCAGTGGTACGAGCTGGCCGGATCGATCCTGTCCCAGGCGAGCCTGGGCCCGGTCGCGGTGCTGCCGACCATGCGGATGGCCCCGGTCGCCGCGGCCCGTGTCGCGAGCTTCATCGAGCGCGAGATCGAGAACGACCCGCTCGTCACCAGCGGTGTCCCGGTCGAGCGTGGCGACGGCGACGCGTCGGGCAACGATGCCGCCACCAGGACCGCCGCCATCCGCGGCCCCGAGGAGCTCACCAGCGCCGAGCTCGTCCGGCGCATCCTCGCCACCCGCGGCAGCCTCGCCGGCAGGTCACCGCGCCTGGTCACGGAGCTGCCCTACCTCGGGCGCGGCCTCGCCACCGGCGGACTGATCCCTGCCGACGCCGAGGTCGACGACATGACGCTCGAGGACTGGCTGCGCGAGAGCGACCAGCCGCTCTGAGAAGCCGGCTCGGCAAGAGTCAGCCGTCCGCTGCCCGCCGTCAGCCGCCCGCCGCCTGTCGCCTGCCGCCTGTCGCTCGCCGTCAGTCGTCAGCCGTCGGCCGTCAGCGGCGTCGGGCGAGGGAGCGTTGGCCAGGTCCGACCCGACTCACTACCGGGCGCCGACGACTCACTACCGGGCGCCGACGGCGTGCCGCACGGCGTCATCGATGAGTCGAGCCGCGGTGCGCGCGGTGCGGGAATCCACGTCCAGGGCGGGATTCAGCTCCACCACGTCCAGCAGGGCCAGCTTCCCGCTGCCGGCCGCAGCTCGGACGGCCGCCGCGATCACCGGCACGGGCACGCCGTAGGCAGCCGGAGCGGAGACGCCGGGCGCGACGGCCGCCGGCAGCACGTCCAGATCGATCGTCAGATACAGCAGGTCCAGGTCAGCGGTGAAATCCTCGACGAACGCGGTGACCTGCTCGGCTCCGCCGTCGGCACACTGCTCGTCGGTCAGCCAGCGCACGCCGAGCCGTCGGGCCTCCTCGAACAGCACGCCCGTGTTCGAGGGCTCGGCGATGCCGAGCACGGCGTAGTTCAGCTCCCGCCCGGCGGCCGCCTCGGCATCGGCCATCTGCGCGAACGGCGTGCCCGACGTCGGCCGCTCCTCCCGGCGCAGATCGAAGTGGGCATCGAGGTTCAGCACACCCCAGCGGGCGCCATCGTCAAGTCGGCCGGAGGCCGCGAGACCGCGATAGGAGGCCCACGCCGTCTCGTGCCCGCCGCCGAGCACGAGGGAGAGGCCGCCGCGATCTCCCGTCGTCCGCAGCGCCTGCCCGAGCCGGGCCGCCAGCTGCTCCTGCCCGCTCTCGAGGTCCTGCCCGTCCACAGCCACATCACCGAGGTCGACGATGCGGCGGCGCCCGGCTCCGATCTCCCCGTGCAGTGCCATCGGCCCCAGTGCGCGGCGCAGGGCCCCGGGCCCGTCGGCCGCGCCGGGGCGGCCCCGGTTGCGGCGCACGCCTTCGTCGGACCGGAATCCCAGCAGCGCGACATCGGCGATGCTCGGCTCCTCGGTGTCCACGATCATGTGCCAGCGGGCGTGCTCGGTGCCGTGGCCGTCCAGCCGGCCCGTCCATGCGCGTGCGGATGCAGCAGCGGCATCCATGGCGACCTCCCTGTGATGCGGTGGCATGCTGGCCCCATCATGGCACCGAAGGTTCCCGCCGCCGATGCGGCACTGCAGCTGACGACGTACCTCGCCGCGCAGCGCACCCCCGTGCCCGCGATCCAGATCGCCCGCGACCTCGACCTGCCCCGCTCGACCACGTACGACCTGCTCAGCGTGCTCGTCGAACGCGGCTTCGCCCTCCACCTCGCCTCCGAGCGGCTCTACGGCATCGGTCCCGCGGCGTTCGAGCTGGCCGGCGGGTACGCCCGGCAGGAGCCCCTCGCACGCATCGGCCGACGGGTCGTCGAAAACCTGGTCGACGAGGTGGGGGAGTCGGGTCATCTCGCCGTGCTGCACGGTCGTGACGTGCTGTACATCGTCGAGGAGCGTGCCCGGAACCGGCCCAGCCTGGTCACGGATGTGGGCGTACGGATCCCCTCCCACCTGACCGCGAGCGGGAGGGCGCTGCTGGCCGAGCTCCCGCCGGCGCAGCTGCGCAGCCTCTACGGCCGCGAGGCCGACTTCACCGCCCGCACCTCCGCCCCCGGGCCCACGACGCCGCAGCAGCTGCGGGCGCTGCTGGCCGACGTGCGCCGCGAGGGCGTCGCCGAAGAGACCGGGGAGGTCACCGACACGCTCTCCTCCCTTGCCGCCGTGGTGCGCGATCACACCGGGTGGCCGGCCGCCGCGGTCGCGCTGACCTTCGTCGAGGACCACACGAGCGACGAGGACCGGGCCCGGCTGGCGGTGGCGGTGCGCGAGGCGGCCGGTGAGCTGACCCGCCGCCTGCACGGTCCGGTCGGCTCGGGCTCGCCCAGCCGGACCTGACCGCCGACGGGACGTCGGTCGACGGTGCTGCGCATATGACCGGGCAGCTGCGACTGGCGTCCCGTCCGTGGACACGGGGCTGTTGGTATCCTTCGTCGACCCGACGTGCGAGCGTGAGGACGGACCCATGGCTCCTGAGCAGCAGCCCTCCGAAGCCGACGAGCGTGCCCGGCTCGGTGAGTCCGACGAGCCCGTCGAGGACAAGCTCGTCGAGGAGTTCCAGAACACCGTCGCCGAAGGCGCGAACAAGCTCAATCGCACCTGGCGCGCCCAGATCATCACCGGTCTGTTCGGCGGCATCGACGTAGGCCTGGGCCTGATGGCGATGCTCGCCGTGCTCGAGGCCACCGACTCCAAACTGCTGGGCGGGCTCGCGTTCGGCATCGGCCTGTTCGCCTGCCGCCTCGCGCACTCCGAGCTGTTCACCGAGGACTTCCTGCTGCCCATCAATGCCGTGATGGCCCGTCGCGGCACCTGGTGGCAGCTGGTGCGGCTGTGGGTGGTCACCCTGGCGATGAACCTGATCGGCGGGTGGCTGTTCATGTGGTTCGTGGTCGCCGCCTTCCCCCGCTTCGAGTCCGTGCTGACGGAGACCGCGACCGGCTACATGGAGAAAGGCCTGACCAGCGAGACGGTCTCCCTGGCGCTGCTGGCCGGGTTCACGATCACCCTGATCACCCGCATGAATCAGGGCTCCAGCGAGGGCATGGTGACGCTGGCGAACTCGCTGATCGCCGGCTTCCTCGTGGTCGGGCTCGGCATGCTCCACGGCGCCCTGAACGCTGTGGTGATCTTCGGGGCGATGCACGCCGGAGCGGCGATCTCGTACGTGGACTGGCTGATCTGGTTCGCCTGGGTGGTCCCGCTGAATGTGCTGGGCGGGCTGCTCATGCTCGCCTTCCCGCGCCTCATCCGCACCTGGGAGCTGGTCCAGAAGGAGCGTGCCGCCGAGGACTCCGGCAGCTCCCAGACCTCCGTCGTCTCCTGACCGGGCTACTGGCCTGCGACCAGTTGTCCGGTATTCCGGACATAACCGGGCCGGCAGGTCTCGCCCGGGACGCCCGGGCGTGGTGAGCTGGACCGAATCCCCGCCACGGAAGGAACCGACGATGACCCTCCCCGGAGCCCGCCCCGTCCGCGCCCCGCGCGGCACCGCCCTCAGCGCGAAGTCCTGGCAGACCGAGGCACCGCTGCGGATGCTCATGAACAACCTCGACCCCGAGGTCGCCGAACGCCCCGACGACCTGGTCGTCTACGGCGGCACCGGCCGTGCGGCCCGCTCCTGGGAGGCCTTCGACGCGATCACCGAGACCCTCCGCGACCTCGAGGACGACGAGACCCTGCTGGTCCAGTCCGGCAAGCCCGTCGGCGTGCTGCGCACCCACGAATGGGCACCGCGCGTGCTGCTGGCCAACTCCCACCTCGTCGGCGACTGGGCCACCTGGCCCGAGTTCCGCCGCCTCGAGGCCGAGGGCCTGACCATGTACGGGCAGATGACCGCGGGCTCCTGGATCTACATCGCCACCCAGGGCATCCTCCAGGGCACGTTCGAGACCTTCGCGGCCGTGGCCGCCAAGCGGTTCGGCGGCACCTTGGCCGGCACCATCACCCTGACCGGCGGCTGCGGCGGCATGGGCGGGGCCCAGCCCCTCGCGGTCACCCTGAACGACGGGGTGTGCCTGATCGCCGACGTCGACCGCAGCCGCCTGGAGCGCCGCGTCGCCAAGCGCTACCTCCACGAGATCGCCGAGGACCTCGAGGACGCCGTCGCCCGCGCCAGCGCCGCCCGCGCCGAGCGCCGCGCCGTTTCGATCGGGATCGTCGGCAACGCCGCCGACGTCTTCCCCGCGCTCTTGGAGCGCCACCGCGCCGGCGAGGTGCACATCGACGTGGTCACCGACCAGACCAGCGCCCACGACCCGCTGTCCTACCTGCCCGCCGAGGTCACCGTCGAGGACTGGCAGCGCGAGGCGGAGGCGGACCCGGAGGGCTTCACCAAGAAGTCCCGCGAGGCGATGGCCTGCCAGGTCCAGGCCATGGTCGAGTTCCAGGACGCCGGCGCCGAGGTCTTCGACTACGGCAACTCCATCCGCGACGAGGCCCGCCACGCCGGCTACGACCGCGCCTTCGCCTTCCCCGGCTTCGTCCCCGCCTACGTGCGCCCGCTGTTCTGCGAGGGCATGGGCCCGTTCCGGTGGGTGGCGCTGTCCGGTGACCCGGAGGACATCGCCGTCACCGACGCCGCGATGAAGGAGCTCTTCCCCGACAACGAGCACCTCCACCGCTGGCTGGACGCCGCCGGGGAGTACGTCGAGTTCGAGGGCCTGCCCGCCCGCATCTGCTGGCTCGGCTACGGCGAACGCCACCTCGCCGGCATGCTCCTGAACGACCTGGTGCGCGACGGGAAGGTCAAGGCCCCCATCGTCATCGGCCGCGACCACCTCGACTCCGGCTCCGTCGCCTCCCCGTACCGCGAGACCGAATCCATGCTCGACGGGTCCGACGCGATCGCCGACTGGCCGCTGCTGAACGCTCTGACCGCCACCTCCTCCGGCGCGACCTGGGTCTCGATCCACCACGGCGGGGGCGTCGGCATCGGCCGGTCGATCCACGCCGGCCAGGTCGGGGTGGCCGACGGCACGGAGCTGGCAGCCCGCAAGCTCGAGCGCCTGCTGACCAACGACCCCGCCACCGGCGTGTTCCGCCACGTCGACGCCGGCTACTCCCGGGCCGACGAGGTCGCCCACGAGCGCGGCGTGCGGGTCCCGATGACTCCTACCCGCCGCGACTGAGGCCCCGGGCCGCCGCGGTGCCGCGCCGAGCCGGCCCGAGCCGCAGCTGCGTATCCGCCCTCGCGCATCCGCCCCTGCCCATCCGCCCCCGCTCATCCGCATCCGGAGGTATTCCTGTGACCAGCACCGTGCTCACCGGTATCAGCGAGCTGTGGACCCTGGACCCCGCGTGCGATGACCCCGCGCGCCCGGGCACGGTCACCGACGAGCAGGTCGTGCGCGACGCGGCCGTGGTGATCGAGGACGGGCTCGTCGCCTGGACCGGCCCGTCGGCCCAGGCCCCGTCGGCCGACGCACGCGAGGACCTCGGTGGCAGGGCGGTCCTGCCCGGCTGGGTCGACTCCCACACCCACCTCGTCTTCGACGGCGACCGCGCGGGAGAGTTCGAGGCCCGCATGGCCGGGCAGGCCTACGCCGCCGGCGGGATCGGCGTGACCACCTCGGCGACCCGCGCCGCGGCCGACGAGCGCCTGCGGGACCTGGTGCGCGCCCGCATCGCCGAGGCCGCCCGGGGCGGCACCACGTGCCTGGAGACCAAGACCGGGTACGGACTCACCGTCGCCGAGGAGCTGCGCGCCGCCCGCCTCGCCTCGCAGCTCAAGGCCGACGGGGAGCTCGACGAGGTCACCTTCCTCGGCGCCCACCTCGTACCCTCCGAGTTCGGCGGAGACGCCGAGGGGTACGTCGACCTGGTCACGGGTGAGATGCTCGAGGCCGTCGCCCCGTACGTCGGCTGGATCGACGTGTTCTGCGAGAGCGGCGCCTTCACCCCCGCGCAGTCCGAGCGCGTCCTGCGCGCCGGTGCCGACGCGGGGCTGGGCCTGCGGGTGCACGGCAACCAGCTCGGTGCCTCCGGCGGGGTCGCGCTCGCCGTGGAGCTGGGAGCGGCCAGCGTCGACCACGTCAACCACGTCAGCGCCGCCGACATCGACGCGCTCGCTGCGGCCCGCGAGAGCACCGTGGCCACCGTGCTGCCGGCCTGCGACCTCTCCACCCGAGCACCCCTCGCTCCGGCCCGGGAGCTGCTGGACGCGGGGGCGAGCGTCGCGATCGCCTCGAACTGCAACCCCGGCACCAGCTACACCAGCTCCATGAGCTTCTGCGTGGCCACCGCCGTGCTGCAGATGCACCTGACGCTGGCCGAAGCGATCCGCGCCGCCACCCGCGGCGGGGCCCAGGCCCTGCACCGCGAGGACGTCGGCCACCTCTCCGTCGGCGCCCGCGCCGACCTCCACGTGCTCGACGCCCCCGCCGCCATCCATCTCGCCTACCGCCCCGGCATGCCGCTGACCCACCGGGTCTGGCGGGCCGGGATCCCCCTGCCCTGAGGAGGACGTCGATGACGACGCCCGCGACCCCTGCGCCCCGTCCCGAGCCCGGTTCCGCCGCCGGCTCGCCCGATGGAGCGCGCTCCACCCCGCCGCACCGGTGGCGCTTCGTGGTCTACAGCGCCATCGGCCTGGCGATGTTCTTCGTGACCGTCGAGATCGCCGGCAGCTCCACGATCCTCGTCGACCACGTGCTGAGCCTCGTGCAATGGGTGCTCGGCCCCGTGGTGCCCTGGGTCGTGGTGGCTCTGGTGGCGCTGGGCACGGTCCGCCCGTTCGCCACCGGCACCTGGCGCAATGGGGCGCTGCGGACCTTCTTCGCGCTCGCGAACGTCGTCGGCCTCGCCGTCGCCGTGTGCGCGGCCGCCGGCTACTACCCGGGGCCGCTCGCCAACCCCGACATCGGCCCGTTCCTGTGGGACAAGCTCGCCATCCCCGTCGGCCTCATCGTGCCCGTCGGCGCCGTGTTCCTCGCGCTGCTGGTCGGCTACGGACTGATGGAGTTCATCGGCGTACTGGTCCAGCCGATCATGCGCCCGGTGTGGAAGGTGCCGGGACGCGCCGCCGTCGACGCGGTCGCCTCCTTCGTCGGCTCCTACTCGCTCGCCCTGCTGATCACCGACAAGGTCTACCGCGAGGGCCGGTACACCGGCCGGGAGGCCGCGATCATCGCCACCGGCTTCTCGACCGTCTCGGCGACGTTCATGGTCATCGTCGCCAGCACCCTGGATCTCATGGACCACTGGACGCTGTACTTCGTGCTCACCCTCGCCGTGACCTTCGCGGTCACAGCGATCACCGTGCGGATCCCGCCGCTGCGCACCGTCGCGCCCGACACCTTCGAGGGCGTCACGCACCTCCCGGAGCCGGTCGCGCGCGGCAATCGGTTCGCCGCCGCCTGGGCCGAGGCGATGCGCGCCCTGTCCAGCGCACCTGGCCTGGGACGGGGGACCTGGTCGACGTTCCGCGACGGCGTGCGGATGTCCTCCGCGATCGTCCCCTCGATCCTCTCGATCGGCCTAGCCGGCCTGCTGCTGGCGACCTACACCCCCGTCTTCGACGTCGTGGGCTGGCTGTTCGTGCCCGTCGCCTACCTCGTCGGCCTGCCGGATCCGGGACTGGCGGGCAAGGCCGCCGCGATGGGCATCGCCGAGATGTTCCTGCCGGCCACAGCCGTCGCCGGCCATCCCTCCGACGTTCTGCGCCTGACCATCGGCGTCACCGCCGTCTCGCAGATCATCTTCTTCTCCGCCCTGGTGCCCTCGATCCTGGCCACCTCGATCCCGATCAGCGTGGGCCGGCTGGTGATCATCTGGATCCAGCGCGTGATGCTGACGATGCTGATCACCGCGCCGCTGGCGCACCTGCTGCTGTGACCGCGGTCCGCCGGCCCCTCACGGCTCCTCCCGCGACCGCGGCGCTGAACGTCGCCGAGACTCGCCGTGCCACCGCGGTCCCGCGCGCGCTAGCGCCGGCGAGGCATCTGTGTCCGGCGCCAATGCTGGTACGGGCCCCAGTCGAACAGGCCCGGGCCCGCCTGGATCCTCGTCCCGTCGCGCCCCTCCACCACCACGAAATAGCCCAGCCGGGCCGTGCGCTCGTAGATCCGGGTGATGTCCTCGTAGCGGATGGTGTGCGTGCGGCCGGCGATGTCCCGCTGGATGAGCGCCTCCGGGCCCGCTTCGACGTAGACGATCACGTAGACCCACAGCAGGAACAGGGCCAGCAGCGACAGCAGCGCCCCGGCGATCAGCATCTGCCGGGCGTTGGCCGGGTCCTCGTCCTCGGTCGTGCCGACCACCGCGATCAGAGCGGCCACCAGGTAGACCACCACGGCGATGACCGCCATCAGCCGCGGGGCCCGACGGCGCGTGGGATGCCGGCGATGACGGTGCGGACGCCGCACCGTGTGGATCGTCAGCAGCACGACGCCCGCCATCGCCACGACCAGCACTCCGGCGTCGAGCAGCTCCGGCCACACCTGCTGCCACACGTCCCCCATCGCCGCAGAGTACGACGCCCCCTCACCTCAGGAGACGACCACCGATGACCACCGCCCCGCATCCCGCCGCCGGGAACCGCACCATCACCCTGTCGACCTCGGGCCTGACCGCGGCCGACGTGCTCGCCGTCGCCCGCCGCGGCGCCGAGGTGCGTCTGGACCCCGCCGCCCGCGAAGAAGTCGCCCGGGTGCGCACCCACATCGAGGACCTCGCCCTCGGCGAGACCCCCGTCTACGGCGTCTCGACCGGATTCGGAGCGCTCGCGGACACCTCCATCCCGCCCAGCCAGCGCCACGCCCTGCAGCGCTCCCTGATCCGCTCCCACGCCGCAGGCGCCGGCGGCGAGGTCGAGCCCGAGGTGGTGCGCGCCCTGATGCTGCTGCGCGCCCGCACCCTCGCCTCCGGCCGCACCGGCGTGCGCCCCGTCGTGGTCGAGACGATGCTGGCGCTGCTGAACGCCCGCATCACCCCGATCGTCCACGAGTACGGCTCCCTCGGCTGCTCCGGCGACCTCGCCCCGCTCGCGCACTGCGCGATCGTGCTGATGGGGGAGGGGCGCGCCCGGGACCGTGACGGCGTCGAGCGCCCCGTGCCCGAGCTGCTGGCCGAGGCCGGCATCGAGCCCGTGCTGCTCGAGGAGAAGGAGGGCCTGGCGCTGATCAACGGCACCGACGGCATGCTCGGCATGCTGCTGCTGGCCCTCGCCGACCTCGACGAGCTGGTGCGCGCCGCGGACCTCACCACGGCCCTGACCGTGCAGGGTCTGCGCGGCCGCGACACCGTCTTCCACCCCGAGCTGCACACGCCGCTGCGCCCGCACCCCGGGCAGGCCGCCTCGGCCGCGAACATCCTGGCCGTGCTGCAGGACTCGCCGATCATCGCCGATGTCGCCGCCGAGGGCTCCAGGGTCCAGGACGCCTACTCCCTGCGCTGCGCCCCGCAGGTCGCCGGCGGCGTGCGCGACACCATCGAGCATGCCCGCACCGTTGCCGACCGGGAGCTGGCGGCCGCCATCGACAACCCGGTCGTGCTCGAGGACGGCACCGTCACCTCCAACGGCAACTTCCACGGCGCCCCGGTCGCCTACGTGCTCGACTTCCTCGCCGTGGTCAGCGCGGACCTGGCCTCGATCGCGGAGCGCCGCACCGACCGGATGCTGGATAAGTCGCGCTCCCACGGGCTGCCGCCGTTCCTGGCCGACGACCCGGGCGTCGACTCCGGCTTCATGATCGCCCAGTACACCCAGGCGGGTCTGGTCTCGGAGATGAAGCGGCTGGCGGCACCGGCGAGTGCGGACTCGATCCCGTCCTCGGCGATGCAGGAGGACCACGTCTCGATGGGCTGGCACGCCGCCCGGAAGCTGCGCACCAGCGTGGACAACCTGCGCCGGGTGCTGGCCATCGAACTGCTCGCCGCGGCCCGCGCGATCGACCTGCGCGCCCCGCTGGAGCCCTCGGCCGCCTCGCGCGCCGTGATCGACGTGCTGCGCCGCACCGTCGAGGGTCCGGGCCCGGACCGGTTCCTCGCCCCGGACATCGCCGAGGCCGAGGCGCGGCTGCGGGACGGGTCGGTGCTGGCCGCGGCCGAGGGGGTCACCGGGCCGCTGCGGTGAGGGCCGCCGGGCCGGCGGCGACTTCGCCGACCGGACCTCCCGCGGTCATCCGTCGTTGGTGTGCAGGTCAGATCCTGGTCGCAGGAGGTCCCTAGTCTCGCGGGTGCTCGATCCCGATCAGGCCCCGCCGCCTGACACGAGCAGCCCCCGCCGCCTGACCCGAGGAGACCCGCCCATGCCCGCTCCCAGCCGTATCGACCGTCGCACCCTCCTGCAGCTCCCGATCGGCGTCGGCGCCCTCGGTGCCGTCGGCGCCGTCGGAACCGCCGCCGCCTCGGCCGCTCCCCGTCCTGCCCTGTCCGAGAACGCGTGGACCTTCGGCCTGATGAGCGACACCCAGTGGGGCGCGGACGCTGACGGGGAGAACCCCGGCTCCATCGCCGGCGGCCTCCAGCGCATGATCAATGAGCGCATGATCGACGAGGGCGCCGCCTTCCTGGTGCAGGTCGGCGACAACGTCGATCGGGAGGAGGACAGCTACAACGGCCGTCCCGACGTGCGCACGCTGCCGATCAAGGGCGAACTGGTCCAGCCGCTGTACGACGCCGGCATCGGCTTCTACACCCTGCGGGGCAACCACGAGTCCTCCGCGACGGCCGGCCAGGAGCTGCCGCAGGTCTTCCCCCAGCACATGGGCGAGGGCGAGAACCCGCTCGGCGGGGCGACGAACTTCTCATCCCCCTCGGAGGTGCTGAAGGGGCTGTCCTACTCCTTCGACGTCGAGAACGTCCGCCTCATCATGCTCGACCAGTTCACCCGTCCGGACGGCTCCGGCTCCACCGGCGACAACATCCTCGACCAGCTCGACTGGATCGAGGAGCGCGTGATGAGCCGCGGCGCGGACATGCACTGCATCATCGCCGCGCACAAGAACCTCATCGGCGGCAACCACGTCGACAACCTCTTCGGCAGCGATCCCTCCGAGAATCCCGACGGGGTGGACCGGTTCCTGCAGATCTGCGACGAGGGCGGGGTCGCGTTCCTGTGGGGCGGCCACGATCACCACCACAAGCGCTCGGTGATCACCAGCGCCGACGGCCGGCACTCCATCGAGCAGCTCATCGCCGGCTCGGACAGCGCCAAGTTCTACACGCCGGATGTCCCCTCCATCGACGAGACCTACGGCGGCCCGTCCGAGACTGTGCTCGCCGAGGAGCTGTGGACGCTGAGCCACTACCTCATCACCGTCGACGGCCCGATGCTCTACGTCGACTTCTACTCCATGAGCACCGGCGCCGACTACGGGCCGACGTACATGAACGTCACCCCGCCGGAGAGCGGCTGGTACTGGCGCGAGCGCTGGGGCCGCTCCCTGAACGGCCAGGAGTTCCTCGTCGGCCCGGGGGAGTCCTACACCGTGGTCAGCGACGAGTTCGAGGGCACCACCGCGAGGATCCTCGACGGTGTCAACACCGCCGAGACGTCCGACTACGCCGGGCGGGCCCTGTCCAAGCACATCGCCACCGGCTGGCAGGACGCCGGGGACGGCGACGCCTCGCCCCGCTTCCACCTCACGGGCATCCACGAGAACCTGACGCTGAACGACGAGTCCGTGACCGGTCAGCTGCCCGAGGCCGACGAGACCGATGAGGCCGACCGCTTCGTCCTCGAGCTCAGCGGCGGCGCCCGCGCGTTCCGGGCCGATGGCAGCTACGGGCTCGCCACTCGCGGCGAGGACGGCTCCTGGATCAACGCCGTGGACGCGAACCACGCCGGGACCAAGAAGTTCGTCAAGGGGCCCTACCACGAGGGCCATGCGGTGGGCACCTACGGCGTGGATCCGCGCACCAAGAAGGCCTGGGCCGTGCTCGACCGCGGCGGCGTGTTCGTGCTGCGTCGCGGGATCTGAGCGGTCCGCCCGCGCGCCTGCGCGACCCGCGCGCCGCGACGCGCGCAACCGTTCCCCCGAGACGTGCCGGAATCGCCACGTTTCGGGGGAATGGGGCCGCGGTTCAGAGCGCCGGGGAGGCGAAGCCCCCATTGGAGTAGAGCAGCTGTCCCCGGATCCACTCGCCCTGCTCGGAGACCAGGAATCGCACCAGGTTCGCGACGGTCTCTGGCTCGCCGAGGTGCCCGCCGGGCGTCGCGGAAGCGGCCGAATCGCGCACCTCATCGCTCATCCAGCCGGTATCGATCGGGCCGGGGTTGATGAGGTTGGTGCGGATGCCGCGGTCGGCCAGTTCATGGGTCCCGGCCAGCACCAGGCGGTCCAATGCGGCCTTCGTGGAGCCGTAGGGGAGGTTGTGCACGGTGTGGTCGCTGGTCAGCGCGATCATCGCGCCGCCCGGGGTGTCCGCGCCGGCCTCGACATGTTCGGCGAAGGCTTTCAGCAGCAGCCAGTTGGCGCGGACGTTCACGGCATAGTGGCGGTCGAAGCTCTCCACGGTCGTGTCCAGGATCGAGGAATCGACCGACTCGCAGTGGCAGGTGACCAGGGCGCCGATCGGGCCGAGCGACTCCTGGGCCGATGCGATCAGGGTCTCGGGGATCTCCGGATCCGACAGATCGCCGGGTACGAGGTCGACCCGTCGGCCGCCGGCGCGCAGTTCGTCGGCCAGGAGTTCGACGTCGGCAGGTTCGCCGTAGATGCGGCGGTCGTAGTCCTCGAAGTAGTTCAGGGCCAGGTCGAAGCCGTCGGCGGCGAGACCCCGCGCGATGGCGGCACCGATGCCGCGACGGCGGCCGACGCCGGTGATCAGGGCGGTGCGGGGGAGTGTGTGCATGTGCCGGACGCTATCCGGGGGCGCGAAGGGCGGCAACGGATTTCTGCCTAGTCGCCGCGGTCCTCCGGGTCGGTTCTGTCCTTGTCCTCGGCCCGGTCCTCGGGCTCGGTCCGGTCCCAGACCACGTGCCCGTCGGCATCTAGTCGGGCGCCGGCGCTCGACTCATGGGTGCGTAGCTGGCCGGACGGCATCAGGTGCTCGACAGGCACCTGGTGCTCGAGGAGCATCACGTCGGCGATGAGGCGGCGATGGCAGCGCCACCACACGGACTCCGAGCACATCACCGCCGTGCGCTGCCGGGCGCAGTCGGCGAGGAGCTCGGCGATCCCGGCCCGGAACTCGTCGCTGCGGGTCCAGGCCGCATAGGCGCGGAACTGCGCGACCCGCCACCAGGGATCGGCGGACGCGGCATCGTCGTCCTTGGTGAGGCGACGTCGCCCGCCCAGACGCTCGTCCCAGCGGTAGACGACGCCGATATTCTCGCAGATCTCCTCGATCGCGCCGTGGGAGGCGGCCTCGTTCGCGCGGCTGCCGGGGAAGCGGCGTACGTCGACCAGGCGCTCGATGCCGGCGCCGCGCAGCAGATCGGCGAGGTCAGCACGGTCGAGGCGGCCGTGCCCGAGGGTGAGCAGTGGTGGCGGGACCGACGACATGGGCTCAGGACCTCGCGCCGGCGATCACGTCGCCGGTGGTGCGCAGATCGACTTGCGGCTCGAACAGGCCCATGGTGTGCAGGGCGGCCGCGCCGTTCTCGCGGGTGGAGTGGGCGACGGCATCGGTGACCACGGTGACGCGCATGCCGGCATCGGCCGCCGCCAGCACGGTCGCGATCACGCAGCAATCGGTGGAGACACCGGTGACCAGCAGGTGCGGGCCGGTTCCGGGTGCGGCGCCGATCCGCGCTGCGAGCTGCGGCCCCCACTTCCCGAAGGTCGGCTCGTCGACGGTGGGGTGGGCGGAGAGGCCGCGTGCTTGCTCGACCAGGTCGTACAGCGGATCCTCCGCCGGTACGTCGGCGAACGGCCAGGCGGCGAAGTAGTCGCCCCAGGCGGTGCGCCGATCGGCGGTCGGCAGCCACCGGGTCAGCACGGTCCGCTCGGGCCCGACGGCCACAGCGAGCTCGCGGATCCGCTCCCAGGCCCCGCCCCAGAACGGCGAGGCCCACTCCGAGGCGGGATCGGCGAAGATCTGCTGCGCGTCGACGACGAGCAGCCAGGGGCGAGCCTCGGAGTCCGGGCCGGGATCAGTGCTCATGGGTATCTCCTATGTCAAGCGGCTTGCGGGATGCAAGTCGTTGAGGTGGGGTTCAGTGAGATCGGGGTGTTCATGAGTGCTGCGGCGTGGGCACGGGTAAGA